>JBBQZL010000115.1:0-8800 GCA_038207745.1 Solirubrobacterales bacterium
GGGCCCGTGCGTGGCAGGCCGCGATCGCCGCCTGGAGTGCGTATGGGCCGTATGCACCGCCGAGGTTCTCGGCGCGCTCCAGCGCTGCGAGCCCGCGGCGGATCAGCAGGTGATCCCAGCGAGCCCGATTCTGATCGAGCAGCAGGATCGGCTCTCCACCCGGTCCGACCCGTGCGCCGGAGCGCGAAGCCTGGATCTCCATCAATGCCACCAGGCCGTAGACCTCCGGCTCCTGCTGCGAGAGCCGGGCAAGGATCCTGCCAAACCGGAGCGCGTCTTCGCAGAGTGCAGGTCGCATCCAATCATCACCGACGGTTGCCGAGTAGCCCTCGTTGAAGATCAGGTAGATGACCGACAGAACCGACGATAGGCGGGCGTCAAGTTCGTCCCCGGACGGTACCTCGAACGGGACTTTCGAATCGGCGAGCTTTGCCTTCGCCCGGACTATCCGCTGGGCAACCGTCGACTCCGGAATCAGAAATGCGCGGGCGATCTCCTTCGTCGTCAGGCCACCCAGAAGGCGAAGCGTCAGCGAAACCCGTGCCTCCGAGGACAGAACCGGGTGGCAGGTGGTGAAGATCAGGCTGAGCAGATCGACGCTGACGTCACCGTCGATCTCGGCCTCGAGCTGATCGGCGGAGATCTCCTGCCGGATTTCGAGCTCGCGACCCAGCTCATCGTGCTTGCGCTCGATCAGCTTTTGGCGGCGCAGGATATCGATGGCGCGATTTCGGGAAACGGTCATCAACCAGGCTCCGGGGTTGTCGGGGACACCCGACTCGGGCCAATCTTCGAGGGCGGTGACCAGGGCATCCTGGGCAACCTCCTCCGCGAGGCCGAGATCGCCGACGATTCGCGCCAGCCCGGCGATCAACCGGGGGGACTCGATCCGCCAGACAGCGTCGATCGTGTCCTGGATGTCGGTGGCAGCCACGGCGACCGACTAAAGCAGATGCGCCCGGCGACGCTGGGCCGGCGGGCGCATCTTCAAACTGCCGCGCTCAATCCCCGGTCTCCGGCGGGCCGCCCATGATCGTGAAGATCTCGCTCTTTCCGGGGCCGGCAACCCTCAGGAAGTCCTTGACCATCTCGATCACGGCCTCCTTCGAATCGGCGTTGAGGATCGCGTAGCCAGTGCTCGCCTCCTGCGCCTCGGCGATCGGAACGTCCACGAGGACATACTGGTCCCCGGTACGCTCAACCACCGCGCCTTCCGAGAGGGGAAGGAGACCCCCCGTGGTAACCAGGGCGCCGGACTTGAACCCCTCCTCGACCAATGCGCCCATCTCCTCCAGGCGTGCTGCTGTCGGTGCCCCGGCGGACGCTCCGTCGGCCGGCGTGTAGATCGAAAGAAACCGCATGGTCATCTCTCCTTGATCGGGTTGTCAGCGTTCATTCGGCGACGCGAGCCCGAAGCTCGCGCTCCTTCTCGAAGACCTCGGGAATCTCCGCCTTGAGGTGATCCGGGAAGTCGGCCTCGCCGAAGATCTTGCGGGTCTCGATCACCGATTCCCGGCTTGCCTCGACGCAGCGCCGCGCGATCTCCATCGCCTCTTGCTTCGAGTCGACCTGGACGACGGAGTAGCCGGCGACCAGCTCTTTTGTCTCGGTGAAGGGGCCATCGATAACGGTTCGCCTGCCTCCGGAGAACTCCACCCTGGCACCCTCTGAGCTCGCCTTGAGACCCTCCCCGGAAAGCAGCTTGCCGCTCCGGGCCAGGTCGGTCATCACCGCACCCATCGCCGTCAGTTCCTCTTCGTTTGGTAGGTCGCCCGCCTCGGAGCGATCATTGGCCTTGAACAGCAACATGTACCGGAGCTTCGGAGCGCGATCAGTGGTTGAACCCGGACTCTCGGCAAGTGCAGAGGGCGGTCTGTTCGAGAACTTCTCTCGCATTTCCCCCTCCTCCTCCTCGCGCCAGCCGGACTCGTTTTCGGCAATCGGAAAGTCATCGAGCTCGAAGAGCGGGCGAAGCTCGACCTGCGCGACACCTTCGAATGGAATCCGCGTCGCCCACTCGATCGCCTCGGCCTTTGACTTGACCTGGATCAGCCAGTAGCCGGAAACGACCTCCCTGGCCTCGGTGAAAGGGCCATCCGTGACCGTGATCCGGTCCACGAAACCATCGGTCCTGAAACCGTCAGACGTCGGTCCGAGCCCGCCGCCGTCCAGCAGCACACCCGCATTGGCGAGTTCCACGTTGTATTTGCCCATTGCGACCATCAGCTCCGGCCGCGGCATCACGCCCGCCTCCGAGTCCTTGTCGCCCTTGACCATGATCAGAAAGCGCATCTCAGATCCTCCGTTTCGCTCGTGCGAGGATATGACCTAGAGGTCTTCGCCGGAACCGAGTGGCATTTCGCCGATCGCCTCGCGAATCTCGGGCGTCACCACATCGTCGCCAAAGTCCTCGAGCTCGAGAAACTGCCGGATCTCGATCACTGCTCCTGCCTCGGTATCCATGGTAGGCCAGCGCTTCACCCATCCGATCGCGTCTTCGAGGGAGTCGGTCTCGATGATCGTGTAGCCGGCGATCAGCTCCTTGGTCTCCGAAAATGGACCGTCGAGCACGGTTGGGTTGCCTGCGGGGAATGTGACCCGCGCGCCCTTTGTGGACGGATGAAGCCCGGCGCCGGCGCGAAGGACGCCGGCATCGGCGAGTTCCCGGTTGTAATCCATCATCGACTTCATCAGCTCGGCGGTCGGCATGACCCCGGCCTCTGTTGCCTCGTCGGCCTTCCGGATGATCATGAACTTCATCGTGCTCCTCCTCATTCAGCGGTTTTGAGCGGGCCTCCTGACCCTTCTCTATCAGTGCGACGAATGGGACCTGCCGAATTCGACAGGCCCGGAGAATTTCTCCCCCGATCCCAGCGGCTACTGTTGCCAGATGAGCGACGAGATCGAAGAGGGATTCAAAGAAGGCGACAAGGTCTGGGTGGAAGATGGCAACGGCAAGCGTCATCCCGGGATCTATGTCGGAGAGAATGAGAGCGCGGGCTGGTTCGGCGGTGGGCCGAGCGCCTACGTCGCACACCCCGAGGCGCATCAGGCCGAGGTCGTTTCGGTCTTCCGGGTCACTCCCAGAGACGAGTAGACGCTCGACTCAGCGGAGCTTGCGAGCCTTTGGCTCCGTCTCGTCCGCAGCCGTGGCGAGAGCATCGAGAAGATCCTGCTTGTTGGGGCTGAACATCGGGCCGATCCGGGACGAACCGATGTCGGATGGCTTGGCTGTGCGGTCCCAGCGCAGGGAACCCATCCACTTGCCCTGCTCCGTCGGTCCGATGTCAACTGTGCACCTGACTGTCTGGGCAAGTTGAGACAGTTGGGCCTCTGTAACTTTTGATCGCGTCTTCGCCATTGCAACGAGGTTACTCCTCATAGCGTGACGATCTGGCGTACCACCTCGCCGCGATCCAACCGGTCGAACCCCTGATTGAGGTCATCGAGGGTGATCCGGTCACTCAGAAGTCGTTCGACCGGCAGCCTTCCAGAGCGATACATCTCGATGAAGTACGGGATGTCGCGGGATGGAATGCAGGACCCGAGATACGAGCCGCGCAGGGTGCGTTCCTCGGCGACCAGCGAGACCGCCGGGATGCTCAGCATCTGTCCGGGGTCGGGAAGTCCGGCGGTCACCGTCAGCCCTCCGCGAGCGGTCGCCGAATACGCCTGTGCGAGGACCGCGGCGCTGCCGACGGTCTCGAGCGCAACCTCGGCGCCTCCACCCGATGCGTAGCGAACGGCCTCGACGACGTCGCCGTCGTGTGGGTTGATGGCGATCGTCGCCCCGAGATCCAGGGCGAGGTCCAGCTTGGATCCGACGGGGTCGACGGCGATCACCTCGGGGGTGTCCAGCGATACCGCCGCAAGCAGCGCGGCAAGACCCACTCCGCCGAGGCCGAAGACGGCGATTGAACTCGCGGGAAGTGCGATCGAGGCCGTATTCAGCAGAGCACCGGCCCCGGTCATTACCGCACAGCCAAATAGTGCGGCGATCTCGAAGGGGAGCCCGGGGTCGATCTTCACCGCCGACTTCTCCGAGACCACGATGTACTCGGCGAAGGCAGAGACCCCGAGGTGGTGGTGGATGGTGTCCCCGCGCTCGTCGTGGAGCCTGTGTTCGCCGGAGAGCAGCGTGCCGTTGGCGTTGGTCTGCGCTCCGGGCTCGCAGAGTGCCTGTCTGCCGCTGAGGCAAAACGCGCACTCCCCGCAGGCCGGGACAAACGCCAGGACGAGATGATCCCCGGGCTTCAAGGACTCGACACCCGGCCCGACGTCGACCACCTCACCCGCTGCCTCATGCCCCAGCGCCATCGGCATCACCCTGGGTCGGGTTCCGTTGATCACCGAGAGGTCTGAATGGCAGAGCCCCGCCGCCCGGACCCGGACCAGAAGCTCACCCGGCCCGGGAGGGTCCAGCTCGAGATCGACGATCTCGAGCGGGCGGGACTCGGAATATGGGGCTGGAAGGCCCATCTCCCGGAGTACCGCGGCGCGCGTCTTCATCAGTTGGTGCCGGGAGGGATCAGGCGCTCAAGTGCCTCGCGGATCTGACCGGGGATCTCAATCGGCCGGCGGCCGTCGCGATCGACGAAGACGTGGGTGAAGTTTCCGCTGGCGACCGCCTCATCGCTCTGGGACCGAAACAGGCCGATCTCGTACTGGACGCTCGACCTGCCGAGCTTGCCGACCCGCAGGCCGGCGTCGATCGTCTCGGGAAATCCGATCGATGCAATGAACTCGCAGCTGGATTGGACACAGACGCCGATCGAATCGCCCCTGTGGATGTCTAGGCCGCCCTCGTCGATCAGCCAGGCGTTGATCACGGTGTCGAAGTACGAGTAGTACTCGACGTTGTTGACGTGGCCGTAGACGTCGTTGTCCTTCCACCTGGTCGGCACGGCGCGGAAGTGCGTAAAGCCCGAGCGTGTGATCTGCGCCACTATCTGGTCCCGTCGCGTGGAGCCGGGTCCGGGCCGGGGGATGCCAGTCGTTGAATCGCGAGCGTCAGGACTCCCGAGACGATCAGCAGGGACACGTTGATCGCCAGGACGACAAGGGCTCCGAGGGCCTCCGCGGATTCCCCGATCCCGACGGCAACGCCAATGTAGGCCGAGGCCGGGATCGTGGTGACGGAGATCGCAACCCCGACCGCTGCGCTTGCGCGCGTCTCGAACGCGAGGATCGCCGCAACCCCGGCAGCCAGGGCAACCAGGATCGTCGAGTAGTCGGTCTGGGCCAGACGCCCAATAGCGCCCTTCGAGATGTCCTCGTTCGGGCCGAGAAACCCGAAAATGTTCAAGAGCCCCGAGACGACGAACGCGGTCACCACGACCAGGCCCAGTCCGAGCAGCAGGGTCACAAACGCACGCCTTGCGAGGTGCCACCGTCTTCCGATCATCCCCACGCAGGTGGCACAGATGGGAAGCAGATCCGGGCTGACCGCCATCGCTCCTACGATCAGGATCGTGTTTCCGGTCAGGACGCCCATCGCCGCGATCACGCCGGCGACGGAGATCAGGGTCAGGTAGCGGCCGAGGGGCCTCGAATTCGCCCTGGCCTGGCCCATGATCTCGACCCAGGCGAACCCCTCGTTGACGGGATTGCGGCTTCGCTCCATGTGAAACGGGGCGATCACGTCGAGCTTTGTGAGCAGATAGTCGTCGGCGTGGATGCCGTGGTCGGTGATCAGCTCCATGACCGAATCACCGGCTGGAGGCATCACGTCGGCTATGAAGATCGTCTCGTCGGTGTCGCCCTCGGTGGGGAGCCGGATCAACCGGTTGACGCCCTCGGTTTCGGCGAGCGCAGCGGCAACGATCTCTCGCCGGTCCGGTCCAACCGAGATTGTCAGGCGAAGCATCCACGCGAGTCTAGGCGGAACTGGCGATGCTTCGACCGCGGGGAGATCAAAACCGATTGACTGAGGCGATGAGACGCCGACATCATCCGTCCCCCCGGACCCTTGCTGTCGGGATGATCCTTGTTTCGATCTCGTCGGTGCAGATCGGCTCCGCGCTGGCGACGACGCTCTTTGATCAGGTCGGCCCCGCGGGCGCCGTGTTGCTCAGGGCGGCGTTCGGTGCGCTGATCCTGACCGCGATCTGGCGGCCGGGTCTGCGGTCGCTGAGCCGGGACGACTGGGAGCTGACGATCCTCTTCGGCATCTCGCTTGCGGCAATGAACTTTCTCTTCTATGAGGCGATCGAGCGGATCCCGCTCGGGATCGCGGTAACACTCGAGTTCGTGGGGCCGCTCAGCGTCGCGGTGCTCAGCTCCCGGCGCAGGCGAGACCTGCTCTGGGTTGTCCTGGCCGCCGCCGGCATTGTGATCCTCTCAGGCGGAACCGGAGGTGGGACAGATCCGTTCGGTGCCGCGCTGGCACTGGTGGCGGGCGGCTTCTGGGGCGCCTACATCCTGCTCGGCAAGAGGGTGGGGGAGAGGTTTGCCGGCGGCACCGGACTCGCCCGATCGATGCTGGTTGCAACGCTTCTCCTGCTCCCGTTCGGGATCGCGCAGGGCGGTGGAGACTTCCTCAGTCCCGAGGTACTCGCGGTTGGTGCGGTCGTCGGTGTGGTCAGCGCGGCAATCCCATTCTCGCTCGAGCTCGAGGCGATGCGCCGACTGGCATCCGGGGTGTTCGGCGTTCTGATGAGCCTGGAGCCGGCCGTGGCGAGTCTCGTCGGTTTGATCGCGCTGAGCCAGAATCTCTCGATCACCGAGCTGCTGGGCATGATCCTCGTCGTGGTTGCAAGCGCCGGGGCGCTGCGGACAAGCCAGGCCCCGCCGCCGATCATCGACTGAGCCGAGCCCAAACCCGGCATTCACCCCTGCCCGGTAAATTGAATCCGGCGTGGTGGGCGTAGCTCAGTCAGGTAGAGCTCCTGGTTGTGGTCCAGGCGGTCGCGGGTTCGATCCCCGTCGCTCACCCTTCAGGAATTCGGCTCTGTAGCTGAGTGGCGCGTCCTTTTGGGCGCGCCACTTCTGGGTGGCGAGTACCAATGAAGTACCAATTGGGACAGATCGGCAAGGGGTGATGGGTGTCTGTCAACCCGGCACCCCCCGCCTTCCGCTCCGGAAAATCCGGCCCAGGCCGGGGCACTTCAACAGACGTACATGCACAACAGCTCAAAAATGTCGTTGTGCTGATTGTTGAGTGAGCAGGGGGAGGGGGAGTCCTAAATCGGTGCGAACGAGGAGTTGGCCGTTGAGGTATTTCGGGCATCCGGGCCAATTTCTGGCATCTCCAAGAATACGGACTGAACGCTCGACGGCCGTTTCTACTTACACTCGCGGAGCATGGCCTGGGATTCTGAGCTTTCGGAGGAGCAACGAAACATCGCGTCGGTGGATGCGCGGATTGTGAGGCTCGTTGCTGGGCCAGGTACGGGAAAGACTCGCGTAATGACTCGTCGCATCGCCTATTTGATCGAAGAAGTCGGAGTAGATCCATCTTCGATCCTTGCGCTTACGTTTTCCAGGGCAGCGGCGCAGGAACTGAGGGAACGCCTTGAGTTGCTCTTGGGTGAGGAAACGGGAGACTGCCCAGCCGTCTTCACTCTTCACGCTTTCGCGCTAAGCCAACTGATCCAAATTGGTGGTGCCTGGACTTCCGCAGCCGATTCGGATCGCGGACGACTTCGATGAGTCATGCGTCATTCACCAGGAACTAAACGATCTGCTGGGGAGGATTGGCCTCAAGAAGGTCAGCGACGAGCTCAAGCTTCTTTCAAGCGACTGGCAAACGTTGAAAGCCGAAGAGGACGAATGGGAGCAGGTTGTCCCATACGCACCGCTGCTAGGGGCTTGGCGTCAACATCGAGAGGTGTATGGCTACACCCTCCGGGAAGAGCTGGTCTATTCCCTGAAGAAGGCGCTTGACGAGAATCCAGATCTGACAATCGGGAAGGGTTATACACACATTCTGGTGGACGAATACCAGGACCTGAACAAATGCGATCTCGCCGTGATTGATCGGCTGGTTGGCTCGGACCGGAGCTTGTTTGTAGCCGGGGATGACGATCAAAGTATCTATGGATTTAGGAACGCTTTTCCGAAGGGACTTCGAGATTTCAGCGATGACTATCCGGGTGCCGTCGAGGTCGAGCTTTCAGAATGCCATCGCTGCGACCGGGATATTCTGGAAATGGGTCTAAATGTTGCCGAGCAGGATCCAAATCGGATTCCCAAAAGCCTTGGTCCTGTCGAGGACGCAAAAGAAGGCGTGGTCGCAGCACTAACTTTCGCAACCAAGGAGAGCGAGGCGGCAGGTATTGCCCGTCTCTGCAGACGACTGATTGACGACGACGGAATTGACTCCGTTGACCCCGGAGAAATCATTGTCTTGCTTAGAAACGACTATAGGCTCGTCTATTCAGATCCGATAGTCGATGCTCTCGCTGCCGAAGACCTTGATGGGGAGCTGCCAAGCAATCCTCTCGTGGCACTTGAAGAGGGCGAGGGCAGACAATTCGTTTGCTTTCTGCGGCTCCTCTGCAATCCCGACGACAGTCTTTCGTGGCGCGAAATTTTGGCGCTTCGTTCCAACGGGATTGGCCTCGGAACGTTGATGGCTGTTTATGCACTCGCTGCTGAACGCCAAGTCAGATACACGGAGGTCATCACGGAGATCGCAGATGACCCAGACACATTTGACCACCCAAGGCGAAACGCGCTGGCTGCCGACGTGAACGCGCTGCGGGCCATACTTGAAAGTGCCGAGCCGCTGCTTGATGAGTCTGCTGAGGCTGGCATCGAAGCGGTCATGGATCTCGCTGGATTTCCGATCGGAGAGCAG
>JBBQZL010000116.1:0-8690 GCA_038207745.1 Solirubrobacterales bacterium
GGGATGATGCCAACACGACGTCAGGACGTCGCATCAACGAGGCTGTCGCGAGTGCCGCTCCCGCATAGCTTGCGTATGAGGAGAGCCTTCTCACCGCGGTGCGCCGGGGACTGGCATAGGTGGCAACGTAGAGTTGCCGAAATCCGTCCAGCTGGCGCCGATCAACGATGCGCCCCCCGTAACCGGGCAGCACCGTTCCGCCCGGGTGGCTGGGAGTCTCGCTGATCACCGTCACCTCGTGTCCCCGGTCCGCAAGCCCCTTGGCAAACGGATGAAGCCGGAGTGGCGCAGCCGTTATCTCCGGGGTGAAGTATTGGGTGAGAATCAGCACCCGCATGGTTGAACGGTTCAGATCCTGCTGCGTGGCCGGAAGGTCTCCGGGTTTTGATCGAGGAAGCTGGCGGCCGCCTCATATTCCGAGGGGGTGCCGATATCGAACCACGACCCGCCGAATCGGTAGGCGCCCACCGGACGTCCGGCCTCGATCAATGCTAGGACCACATCGGGAAAATCGAACTTTCCTTCGG
Organism: Solirubrobacterales bacterium; assembly: GCA_038207745.1. Classification (GTDB taxonomy): domain Bacteria; phylum Actinomycetota; class Thermoleophilia; order Solirubrobacterales; family 70-9; genus JBBQZL01. The sequence goes on from JBBQZL010000116.1 coordinate 528, forward strand.
GGATCACATCAAGCACCGACGGATCGTAGATGTAGATGCCCATGCTGACCCTGTAATTGAGGGTCGGCTTTTCCACATAGCCGGTGACGATCTCTCCCTGTCCCTCCACCACTCCAAGCGCAAGCGGGACGTCCTTCTGGTGGGTCGCGATGGTCAGCGCAACGCCGCGCTGGCTGTGGCGGTCGAACAGGTCCCCGTAGTCGAGGTCGGTGAGGATGTCGCCATTCATGACCAGAAAGGGCTCGTCGAGATCATCAATGAGTTTCAATGCGCCCGCGGTGCCAAGCGGCTCCTTCTCCCATCGGTAGCAGAGCTGCACCCCCGGAGGAAGCACTGACTCATCGTCGAAATACGCCCTGATCAGGTGTCCGAGGTGACCCACGGAGATATCGATCTGATCAAAGCCGGCCGCCGCGAGCTGATGAACCACCAGGTCGATGATCGGCCTCTCCCCAACGGGTACGAGCGGCTTCGGCAGGACGGTTGTGTAGGGCCGCATCCGCGTGCCCTGCCCGCCGGCGAGGATCACGGCTCGCATCAGGCAGCGCCGCCGGCTGAACCCGCTTCGTGGTCGGCCGCAAGCGTGTGATTTGTATAGAAGCCGGGGCGACCATCGACATCGTCGAAAACCCCCGCCTGCACGGCTCGGACCAGGTTGCCCACCGACCGAGGTATCCGGAACTCCGGCTCATAGCCGAGCCGTGCCTGGATCTTGTCGAATGAGACCCGGTAGTTGCGTGGGTCCACGCCGCCCTCGTGATAGCTGAGTCGTCCGGCACCGTCCAGATGCCCCTGAACGGCGTCGACGACCATCCTCTTCGTGTAATTCTCGTCACTGTGGCCTACGTTGAAGACCTCTCCCCGGGTCTTCGATGCATCCGCCTCGAGCACGGTCATGATCGCGCCGGAGATGTCGTGGACGTGACAGTAGGGACGCCAGGTGTCGGCGTCGTAGACAAGAAGCTCCTCTCCGCTCGCCAGCGACCGCGTGAACTCCGAAATGGTCAGATCGAAGCGCATTCGCGGCGAGATGCCGTAGGCAGTCGAGATCCGCAGGACCGTCGGAGAGAAATCAACCTTGTCCGAGTGCTCGATGATGTACTTCTCGAATTCGACCTTGGTCTCTGCATAGAGCGAGACGGGAGCCAGGTCGGACTCCTCGGTCGCAGGCTCGTCAGTGGTCCTGAGGCCGTAGTTCGAACAGGTGGAGGTGAATACGAACTTCTCGCAGCCGCGACCGTTGAGGGACTCGAACACGGATTGTGCACCGTCCACGTTGACCTCGCGGGTCAACTCCGGATAGGCCTTGGAGGCCGGGTCGCCCACGATCGCCGCCAGCAGAACCGCGTCCGTGATCCCGTCCATCGCCTGCTCGAGATCGCTCTGGACACAGAGATCTCCGTGGATGAACGAGAAGTCCGGATCCTCGAAGAGTCCCGCGATCGCGGTGCCGTGGTTGAAGATCAGCTTGTCGAGCACGCGAACCCGATAACCGGCGATAAGAAGTCGCCTGACCAGGACATTGCCGATGTACCCGGCACCGCCGATCACAAGCACATGTCGTTGTCTTTCAGCACCAGCATTCATCGTGGGTTCCTCATCTAGAGCGTTTCGCGCAATCGGGTCGGCTTCCTGCCCAGGTCGGCCGTAAAGAGCGCTGTCACGGGGCATCGGCAGTTCGTCGTCACTTGAATAGCCGATCAGTGGCAAACACGCGACTTGAATGAGACGGACCCTCGGTCTGCAGCCACAATGCGACCGCGCGGCCGGCGTCGGGCATCGATACGGCCGCCTCGCGACTGATCGCACCTGGGACGTCGACCGAGATTGACTCGGGTGGACCCCATCCCCCGTCCAGGCCCAGCGCAGCACTTTCGGCCCGCAGGTTGCCGCTGACCGGATCGGACTGTGTCCAGACCGCGGTCGCCTGCCCCGGCCCGGATGCCGCGAGGGAAGGTGAGAATGCCTCGCGGTCGCCCCCGGAGATGGTGCCGGGGTCGTGCCAGCTGCCTGATTCGTACCGGTTGGCCCGAATGCGCCAGTCGGCGCCATCGAGCTGGCGCCAGACTGCGACCACCCTGCCCGCACGATCAATCGCGACCTGAGGATCGACGGCGTCGCCTGAAGCGTCCGAGAGTGTCTCCGAAGCTCCCCAGCTCCCCGAGTTCTCAACCCTGGCGTGAACGCCTCTTGCGCCGGCTCGACCGCTGTACCAGCCCACGACCGCATTTCCAGTCCCGTTCATCGAGATGCTCATCCCCCCGGCCCCGGCATCTGAATCGGCGAGAATGGTCTCGGGGGCCCAGGCCCCTCCGGCGCCACGGACCCGAGCCTGCAGTCTTCGTCCACCTCCGGCTGAGAGCATCCAGGTCACGATCGCGTTGTCGCGATCACCCGCGGCAACCTGAGGATCGAGGGGCCGGCCCGTGCCCGCATAGAGGTCGGCAGCCGGTTCCCATCCACTGCCGTCATAGCGTCTCGATCTCACGAAGTACTCCCCGGCATCCCTGACTGCCCAGATGGCGTACGCGATGCCATCGTCCGCAACCGCCAACGCGGGCCGATCCGCATCGCCGTTACCGCCGTAGAGAGTCTCCACCGGTCCCCAGGCATCACTCGCGCCGGCTCGAACCGAAGCCTGGACGTTCCAGTGGGACCCGTCGAATCGCCGCCATGTCGCAATCGCGTTGCCCAGATCATCAACGCCTACGCGAACATCTGACGTGTTGCCGCCGGGGTCCGAGAGCGCGACGGGCCTCTCCCAGGTGAGTTCCGGCCCCGGGTAGCTGCCGGCGCGGGCACTTCGCGAAGCCGATTGGACCTGCCACCTGCCGCTCGTATCGTCGAGTTGACGCCAGACAGCCACGCTGGTCCCATCCGCGCCTACCGCCACCGAGGGATCGCGTAGATCTTCTCGGCCGGATCCGACCACAGAGGGCGCGCTCCAGCCGGCCGCGGATGAGGCGGCATCCGAATCGACGCCCGCCCTCTCGAGACAATCGTTGCCCGCACCCTGCCGGCCGACAAGGTGGAAGTCCGCGCTGCCGCGCCCGGCGTACAGCTCCAGTCCGGATGCTGCCGGTAGGATCAGGTTGGCGTCAGGCCCGCTTGCCGGGAGGGCAATGCCGCCCTGGCTCGTGTCAACCCCGCCATCGGTGTTGTAGAAGGCATTGGCGTTGTCGGCATAGAGGCAATTCGAACTGGCCGAGTTGCCGGGCGGCGGAGTGCCTCCCTCCCAATTTGACATCAGATTCCAGCCGGGAGAGTTGAGATCGCCTGCCACACTCCCGATCGAGTTTGCGATCACATTATGCTCGACGCTGTTGTCTCCGGACGCGTGCGCCCCGTCGCCGGCGATGTTCACCCCCTGGCCATTCCCATCGAAGATGTTTCCATCGATGATGGTGCCCTGACCATCCGGCCAAAGTTGAAGGCCGCGGTCCGCATTGTCGTAGATCAGGTTGTCCCGGATCCTTGTGTCGAGGGCACTGCCGACATATATCCCATGGTCCTGGTTTCGGCGCGGCAGGCGACCGCAGGCGTGGATGCGGTTGTTGGCGATGACCGTGCCCCGCGGCCTGAAGCCATCAGTCGAACCGAGATGAATGCAGATATCCCCCCCGAGGCGCGTGATGTCGTTGTTTTCGAGGGTGGCATGGTCGCCGAGAACGGAGAGGCCGACGGCCGATCGATCTCCATACGCGACCTGAAGGTCGAGATTCGAGACGGTGACGTTGTCGCCGTCGATCTCGAGACGACCGACAATCCGCGCTCGTTCACCCGGTGCGCTGGCGACGGTAGTCTCGCCCGACTCGATCAGGGTGTTCGTTCTCCTGTCCCCGTAGGTTCCGGTCCGCAGGCAGACGGTTCGCTGACCGGTCGCCTGCCGCGCTGCCTGATCAAGCGCTTCGCCGACGGATCTGAACGGGCTCCCGATCGAGCCGTCTCCACTCGAATCCGAACCGGTGCCGGCGGCGTAGAGGTCGCAACTGACCGTGCTCTCCGTGGTTGAGCCGGAGGTCGAACCGGGGATCGGACCGGACGACGAGTCGATGACCACGAACGAAACCACGGCCAGGGACACGGCAGCGACCAAGATGGCTTGAAGAATCGCCCTCGCGGGATAGACCGTGGCCCGCTCCGAAGGGTCACTCACCCCCGGGGTCTCGCGATGATCCGGGATTCCCTGACGCCCAGGTAGCGAATCCCAAATCGTTCTTCGAGATCGGCCGGCGTCCGCACCGGTCGCGGGGCCTGACCCTCCGCGAGCCGTCCACCCGAGAGCACGCCGCCTGGTTGCGAGCGCTCGAACAGCCGATTCAGGGTCTGGCTGATCAACGGGAATCGCAGATTCGAACGAATGTCAACGAGCGTTTGCCGTTCGGCGCCAAGCGCCCAGTAGCCCAGTAGGTCAGAGGCCCGATCAGAACCCAGCCTGCGCGAGACATTGGTCTGAAAACCAGTAATTGATCGCATCCCCGCGCGGCATCACACCGATTCCCCGCTGCAGCAAAGCTTTGGCGATCAAGCGCATCTATGGACGGAGCCTACCTGGCAGTGCAAGGCGCCGGTTGACCTGCTCCTCACGAGCGCAGTACGCATCCAGACGAGAGAAAGGCTCCGCAGAAGCTCGCTTCTGCGATTTCTGCTTCGCGCCCGAACGCTTTCGCACGAGAAGCACTCGGCAAGGACATAATCCTCGCGAGAGCCTCAACTGCATGCCGAAGGGGACTGGCCGTCGGTCACGCTCTCGACACCTGCGTACTCAGAGATATCTGCAACGAGCGTGGTGCATGGTATTCGGAAGTTCAGGAACAGCCCCAGGACAATTTCTTCACCGGCGTATCAATGGGCCTCGGTGTCGTCGAGCCGGATCAGCCGCAGGTGCGAAAGAGCTCCACCGCATCTGCGATCTGAGATTCCGAGACGACCAGTGGCGGCAGCAGCCGGATCGTGTCAGGCCTGGGTGCGTTGACAATCAGGCCGGCCGCGAGCAGATCCGCAGCGAGAACTGATGCCATACGGCCTTCCTCCAAGCCGACCCCAAGCATCAGGCCGCGGCCCCGGACCTCGGTGACCACGTCAAGCTCTTCCAGGCGTTTGGCCAGATCCGCTCCGAGCTCACGGACCCTTCTGAGCAGCGCGGGTTGATCAACGATGTCGAGAACCGCCAGCGCCGCGGCCGCCGCCATCGGGCCGGCGGCGAAGGTGGAGCCGTGGTCACCGAACTCGAGCACATCGGCGGTCCCCGCGGTCGTCATGCAGGCACCGATCGCCATCCCGCCGCCGAGCGCCTTCGCTGCTGTGATCACGTCGGGTCTCACCGGAGTCTGCTCGTATGCCCAAAGCGAGCCGGTCCGGCCGATGCCGGTCTGGATCTCATCGAGGATCAGCAGCGCTCCCACCTCATCGCAGCGGCGGCGCGCCGCGACCAGTACCGCGTCACTGACCGGGAAGACGCCGGCCTCTCCCTGGATCGGCTCGATCATCACGGCCGCTGTCTGATCATTGATCGCCGCGATCAGCGCTGCCTCGTCGTTGAGTGGAACCGAGATGAAGCCAGGCAGCATTGGACCAAAATCCGGGTTGGCGCCGAGGCCCGGGGTCGCCGAAAGGGCTCCGTAGCTGCGGCCGTGGAAGTCTCCCTGGAAGCTGATGATCTCGGGCTCGCCGATCCCCCGGGCGTGAGCGTGCTTGCGGGCGATCTTGATCGCACACTCGTTGGCCTCGGTGCCGGAGTTGGCAAAGAAGACGCGACCGCCGAGGCTCGACTCGGAGAGTCTCTCGGCCAGACGCACCATCGGCTCCGTATAGAAGAGATTCGAAACATGCATCAGCGTGCCGGCCTGTTTCCGGATCGCCTCGACCACGTCTGGATGACAGTGACCAACCGAGCAGACCGAGATACCGGAGAGAAAGTCGAGGTACTCGCGTCCCTCGGAGTCCCAGAGACGCGAATCCTCACCCCGGACGAACTCGACCGGCGCGCGTCGGTACGTCTGCATCACGTACCGCGACTCCAGCGCCTCGAGATCGGAGATCTTCACGGCGAGATCATCGTGCCGATGCCGGCCTTGGTGAAGAGCTCCAGCAGCAGCGAGTGAGGCTTGCGGCCGTCGATGATGTGCGCGTATTGGCTCCCACCCTGGATTGCATCGACGCAGGCGGTGAGCTTCGGCCGCATGCCACCGCTGACACCCGCGAGCCGATCCTGCACTTCGGCGACCGTCGCGTTTGAGATCAGCGACTTGACGTCATCGGGATCGTCGAGCCAGCCGATCACGTCGGTCAGAAAGACCGCCTTGTAAGCACGCAGCGCCGCGGCGACCTTGCCGGCCGCCTCATCGGCGTTGACGTTGTAATAGTTGCCATCCCGATCCGAGGCCGATGAGGCGATCACCGGGATGTAGTCCATCGCGATGTGGTTGAGAACGTCGACGTCGACGCGATCCACCGTTCCGACATAGCCGACCTTCTCGGCGTTCTCGACCGGAGAGACCTCGAAGAGACGACCGTCCTCTCCCGAGAGTCCGACCGCGGGCTGACCGTGGCTGTTGATCAGCCTGACTATCTCTGTATTCAGCTTGCCCAGCAGGACCATCTGGGCGATCTCGACGGTCTCGGGATCGGAGACGCGCAGCCCGTCCTCGAACCGCACCTCCATGCCGAGCCGCTCCATGAAGTGGGTGATCTCCGGACCTCCCCCGTGGACGATCACCGGGTTGAGCCCGACGTACTTGAGCAGCACCACATCGGTTGCAAACGCGTCCCGAAGCGCGGGGTCGCGCATCGCGGCGCCGCCGTATTTGATCACCAGGGTCCGCCCGTGGAACTCGCGGATGTACGGAAGCGCCTCGAGCAATGTCTCGACATTTGTCTGGGCCTGTTCGGGCGTCATCTGCCATCCCCTTCTGTCGGCGGGCCAGCGCCAATCATGTCGTGTACTCAGCGTTGAGGCTGACGTACTCGTGTCCGAGGTCGCTAAAGAAAACACGTGCGGATGCGTCGCCACGGCCGAGCGCGACGCTCAGCTCGGCCTCGCGCTGAACGCCGGCCAGATCCTCGGCCTCGATCCGGTCCGGACCGAGCTCGGGCAGGTTCTCGCCCGCCAGGGCCATGCCGGCAGCCTGCGCGATCCGGCCCCAGTTGGGATCACGGCCGAGCAGCGCCGTCTTGACCAGCGGCGAGTTGGCGATCGCACGGGCAACCCGCTCGGCCTCATCTGGATCACCGGCCTCGGTGACCTCGATCCGCCCGGACCGGTGGGCACCTTCACCGTCGGCGACGATCTCGAGTGCAAGCTGGAGAAGTACGGCCTCGAGCAGGCTTCCCGGCAGAGTCTTGCCGGAGCCACCGCCGGCCTGGAAGAGCACAGTGTCATTCGTGCTCATCTGCCCATCGACGGTGATCCGCTCGAAAGAAGCACCGACTGCCGTGCGAACGTGAGGATCGGGATCCGTGACCACGGCGTCGGTCTGGACGAAGCAGAGCATCGTCGCGAAGCCGGGCTCGATCATTCCGGCGCCCTTGGCCTGCGCCGAGAGCGTGACGCCATCCATGGTCACGCAGCAGCGCTTCGGCCAGATGTCCGTGGTGCAGATCGAATCCGAGAAAGCCGCCCCGCCATCTGCCCGGACCGCTGACGCGACCGACCCGATCCCCAGGGACACTGCCTCCATGTCGAGCGGGATGCCGATCGTGCCGGTCTCTGCGATCGCGACGAGCTCGGGCTCCAATCCAAGCGCAACCGCCGCCCCGTCGCGCATCGCGACAGCGTCGCCGTACCCCTGTTCACCCGTGGCTGCGTTTGCGTTGCCGGAGTTGACCACAGCCGCGCGGATTCTCGAGCCGTCGCAGAGGTCCCGGCAGACGCGGACCGGTGCGGCCGCGGCCGCGTTGCGGGTCAGGAGCAGGGATGATCGCGTCTCCGGAGAGTCGGAGACGACAACGCCGAAATCCGTCCCCCCGTTCTTCTTGAGCCCGCAGGCGACGCCGGCGGCCCGGAAGCCCGGTGCGAGCCCGGTCGGGGCCAGCTCCACGACACCCTCCGGGGGATCAACCCATCGGGACCGGAAGAAGGTCTCGTCCTCGGCCGGCCTCATCCGATGCCCACGGTCTCGCGGATTCCCAGCATCAGGTTGAGGCTCTGGACGGCCTGGCTCG
>JBBQZL010000117.1:0-8627 GCA_038207745.1 Solirubrobacterales bacterium
AGCAACGAGCGCCTGACTCTGCCCCATCGCGAGGTGACGACGAGGCGGTTCGTGCTCGCCCCGTTGCTGGAGCTCGACCCCGATCTGGCACTGCCCGACGGAACCCTCCTCAGCGATGCGATGGCGGCGCTTGGGGAGGGACAGCAGGTTCGCCTCCTCGGTCCGCTGGTGGCGCGGGTACCCGGTTCGGAGAGCCAGCCAGGTCCTCGGGTGTGCGGCCCCGGGAATCGGACGAGCTAGTTCGCGGCGGCGTCGCGCAGCGGTGCCAACCATTGCTCCGGCAGGATCGGCGGCACCTTGCCCGGGTAGCTCGGCACGACCTCGAGCGCCATCTGCCCACACGGGCGGGGCTCGATGAACGGCCGCAGGTCGTCGAGCGCCATCGCCAATCGCAGGCTTGCCCCGATCTGGATCTCGGCAGCTCCATGATTCTCGGCATTCAGGACTCCGTCGGCGATCCAATCGTCGATGCGCCTCAACATTCCGGGAAGCGCTGCGAGGGCGGCGCGGGTGTTCTCGTCATTTGCCCCGTTGAAACGCGCCGCCATTGCGACGACGGGCGCGGCGGTCCTCATCGCCAGGCCGATTGGGATACCGAGCTTTGCGCCCTCGGAGAAGCTTCTCAGCGGGGCGCCGTCCTTGTGCATCGCCCACCAGAGGATCTGGCGGATCGGGTGCTGGAGGTCGGCGTCCCCGAATCGCTCGGCGATCTCCGCCTCGGCCCGGGCGCCGGAGTCCGACGGGAACAGCGGCGGTTCGGGCTGGATGCGATCGAGCTCCCTGGCGATCTCCACCGAGCCCTGCACACGCCGCCCGTCGATCTTGATCGCCGGCACGGTGTTGTTGTCAAACCTCAGCGCCCTGACCGCGACCTTGGAGATCACCGGCAGCAGGTCGGTCCGCCTGTATTCGATCTTCTTTCGCTCGAGCATCGATTGGACGGCTATGCCTGGATGCGAGCCGGGGATCGTGTAAAGGCGGATATTCATGCCGAGAACCCTAACCGCGATCACGTTTCTCTACCCTCCCTCCAATGCTGCTGACCATCGACGTAGGCAACACGCAGACCCACGCGGGCGCCTTCCGCGGCGGGGAACTCGCCGAGCACTGGCGCTTCCAGACCCGCGCGGGCGCTACCGGAGATGAGCTTGCCGAACGTATCGCGGGGCTGCTTGGCCTTCGGGGCCTGAGTCTCGGGGATCTCGACGGCGTCGTCGTCTCCTCGGTGGTCCCGCCGCTCGGCTCTGAATACGAGCTGCTTTCCCAGCGGTACCTGGATGTCCCGTGCCTGATCGTCGCCCCCGGGATCAAGACCGGAATGCCGATCCTGATCGACAACCCCCAGGAGGTCGGTGCCGACCGCCTCGTCAACGCGATCGCGGCCTATGAGCAGGTCGGCGATCTGTGCGTGGTTGTCGATTTCGGGACCGGGATCAACTTCGACGCGGTCTCGGTCGATGGTGAATACCTCGGGGGAGCGATCGCGCCGGGGGTTGAGATCTCGCTCACCGCCCTGGCGGAGCGGGCCGCGCAGATTCCACGGATCAACCTGGCCGAGCCCGCCACGGCCATCGGTCGCTCGAGCCGCGCCGCGATCCAGTCCGGTGTTGTCTACGGATTCGCCGGGCTCGTCGATGGCGTCGCCAGAAGGATCGACGCCGAGCTTGGCGGCGGCGCCACCTTCATCGCCACCGGTGGGCTCGCCGGCTCTATTGTGCCGTTCACGGAGACGATCGAGCGCATCGATGACCTGCTGACCCTGAAGGGGCTGAAGATCATCCATGAGCGCAACTAGGGATCTCACCGAGCCGTTCGAGATCGGTGGTGTGCGAATTGCCAATCGGGTTCTGCTGGCGCCGCTTGCCGGGATCGGCAACTGGTTCGTCCGCCTTCAGGCGAAGCGCTACGGCGCCGGGATGGCGATATCCGAGATGGTTTCGAGCTTTGGTCTCCACTACCGAAACGAGAGAACACTCCGGGAGCTGATGAGGATCCATCCCGACGAGCACCCCGTCTCGATCCAGCTCTTCGGCCACGACGCAGAGGTGATGCGCTCCGGCGCGGCGATCGCCGCCGAGGCCGGTGCCGACCTGATCGACATCAACATGGGATGTCCGGTCAGGAAGGTCGTAAAGACGGGTGCCGGCGCGGCGCTGATCAGCGATCCGGAACTGGCGCTCTCACTGGTCCGGGGGGCCCGCGAAGGCAGCGGCCTTCCGGTCACCGTGAAGATGCGCTCGGGGCTCACCGTGGGAGATACCTCCGGCCTCGACCTCTCGGTACGCATGGTTGAAGAGGCCGGAGCGGCGGCGATTGCATTTCACCCTCGGCCGGCGACGATCGGGCACAAGGGCAAGCCTGACTATGAGCTTGCTCGCCGGCTCGTCGAGCGGGTTGACGTCCCAGTGATCATCTCCGGGGGGCTTCAGACCGCGGACTTGGCCCGCCATGCCCATCAGGCATCGGGGGCCGACGCTGTGATGATCGCCCGAGGCTCGTTTGGATACCCGTGGGTTTTCGAAGAGCTGACCGGCCGGCGGGTCGAGGCCCCTTCGGCCGGTGAGGTTGCGGATGAGCTGCTCTGGGTCATCGATCGGGCAGAGGAGCACTTCGGAACCGCACGCTCCGAGCGCTACCTGCGCAAGTTCTACCCCTGGTACCTTGAACGCCTTGACGCGCCCAGACCGATCATCGACGAACTCCTCCGCAGTGCGGATCTCGACCGGGCGCGAGAGCTGATCGCCGGGCTCGGTCACGTCGCGGTGCCCGCATGACGCTCACCGAGCGCACGGCGGCCTGGCAGCGCCTCGGCGACCAGGAGGAATTTCGCGGTCACACGGTCAACCTTCGCGTCCGGGACGGCGAGGGGCCGCTGCTGCTCCTGCTTCATGGTTTCCCGACCAGCTCCTACGACTGGGGCCGCCTGATGGAGATCGAGTCCGATCGAGCGGTGATCGCGCCCGACTTCCTCGGCTTTGGCCTTTCCGACAAGCCCCGCGACCATCGTTACGTCCTCCATTGGCAGGCGGATCTGCTCGAGGAACTGGTCAGGCGCCACGGGGACGGTCGCCCGGTCTTCATCTGCGCGCACGACATGGGCACCTCCGTGGCGACCGAGCTCTTTGCCCGCGAACTCGAGGGTGATCTCGGCTTCGAGATCGCCGGCGCGCTGCTGTTCAACGGCTCGATCATCCTCGAGCGCTCGCACCCGACATTTGCCCAGAAGATGCTTCGCAGCAAGGTTGGACCAGTCGCTGCCCGCTTCACCTCGGAGAGCTTCTTCAGGCGTCAATTCGGATCGCTCTTCTCTCCGGACCACCCACTCACCGACGAGGAGGAGGCGGACCAGTGGTCGCTGATCCTCCACAACGACGGCTACCGCCTCGGACACCTGCTGATCCTCTACATGGATGAGCGCGTCACATATGCCGACAGATGGCACGGCGCGATCCGAGATTGGAACAAGCCGCTCACCTTTGCCTGGGGAATGCTCGATCCGGTTGCCGGGCCCGAGGTTCTCGACGGTCTGCGGGAGCTGCGCCCTCACGCACCCGTGATCGAGTTTCCGGAGCTGGGGCACTACCCGCAGGTTGAAGATCCCGAGGCCCTTGCGGCCGCCCTGAGGGAGGCACTCGTCTTGCCGTCACCCTCGCTATAATGCCGCGCTTGGTGCCCTGTCGGTGACGAAAGTCGTGGCGGGGCTTTCTTTGTAGATGCGGTGCAATCCGTTTACCACCGCCAGTTTTCGGAAGTGAGGGTTAGTAACCACATGAGCCGCCAATCCGTGATCACAGTTGAGGGCCTGGAGAAGCTCAAGCAGGAGATCGAGCATCTCAGCACCGTGAAGCGACGCGAAGTCGCGGCGCGGATCAAGGAAGCGCGCGAGTTTGGCGACATCTCCGAGAACTCCGAGTACGACGACGCGAAGAATGAGCAGGCACTGCTCGAGCAGCGGATCTCGACGCTGGATGAGCGTCTCCGTCGCGCAGTCGTCGTCGACGCACACGAGCTGACCGGCGATGACGTCCAGGTCGGTTCGATCGTCCATGTCAAGGATCAGAAGACCGGCGAGTCGAAGAAGTTCCAGATCGTCGGCTCGACCGAGGCCAACCCGCTGGACAACAAGCTCTCCAACGAGTCCCCGATCGGCGAGGCGCTGATCGGCCACAAGCGCAATGACATCGTCAGCGTCGAGGTCCCGCGCGGGCCCAAGAAGCAGCTCAAGATCACCAAGATCGACGTTGCCTAGCACGGGCGGCGGGACCGTCCCGCCGCCGGGTTCGACGCAATGACCGAAGAGCAGCCACCGAAGCCAGAGGCCCCAGCCGACCTTCTCGCCGAGCGCAGGTCGAAGCTGGACAGGCTGCGCGCCGGCGGCATCGATCCCTTCCCACACGTCTTTGCCGACCGAGAGCTGATCGATTCGGTCCGTGACGCACATTCCGGCCTCGAGGCCGGTGACGAAACCGAGTCCGGCCACCGGGTGGCCGGCCGGATCACTGCGAGGCGCGGACATGGCAAGGCGGCCTTCCTCGACCTCCGTGACGGCTCGGGAAAGATCCAGCTTCACGCCCGCGAGGACATCCTTGGCGCAGATGCCTTCGACCTCCTGGTCAACCTCGATATCGGGGACATGATCGGCGTCACCGGAACCGCGATGGCGACCCGCAGAGGTGAGCTCTCTCTGCTCGTCACGTCGTGGGAGCTGCTGGCGAAGAGCCTTCGCCCACCGCCGGACAAGTTCCACGGCCTCGAGGATGTCGAGACCCGGTATCGCCGCCGCGAGCTCGATCTGATCGCCAACGAGGAGAGCAGGCAACTCTTCACGATCCGGGCGAAGACGGTCAGCGAGGTGCGCCGCTGGCTCGACGATCGCGGCTACATAGAGGTCGAGACGCCTGTCCTGCAGCCGCTCTACGGTGGCGCGATGGCGAAGCCGTTCGTGACCCGTCACAACGCTCTGGATCGCGACGTCTTCCTGCGGATCGCGACCGAGCTCTATCTCAAACGTCTCGTGGTCGGCGGAATCGAACGCGTCTACGAACTCGGAAAGGACTTCCGCAACGAGGGCATCTCCCACAAGCACAATCCCGAGTTCACGATGCTCGAGTGGTATGAGGCATACGGTGACTACAACTCGACAGCCGCGGACCTCGAGACGCTGGTTTCCGACGTGGCTCTGAAGGTGAACGGGACGACCAGGGTGGTCAGAGGGGAAACCGAGATCGACTTGAAGCCACCGTGGCGCCGGGTCACGATGCGGGATGCGATCTTCAACGAGACGGGGGTCGACATCTCTGTGCACAGGACCCGCGAGGACCTGGCCGGGGCGATCGGCGGCGAACCGGATCCCACCGAGGGCTGGGGAAAGCTGGTCGACTCCTTCTTCTCGAAGCGGGTCGAGCCGAAGCTGATCGAGCCGACCTTTGTCCTCGACTATCCCGTCGAGTTGTCGCCGTTTGCAAAGTCACACCGGTCAACCCCGGGTCTGGTTGAGCGATGGGAGGCGTTCTGCGGCGGCATGGAGATCGCCAACTCCTTCAGTGAGCTCAATGATCCCGATGAGCAGCGGCGCCGCTTCGAGCAGCAGGCGGTTGAACTGGAGCGCGGCGACGAGGAGACCCAGCCCTACGACGAGTCCTTCATCGAGGCGCTCGAGCAGGGCATGCCACCGACCGGCGGCGTCGGCCTCGGGATCGATCGCCTGGTCATGGTCCTGACCGGCGCCGGCTCAGTACGGGAGACGATCCTCTTTCCCGCTATGCGTTCCTAGAACCTCCGCCACGCGGCTGACCACGGCCTGCGCGTTTCGTCTGCGCTCCGCAGGCATCCAGCTTGCCCCGGGAGCCGACCGGTATTCACGCGCTGGGGCGACAAGTCCACACCCGCTGCAGGGCTGTCAGCTCAGCTCGAGGCTGGTGGCTTTGAGCCGAGCGAAGCGATGAGGTCGGTGGCGTATCTGTCGATGTCGGTGGCCGAGAGCCCGGCCGGGGAGGCGCGCAACTCGGATGAGGCAATCGGCCCCTTCGGCCCGGCGACGACGGCGATCCGGTCCTCGCGCCTGGTCCCGTCGCCGCTGATCACGAGCGCAGCAGTGCGCTTGCCGCCGATCTGACCCGAGAGAGCACGATCGGGGGAGAACGGCAGCTCGGCCGGCTTCGAGAATGCGATCGCGTGGACCTGGGCGAATGCGCGAAGTCCGCCGCCAGATGCTGGATCGGCCACGTTTCAACCTGACCTAGAGGTTGCGCTGGGTGATCGTGCTCTGGACGGTGTGCAGCGTCTGGATCGACCTGCTGAATCCCCTCGCCGGCGCCCCTCTGACCTGGAAGCGCTGGCCGCAGACGCCCGAAAAGGCATCGACCACAAAGACGTCCATCACCATCTCACCCTTGATCTTCTGGCCCCCCTTGCGCTTGCCGGCCCAGTTGACGGTCTGGCGCCAATAGTAGGTGTCCAGGTGTTTCGTCCCCCCGATCTTGGTGAAATGGGCGGCCTTGAGAGGCTTCGAGTAGAGGCCACGGCCGAACTTTGCCGTATCCCGGTAGTTCTCCCGCAGGTACTTGAACCAGGCATCCGCGGTGTTGGCGCAGACGACTCCGCTGGCTCCGTAGGTGTTCCAGAGCGTGCCGGTGGGCGAGCTGATCTGGAGGTCGTTCTTGCCCGAAGCAGCGATCCAGATCCGCGGCGCGTACCAGACCCAGTAAGTCTCCTGATGGCGGCGGAAGTCCGAGGGGATACCGCGTGCTGCAGCCGGTGGCCGGCGCGCCGGCGATGCGGTGGGCGACGCGGCGGGCACGAAGGCCGCAATCGAAACCAGTGCGAGTGTGATGACGAGGCGACGCATCGGCAGCGGCGAAAAGCTACACCCCGTCAGGTCTGGTTACAAGATCCCGACTCGGTAATAAGAAGGAAATGCACGCTTGAATGTGAAGGCTCCAGAAGCGCCAAAGCCCGCCGATCGACCCGGCTATACTGGCTGTCAGCCGTTAACCGATATACCGGAGTTCTGATCCATCGGTTGCTTGAAGCCGAATATCTGGATGAGGGGCCGGCACTATCGCGTCCCACTTTTCAGACAGATCAACAAATGACCGATACCGATACCACCGCAACCACGACCATTCAGATCGTTTAGAAGAGATAGACCGCCCAGACCGCTTAGAAGAAGACACACAGACTGTTGAGGTAGCAGAACCTTGTTCGAGAGATTCACAGAGCGCGCCCGACAGGTAGTCGTATTGGCCCAGGAAGAGGCGCGCACACTCAAGCACAACTACATCGGCACCGAGCACATCCTGCTCGGCCTGCTCCGAGAAGAAGAGGGCCTCGCTGCCCGCGTGCTCGAGTCACTCGACATCACCGTCGAGCGCGTACGCGCCCAGGTCGTCCGGATCGTCGGATCCGGCGAAGAGGTCACCTCAGGTCAGATCCCCTTCACCCCGCGTGCCAAGAAGGTTCTGGAACTGGCTCTGCGCGAGGCACTCTCGCTCGGCCACAATTACATCGGCACCGAGCACATCCTGCTCGGCCTGGTCCGTGAGAATGAGGGCGTCGCCGCCCGCATCCTGCTCGATTTCGATGCCGATTCGGACAAGATCCGCAACGAGGTCATCCGGATGCTCTCGGGTCCCGGTGGACGTCGCCAGGGTCAGAGTTCCGGTTCGCAGAGCGAGGGCAAGAAGTCCTCGAAGCTGCTCGATCAGTTCGGCCGCAACCTGACCAAGCTGGCCGAGGAGGGCAAGCTCGATCCCGTGATCGGTCGCGAGACCGAGATCGAGCGGATCATGCAGATCCTCTCGAGGCGGACCAAGAACAACCCCGTGTTGCTCGGTGAACCCGGCGTCGGCAAGACCGCCGTGGTCGAGGGGCTCGCGTCCCAGATCATCAAGGGTGAGGTGCCGGAGTTGCTCAAGGGCAAGCAGATCTACACGCTTGACCTGGCTGCACTGGTTGCGGGTTCCAAGTACCGCGGTGAGTTCGAGGAGCGCCTCAAGAAGGTGATGAAGGAGATCACCCAGCGCGGCGACATCATTCTCTTCATTGACGAGCTGCACAATCTCGTCGGAGCCGGCGCGGCCGAGGGCGCCATCGATGCGGCCTCGATCCTCAAGCCGATGCTCGCCCGTGGCGAGCTGCAGACGGTGGGTGCCACCACCCTCGAGGAGTACCGCAAGTACCTGGAAAAGGATGCAGCCCTCGAGCGCCGCTTCCAGAAGATCGTAGTCGACGAGCCCACGGTGGCCCACACGATCGAGATCCTGAAGGGTCTCCGCGATCGTTACGAGGCCCACCACCGGGTCACGATCACCGACCAGGCGTTGGTGGCCGCCGCGAACCTCGCCGACCGCTACATCGCCGATCGCCACCTGCCCGACAAGGCCATCGACCTCATCGACGAAGCCGGCAGCCGCCTGCGCATCATGCGCATGGACACGCCGACGGATTACAAGGAGGTCGAAAACGACCTCGCGGGCGTCGTCGAGGCCAAGAAGAAGGCCGTCGAGGCCCAGAACTTCGAAGAGGCCGGCCGTCTCCGCGACAAGGAAAAGGAGCTCATCGCCGCCAAGGAGGCGAAGGAGCTCGAGATCAAGGCCTCCGGTGTCGATCTGTTCGACGAGGTCGAC
>JBBQZL010000118.1:0-8586 GCA_038207745.1 Solirubrobacterales bacterium
AGCGGTGCGGGAAGGGTGTATTTGACTTCGACTCCTGGGCGGCACCGAGCTGCAGGAAGCTCCACGCCTCCACGGTCAGGAACGTAAGCGGTATGACCTCGAACGCCGAGAAGAATGCCCCAAGCGCCATGTGCTCCGCCGGCTCCCCGGAGAAGTACAGGTGGTGCATCGTGCCGATCACCCCGCCGGCCGAGTAGAGGATGATGTCCAGGAAGATCACGGTGAGCGCGACCTTCTCGCGGACCACCCCGAGCAGCACGAACATGTACGCCACCATCACAGTGGTGAAGAGTTCGAGGAAATCCTCAACCCACAGGTGGACCACCATGAAGCGCCAGAACTCCGTCACCGTGAAGGAGTCGCCCGTCCGAGCGATCAGGCCCACGGCGTAGAAGACCGGGATCGCGCAGGCGGCGAGGAAGAAGAGCCACGGCATGTTTCCTGGGTGCTCGCCGGCCAGGCGTTTGCGGAGAACCCGCCAGAGCAGGAAGATCCAGAAGAACAGCCCGATCACGAGCAGAACCTGCCAGAGGCGTGCGAGGTCGAGGTACTCGAAGCCCTGCAGGCCGAACCAGTTCGACGCCGCATCTTCGAGAACGCCGTGGATCCCCAGGTAGGAGCCGATCAAGGTTCCAAAGACGACGATCGCGAGCGCCCCGAGCAGCGCGAAGGCGAGCTTTCCCTGGTGCTTGGGTTCGCGCTTGGAGATCATCGGCGCCAGGAAGATGCCGGCGGCGACAAACGAGGTCGAGACCCAGAAGAGCGCCAACTGGACGTGCCAGGTTCGCAGCAGGTTGTAGGGCAGGTATTGGGCGAGGTCGAAGCCGAAGAAGTTGTCGATCTCGGCGCGGTAGTGCTGCGCCGCGGCGCCGGTCAGCACCTGGATCAGGAACAGCGCCGCCATCACGAAGAAGAACCACGCGCATGCGCGCTGCCCCGGGGTCAGGGCCACATCGCCGGGCTTGCGAAACGAGAGCGTCGCCTGCTCGCGTCCGTGCCAACCGAGGCCCCGGCCCCAGCGCCCGAAGGCGGCGAAGAGAAGTCCGATGCCACCAAGCAGGGCGATCAGCGAGAGGACTGACCAGACGATCACGTTCGCCGTCGGCTTGTTGTCGACCAGAGGCTCGGACGGCCAGTTGTTGGTGTACGAGTAGTTGTGACCCGGCCTGTTGGTCGAGCCCGCCCAGGCAGTCCAGGCGAAGAATGCGGTCAGCTGCTTGAGTCTCGTTGGGTCGGTGATCGCGTCCGGCCGCAGCCCGTGCTTTGTGTCCGGGTCCGAGAAATACGAGCTGTAGTAGGGCACGAGTTCCCGGAAGGCCTGGCTCTGGGCCGCGCTGAGGTTGAGGGTGCCTGTGTCCTCGTCGTAGTTGTTGGTCCGGTAGTCGTCGATCGTCTTCTGGACGGCCGCGTCCGAGGTCGGGCCACCGTAGAAATCCTTGACCTTCTCCGCTGATCGGTGCAGGTAGTCTGCGGTGAAGTCGGGTCCGAGGTAGGCGCCGTGCCCGAAGACCGATCCGTACTCCATCAGGCCGTTGTGAAGGAATGTCTTCTGGCCCCTGGAGACGTCATCAGCGGTGTAGAGCACCTTCCCGGCCGGGTCCACGACCTTCTCCGGAATCGGGGGGTGTGCCTGGTAGGTGCGGTAGGCGAGAAGTCCCAGGACGAAGAAGCCGAACAGCATCACGAGCGCGACTGCCTGGAACCACCCCTTCGAAATGAGGAGTGGGCGACGCGACTGACTTCCCTCCATACGACTCTCCCCATGCAGCATGGACGCGCGCCGGACGGACTGGCGGACCACCACAACGAACGTAACCGACCTGAGGTTCCGGGTCAATGACCAGGGCCGGGCGCGCAATCCGCAAAATGGATCGCGCTCCTCCAGAATTCGGTGTTAGCTGATCCCGTTCTCGAGGGCGCCCTTGACCTGGGCGTCCAGGGCGTTCAGCCGGTAGAGCGCGATCGCCTCGGGGGACGGGAAGCTCCTGAGCCGCAGCGCGTCGGGGCCGTGATGGCAGAGCGCGCAGGAGAGCAGCGCGGCGCGCTGATCAGGCGAGAGGTGGGAGGCGGCGGCGGTGATGATCTCGCTGCCGAGCTGGAGATGGCCGAGCAGGCGGCCCTCCTCGGTCAGGCCGATCTCGGCCGCGTAGGTGAACTCGCGGGTCTTGCCGACATCGTGGACCAGGGCCGCCGCCATCAGCAGGTCGGAGTTGAGCCTCGGGTGCAGGATGCAGACCTCGGTGACCAGCGTCGCGACGGCAACGGTGTGTTCGAGCAGCCCACCCAGATAGGCGTGATGCCCGGCCCGGGTGCACGGCGCCTTCCGAAACTCCTCCGCGGCCTGCCCGGTGAAGATCGTGTTCTCGACCACGCGGATCAGGGCGGGGTCGTGAACCTCGCGGGTCAGGTGCTCGAGGAATCCCTCCAGCTCCGATCGGTCGCGATATGCGGCCGGCAGAAACTCGACCGGGTCGACCTCGGCCGGCTCCAGCCTCCGGACCCCATCGAGCTCGGCGCTCAGCCGGCCCCTGAAGCGCTCGACCTTGCCGCGGACCTCGAGCGCGTCACCACGATCGAATCTCGCGCCGACCCGATCCACCTCGCGGAAGACCCTCGCCGGCAGCGTCCCGGTCCGGTCGCGGAGCTCGAGCGAAAGGTAGGGGGAGCCGTTGCGCGCGGTCAGCCGATCCTTGCGGGAACAGGCGTACCAGCCGGTGAAGCTGCGCCCGGGCGTCAGCTCGGCAATTGTCGGTCCGTGAGGGCCGGTTTCCGCATTCGGGTTGGACATCGCCTCCATCCTCTCAATCCTCCTTCCCGACTCGGACGCGCCCCCGGCTGCCGGGCGTCGGAAAATGCGAGCGAGGGGTGTCGATCGTCTACGCTGAGGGGGTGGATCCAATCATCTGGGAACCCAACATGCCGGAGCTGAGAGCACCGATTCTGGTCTGCTCCTTCAGAGGCTGGAACGACGCCGCGGTCGCCGCCTCAACCGCGCTCGAGACGATCACCGAGTCGCATATCGGCGAGTTGATCGCCCAGATCGATCCCGAGGAGTTCTTCGACTTCCAGGCAAACCGGCCGACGGTCGTGATGACCGAGGGCCAGACCCGCGAGATCGAGTGGCCGGAGAACAACCTGATCGCCGTCCGCATTGCTGAGGCCGAGCGCGACCTCGTCCTGCTCGACGGCACCGAGCCGAATCTTCGCTGGCGGACCTTCTCCGAGTCGATCACCGCCGCGGCCCAGCAGCTCGGGGTCGAGATGGTGATCACCCTGGGCGCCCTGATCGCCGAGGTCTCACACACGCTTCCGGTCCCGATCACAGGCCTTGCCTCCGACGAGGATCTGGTCGAGCGGCTCGACCTCCAGCGCTCCAACTACGAGGGGCCGACCGGGATCACCGGCGTGCTCCATGACTCCTGCGGCGCGGCCGGCATTCCATCGGCGTCGCTGTGGGCCGCGGTCCCGCATTACGTGGCCGCGGTCCCGAGCCCGAAGGCGGCGCTTGCGCTGCTTCGCAGGCTCGAGGGTCTGACCGGCTTCGTCTTCGCAGCGGACGAGCTCGAGGACGAGGCACGCAACTACGACGATCAGGTCGGTCGTGCGATCGCGGCCAACCCTGAGGTCGAAGAGATGGTCGAGCGGATAGAGGCCGAGCAGACCGAGTTGATCGAGGACGGCGAAGTGCCCAACGGAGAGTCGCTTGCCCAGGAATTCCAGCGTTTCCTCAGCCAGCGCGGCGACCAGAAGGACTGACCGCCGGCTGACGACGGAAGGCGGGATCTGTTCCCGCCGGGGCTCAGCTCTCCGCGGCCGGGCAGATCAATCGGTAGTCGCACCAGCTGCAGACCGCCGGGGATGGGCGGGGCTCGAAGTCCTGGCTCATCACGCCCTCACCAACCTGCAGCACCGTTCTCTCAACCCGTTCGGCGTCGTCGGGTGACGCCTCCACCGCGACCTTGTCGGCGTCGAGCACGTAGTAGTAGCTGCCGGAGGCGGCCTCGATGTCCCACGCTTCCCGTGCGGCAAGGCGGTAGAGAGCCAGCTGGAGATCCTCCTGAAGGTCGGCCTCGGACTTGCGCTCACCTGTCTTGTAGTCGATCAGCTCGTAATCGCCGCCCGGCATGCGGTCGACCCGATCGACCCGGCCACGCAGATGGTGGGGCCCGATCTGGAAGTCGAACTGCCGCTCGAGCCAGACCGGCTCTCCCTCGGAGGCCTGCTCGACCTCCCAGTAGAGCCGCATCGCCTGACGGGCCCGGTCGCGATACTGAAGCTCGTCGTCGGTGGTGCCGAAGCCACCGCGTCGCCAGCCGGATTCGAAGAGGCCGATCAACCGGCTCAATCCGCCCTCGGGATCGTCGGCGTGCTGATCGGCCTCGCGGTGGAAGCGATCAAGCACCTGATGGATCAGGATCCCGAAGCGCTGGTTGATCGTCGGCTCCTGGGGGATTCCGAAGACGCGAGCGAACTTGTACTTGAGCGGGCAGGTGAGATAGAGGCTGAGGTCGGTTGCCGAAAGCTTCAGACCCTCGCCGCGCTTCGGCAGGAAGGCCTCGAGCGAGGGCTCCTGTCGTGCGGCGATCAGCTCGCGGCGGCGGCCGCGTTCGCGCTCCTCGTCAAGCAGGTACTCGTCCAGCGACGAGGTCTCGAGTTCGATCAGCTGATCAGGGGTCGCCACCTGCTTCAGAAGCCCGTTGATCGCCGCGATCGAGTCGGATGCCTTCTCATCCTCACGCCGCTGCGCAAGCGCGGCGAGCTTCAGCAGCTCGAGGTAGCGGGCGACCGCGCGGTTGATGTCGATCGCGGTGTCGAGTCGCGGTTCCGAGAGCTCGCCTCCCGCCCGCCATGAGGCCTCGAGCACTTCGTCGCGGAGGATTCTGTAGGTGGCGTGGAGGCTCTCGGCCGGACCGAACAACTCCTCCTCGTGGATCTCCTCCTCGGCACCCAGAGCCGTGCGCGCGTCCTCATACATGGGCGAGCGGGGAACGGCGCCGCCGCCGCTCCGCCCGGTCCAGGAGAGGACGAGGCCGTCGCGAGCCCTGGTCATCGCGGTGAACAGCGTGCGGCGCTGGTGCTCGGCTGCCGCGGTCTCCGCATCCACCGCCGGCGGGTCAAGCAGAAGCGCTGATGGCGGCTCCTCGGATCGCTGCATCCGGCCGGATGGTCTCCCGTCAAGTCCGAGGATGTAGACGTGCCGGAACTCGAGACCCTTGGCGGCCTTCAACGCGATCACCTGGACGGCACCGCCCGCCGGAGCCTCGTCCTCGATCCCCATCTCGGCTCCGGAATCCGCGACCGCACTCAGGTAGCGGATGAAGTCGCGGGTTGAACCCTGTGGCTCCCGGCGCGTCCAGGTCGAGGCGATCCCGGCAAGGCGGGAGAGGCTGAGCAGCCGCTCGGCAACCTCGGGCTGCGCGGCGAAGAGCCGCTGCCTGCGCAACCCGATCCGCTCGATCAGGCGGCGGACGAAGACGTCGGCGCGGTGCTTCTCCAGCGAACCGGATGCGGCGCGATGTAGGCGCAGGAAACCCTGGATCCGCTCCCGCGCCTCCGGCTGGATCTGCGGGCTCTCGAGCCCGGCCTCGCAGGCGGACACCATGTTGAGCTTGCGTCGACGCGCGATAACGGTCAGCCGGGCAAGGTCGACGGATCGAAGCTGGGTCGGGGGTCGGGTCAGCGCACGGGTCGCGGCCGCCGAGTCATCCGGATTTGCGATCACACGCAGCCAGGCGACGACATCTCGCACCTCGGGCCGCTGGAAGAGGGCCGCGGGGCCGGTGAGCCGGAACGGGACGCTCCGCTCCTCGAGCGCGGCTCCCACCATCGTTCCCTGTCGTGAGGGCTCCTCTACGATCACGCAGATCTCGGCGGGGTCGGCTCCACCGGCAACAAGCTGCTCGATCTCGCGCGCCGCGGCCTGCGCCTCGGCGCGCTCGTTGTCGCAATGCCAGAAACGGACCGGAGATTGTCCCTCGTGAGCCAACCCGGGCTTCTCGATCCGCAGGCTGAGTCCGGCGACCACTGCGTTCGCGGCATCGGTGATCTCGGCTCCGCCTCGGAGGCTGGTACCGAGCATGATCCGCTCTGCGCCCGGATGAAGCTGCTCGAAGCGTCCAGCCACCGTCGCGCCGCGACCCTGTTGCGCCTGGTCGTCGTCGAGTGCGCCGAAGAGGTTGTGACTCCCGGCGGTCAGCTCACAGAGCAGTGACCACTGCGCGACGCTTGCATCCTCGAGTTCGTCAACCATCACGTACGGGAACCTTCCGGTGATCTCGGCTCTGGTGTCGAGGCGCTCGGCGAGCATCCGGCGCAAGAAGAGAGTCACGCCGCCGGTGTCGAGAATCCCCGCCTGGGCGAGTATCCGATTGTGCGCGGCATAGATCTCGGCGAACTCCCGCTCGCGGCGCGCGGCGATCCGGGATCCCTCATCGGTTGCGTTTCGCACCTCAGCCTGCGCGTGGGCCGCCAGCGCCTCGGGACTTATCGCCTCTGCCTTGAGCGTGTCGATCTTCTCAAGCAGCCGGGCGAGCACCCCTGCCGGATTGCCGCGGATCTCATGCAGCCGCATCGGCAGCTCACCAAGCCGGTCGAGCATGATCGCGAGCCGCTCGGCCCGGCCGACCACCACGAAGAACGGGTCGAGCCCGGCCTCAGATGCGTACTCGCGAAGCAGCCTCTCGCCGAGCGTTGCCCAGGTGCCGATCCAGGGTTGCTGGGAAGAGCCCGGAAGCAGCTCCTCGGCGCGCTCCTTCAGGTGACGCGCGCCGGCGGTTGTCGAGCTGAAGACGAGGATCTCCTCCGGCCCCGTGCCAAGCTCGGCGAGGTGGGCCAGCCGACGGCTGATCACCTCGGACTTCCCGGTTCCGGCGCCACCGACGAGGAGCATCGGGCCCTGATGATGTGTGACCGCCGCACGTTGGCCGCCGGTCAGCCCGTCGGTCGTTGATTGTCCTCTCACCGGCACTCCCCAACGCTAGACGATCGCGGCCGTCCGCCGGTCAGGTCGTGGTCCTCGCCATCTACCATGGGGGGACATGTCTGTCAACGCATCCGAGCGAGCGCTTTCTGCCGACTGGCTGGCGCTCTGCCGCAGGGCCGTCGTCTCCCAGCGCGCGATCTTCGAGGAGGTCCGGGGTATCAACGCACGGACCGAGTACGACGGTATTGGCGAGGGCGGCGATCACACCCTGGTGATCGACCGCCGCTGCGAGGACGTCCTCTTTGCCGAGCTCGACGCGCTCGCCGCCGAAGGCGTCTCCTTCAGCGCCGTATCCGAGGAACGAGGCGAGGTCGGTTTCGGCGATGGGAGCGATGCCCGCGTCGTCATCGACCCGATCGACGGCTCACTCAATGCCCGCCGGACGCTGCCCTCACACAGTCTCAGCGTCGCGGTGGCCTCCGGCCCTTCGATGGCCGACGTCGAATTTGCCTACGTCTACGACTTCGGCGCCGACGACGAGTTCGTCGCCGCACGCGGCAGGGGAGCGCGGATCAACGACGAGCCGATCCGGGCACAGGAGAACGAGAAGGGCCTCGAGGTGGTCGGCCTCGAATCGGCCAATCCGCGCTGGGCGGTCCCCGTCCTCGACGCACTGGGCGAGTCGGTTTACAGGCTCCGGGTGATCGGCTCGATCGCGATCACCGCCGTCTACGTCGGCACCGGCCGCCTCGACGGGATGATCAGCCTGCGGTCCTGCCGCTCGGTGGATGCTGCAGCGGCACAGCTCTTTGTACGTGAGGCCGGCGGCTTCGTCAGCTTCGGCGGCCGGCCGATGGATCAGGCGATGCTGGATCTCGAGGATCGCTACCCGATCGCCGCCGCCGCGTCAGAGGCCGGACTGGCGATCCTCACCGGCGCCCAGCTCCTCTCAGCGGCGTGAGCGGACCTGTCGTCGAGTGGGGCCTTGCCGGGCAGATTGCCAGGCGTGTGGCCGGCGAGGGGACCGGCAAGCACTCGGTCACGAGCGCGGATCTGGCCGAGGCGGCCGAGGGAACGGTCGAGATGGTCTCCGCCTACACGGGTCTCGAGCCGTTCGGCGCGCTGCCCGGGCCTGAGGCGATCGACCGCCCGGAATGGATCGAGGCAAATCTCGTCTCTCTCCAGGGTCTGACCTCCAGGCTCGAGTCGGAGATGGGCGGCTCGGTTCCCGGCCCCGCATTGGTCGGTGACACCCTTCGGACCGTCGCCGGAGGCGCGATCGGAACCGAGGTCGGGCTGCTGAGCGGCTACCTCGCCCGCCGGGTCCTCGGCCAATACGACGTCTCCCTGTTCGGTCCACACCGTGAGCCTCGCCTGCTCTTCGTCTCGCCCAACCTCGCCGAGGCCCGGGACAAGCTCGACGTTCCGCAGGATCCCTTCCTGCGCTGGATCGCCCTCCACGAGTCAACCCACGTCGTCCAGTTCTCCGCGGTCGAGTGGTTGCGACCGCATCTGGGAGGGATCGCCGAGGAGCTCCTGGGCAATGCCTTCGCCGGCATCGACACCGCCCGGATTGTCGATGGCATCCGGGGTCTTCGCATCCCCGGCCCCCGCAACGTCATCGGTGCAGTGCGCAGGGGAGACTGGCTTCAAACGGTGATCGG
>JBBQZL010000119.1:0-8522 GCA_038207745.1 Solirubrobacterales bacterium
GACCCTGGTCACCGTGAACGGCAGTCGGGACGCCGGATCAACCGTGAAGGCTCAGGCGGGGTAGCCGGGGTCCCCCGGCAGCACGATTCTGGGCCCCATCTCGGTCTCGATCACTCGTGGCAGAATCACCGGAACCTCGCGTGACCTGGCGGCCTCGAGCGCCTGGTCGGCTGTCGTGAACTCACGCAGCTGATGAAGCTGCCGAACGGTCGGGAAGACAAGCGGGAAATCGCCGTCGGCATGAGCGTCGAGGGCGTTTCGAGGTTCGATCCAGCGTGCATCGACGATCTCGGTGCCATCCGCCTTGGGCGGCGCATGAGCCGGCGCCAGCGCCAGAAAGAAATGAGCATCGAATCTGGTCGAAACCGGTTCAGGCGTGACCCATCGGGAGAAGAGGATCATCTCCTCGCCCTCGGGGAGGACGATTCCGGTCTCCTCGGACAGCTCTCGGGCGGCGCAGCGGCGATGAGCGTCCTCGCCCTCTCCGTCGCCCGGGTCAACAGCACCGCCCGGGAAGACCCAGACGCTCGGCATGAAGGAGGCCGAGGCGCTTCGCTGGCCCATCAGGACCTCCAGAGCACGCTCAGAGTGCTTGCCGCCACGCCTGATCAGAATCACCGAGGCGGCTGGTCGCGGCTCGGATGGTTCGCCCTCGTTGATCGCTTCCCCTGGTCCCACCGGTGGCCTTGTCATCGGCCCACCCTACCTTTGGTCCGGGCGAGTATTCTGCCGGGCATATGGAAGCGAGCACAAAGCAGCTTTGGATCTGTATCTCCTGCGGGTTCATCTATGACCCCGCGGAGGGCGATCCCGATGGCGGGGTTCTGCCCGGCACCGAGTTCGGGGAAATCCCGAATGACTGGTTCTGCCCGGTCTGCGGTGCCCGCAAGACGGACTTCGAGCCCTACAACGAGGACTGAAGCCAGGGCAGCTCCGGCCCGCCCGTGCCACCTCACTCGTCGAGTGCGCGCTCGCGTCCCCGGCGGACCGCGCTGCGTCGGACCATCCAGATCAGCAACCCGATGATCGCCAGCGGCGCCAGCAGCGCGAGGCTGACCAGAATCACGCCCGCGGCGACCGAGAGAACGCGGACCGCATCGTGAGCGGCATCGCCGACTGACCAGCCATCGTCGGCCGTGCTCCCGAAGCTCGCGGCGCTGCCGGTCACAACGTCGACCGAGACCCTGGAGAAGTTCGCGCGGCGCTCCAGCTTGTTGAGCCGGGCCTCGATCCGTGCGGCCTTGCGATGCGCATATGCCAGGTCGACCTTGACCGATGCCCGTTCGGCGTCAGTGCTCGTCTCGGCCAATTGCTTGAGCAGCCCCCGGACCTCAGCCTGCGCTTCACGCAGATGCTCGGAAGCGCTGACCGTCGGGGCGGTGATGTCAAGAGAGTTCTCCTGGCGAGACCGGACGTCGGCGATCCCGGAGAGGTCGCTGAGCGCACCGGTCAGCTCGGCGCTCGGGATCAGGAGGGAAAACGAGGCACCCGCGCTGCCGGACGTGCCGTCGCGGACGGTCGAGGAGAGAACAATCCCCTCGTGGGCGCCGACCACGCTGATCACCTTGGCGGTCACGCCTCGGACATCCTCCGGATTGGTACCGAGGGTCAGCTGCGCGTCGCGCTCGACGGCGCGCCTGCCGGCGTCGGTCGCGGCCGCCCTGCCCCGGGCGGCGGGCGCCGCCTCTGAGCTTCGAGAACCGGTGGAGTCGGCCGCCGGGCCGCCCTCAGCGGTCGGTGCGCTTCCAGGGGTTACGGCCTGACCCTGATCCAGGCTTGGGCTGGTCGATGTGAGCGCGACATCATCCGTAGCCGGATCCTGTAACCCGGTCTCCCCGGGGATCACGACGACTCCGGTGATCAGCAGTGCGCACAACCCGGTCACCACGGCCGGAACCAGCGGCCTGCTGCTGAAACCGTCGATGGCCCGGCCGAACCAGTCGCCGGCGCGGGTCAGCCCACCGCCCCTAGAGGACGCGGTCCCCAGTACGGATGCCGACGGGCCCCTGAACCCATCGGCTGCTGCAGCGTCGAGCCTGGCGGCAAACTCCTCGCCGGTTCGGGGTCGCATGTCCTGCAACTCGATCGCGAGTTCGGCGAGCTGTTCCAGGTCGGGGTCGACCGCTTCACCGCGAAGTGCGATCTCGATTGCCTCCAGCTCCCGCTCTTCACGGGGGCCGAGGACCGGGGTTTCATCACGCTGACTCATCGAACACCTCTCTCAGCTTGGATACGGCCCGGTGGAGCCGGGTGCCGGCATTGGTTTCCGAGGTGCCGAGGGTTTCGGCGATCTCGAGATTCGAGAGTCCCGCGAAGAACTTCATCGAGATCAGCTCGCGGTCTCTTGTCGAGACTCGTTTCAACGCTTCGCGAAGAGCGATCCGGCTCTCGCGGTCCTCGGCGATCGAGGCGAGCGGTTGGGCGCCTGCGTCGATCGGTTCATCAGTCAGGTCAGCGCGCCTGGAGCGCCTGCGAAGTTCATCGAGAGCGGCATTTCGGGCTATCCCAAACAGCCAGCCCCTTGCGTCTCCCCGGTTCGGATCGAACCTGGAACGCTTGCGGTAGGCCCGCTCGAAGGCGGCTGCCGTGATGTCCTCGGCCGCCGAGCGGTCACGGAGCATGCCGCAGACGTAGGCAAATAGGTCATCGCGGCTGGACCTGTAGAGATCCTCGAAGGCGATGTCCGCGTCGCGCGGAGCCGCTGAGGCGGGTGCGGTCAGAGTGTGCGTCACATCCCTACTACGGCGGCCCGGGATCTTCATCACAGGAGATCCTGAACTTCTCGGCGGAGGTCAGTCGCCGGCAGCTGCCGCGTCGATCGATTCCGCGGTGATCCCCACGAGCCGGCGCAGCTCGGGCGCGGTGATCGCTAGTGGAGGCATCAGCACGATCACGTCGCCCAGGGGCCGGATGATCGCACCGCGCCCGCGGGCCTCGAGGGTGACCCTGTTCCCGAGACGATCAGCGGGGTCGTGCTCGCCCAGATCGATTCCGACCATCAAGCCGCGCTGTCGGACCTCTGAAACCTGCGGCATCTCGGCGACGTCTCCGAGCAGCTCGGTCAGCAGCTCGATCTTCGGCTGCAGCCGGGCGATCGTCCCCTCCTCCTCGAAGATGTCGAGGTTCGCGAGGGCAGCCGCGCAGGCAAGCGGGTTTCCCGTGTAGGTATGGCCGTGAAAGAAGGTCCGGGACTCCTCCGGGGCGCCGAGGAAGCCCTCGTAGATCTTCTCGGTGGTCAGGGTCGCGGCCAGGGGCAGATAGCCGCCGGTCAGACCCTTGGCAATGCAGAGGATGTCAGGGGAGACCCCCTCCTGTTCGCAGGCGAACATCGTTCCGGTTCGGCCGAAGCCCGTCGCGACTTCGTCGCAGATCAAGAGGACGCCATGCCTGTCGCAGAGGTCGCGAACCGTCCGCAGGTACCCCGGGGGGTGGACGATCATCCCTGCCGCACCCTGGACCAGCGGCTCGATGATCACCGCGGCCAGCTCATCACCGTGGTTGCCGAACAGAATCTCGAGCTCTTCGAGATTGCCCGGTTCGACTACATGTGAGTCGAAGAGCAGCGGTCCATAGGTAGCGTGGAAGAGATCGATTCCGCCGACCGAGACCGAGCCGATCGTGTCCCCGTGGTAGGCGTTTCGCATGTGGGCAAAGGCTGTGCGGCCGGTTCCATCGCCACTCTGGGACAGACCCTGCCGATCTCCCTGTTGCTGCCAATACTGGAAGGCGATCTTCAACGCGATCTCGGTGGCCGTCGATCCGGAGTCCGAGTAGAAGACCCTGGTCAGGCCCGGTGGGGCGATCTCGACCAGCCTCGCCGCGAGGATGGCGGCGCCGGGGTGGGAGAGGCCGAGCATCGTCGTGTGGGCGATGCGGTCGAGCTGCTCCCGGATCGCCGCATCGATCTGTGGCTGCCGGTGCCCGTGGACGTTGCACCAGAGCGAGGAGACGCCATCGATGTAGCGCCTCCCGTGGATGTCGATCAGATCGGTGCCCTCGCCACGCTCGATGATCAGCGGTTCCTCGTCCTGCCAATCCCGCTGCTGGGTGAACGGGTGCCAGAGATGGCTGTGGTCAAGCGTTCCGGGGTCGATCTGGGTCATTGATCCGACGATATCTGGCATCAGGAGTCCCCGCATGACCACCCCCGGAGCCGCCATCGGGGTGTGTGACGGTCATCACGTATAAATGCTTGCGATGGTGCAACTATTCCTTTTGTGCAAGGAAATCCCGCAAGCATTGAGTCGCCCTCTGCGGTCGACGAGACTCAGGTCTCACCGGAGGTCAGGGAGACGGCGGTCCGGCTTGGCGCCCTGATGCGCCACCTTTTCGCCTTCGACAATGGGCGCCAGCTTCGGGCCATGGAGGAGAGCGGACTCAACTTCACCCAGATCAAGATGATGATGATGCTGGGATCCTCCGATCTGAACCGCTCCTGTGCCGGAGGTGAACTTGCCGAGGCGATCGGTCTCTCGATCACGACGGTCAGCCGCACGGTCGACAGCCTGGTCGAAATGGGACTTGTCACCCGTGCTGAGGACCCCGATGATCGACGCGTCCGTCAGATCGGAATCACCGAGAAGGGCAGGGATGTGATCAATCGGGTCATGGCTGCCCGGCTTACCGGGCTGATCGCCTTCGCGGAGTGTCTGGGCGGCGAGGAGCGCCGGAAGCTCGACGCGGCGCTCGAGATCCTGATGCAGCGGGAAGAGCTCGCCGATGGCTACAGGCTGATCGACGGTCTGGGGACACGTTGACCCGCTACCGCCATCTGATCACTGACGACAATCGCAAGTGGTGGACGCTCGGGGCGATGTGCTTCGCGCTGTTCATGGTCATGCTCGACAACACGGTCGTCAATGTGGCGCTGCCCTCGATCCAGCGCGAGCTCAACACCTCGATCTCCGGTCTCGAGTGGATCGTCAACGGCTACACGCTTTCCTTCGCCGTCCTCCTTGCCACGGGTGGGCGGCTCGGCGACATCTTCGGTCGCCGCCGGATCTTCATCGGTGGCGTTGCGCTGTTCACCCTGGCTTCTGCGACCGCCGGCCTCGCCCCCAGCAACACCGCCCTTGTCGCAAGCCGCGTCGCCCAGGGAATCGGTGCCGCATTCATGATGCCCGGCACGCTCTCGATCATCACCAACGCGTTCCCGGTCGAGGAGCGCGGCAGGGCGATCGGCACATGGGCCGGGGTCTCCGCTCTTGCTCTCGCGATTGGGCCGGTGCTGGGTGGATTTCTGGTCGAGCACGTCTCCTGGCGGGCGATCTTCTACATCAACCTCCCGGTCGGCGTCGGCGCGATCATCGCGACCCTCTTCGCCGTCCGGGAATCTCGCGACACCACCGTGGGTCGCGAAGTGGACATCCTCGGCGTCAGCCTGCTGACGGCCGGTCTCACCGCGCTGGTGCTGGCGCTGGTCGAGGGCAACAGCTGGGGCTGGGAGTCGACCGCGGTGATCTCGCTGCTCGTCGCCTCGGTCGCCCTCCTGGTCTCCTTCGTGGTCGCCGAGACGCGCGTCAAGGCCCCGATCATCGACTTCCACCTGTTCGGCTCACGTAACTTCATCGGTGCGGTGGTTGTTGCATTCATCATCTCCTTCTCGATGCTGGGCGTATTCTTCTTCCTCGCCCTCTACATGCAGAACGTGCTCGGATACACGGCACTCGAGGCGGGCGTCAGGTTCCTGCCGACAACGCTGGTGATCATGGTGGTCGCACCGATCTCCGGCCGGCTCTCGGATCGATACGGCCCGCGCTGGCCGATCACGGTCGGGCTTGCCCTGACCGCGCTGTCGCTCTACTCGTTCTCGACGATCAGCGTCTCGACAACCTTCTCGGACCTGATCTTCCCCTTCGTCCTGCTCGGCTTCGGGATCGCGCTGACGATGTCCCCGATGTCAACGGCTGCGATGAACGCGGTCGACAAGACCAAGGCGGGCGTCGCCTCCGGCGTCCTCTCGATGTTCCGGATGATTGGTGGAACCTTTGGAGTTGCATCCCTCGGTGCTCTGTTCCAGACCGAGGCCCAGTCGAAGCTGGACCAGCTCTTGAGCGGATCACAACTTGCCCCGGGCCAGCGAAGCGGTATCGCGGCGCAGCTAAGCACCGGCAATGTCTCGACCGGCAGCCTGCCGGCATCCGAGGCCAAGAACGTGGCCGCGGCGGGACACGACGCCTTCATCTACGCGCTCAGCCACTCGATGCGCCTCTCGACCGCGGTCGCATGCGTGGGTGTGGTCGTCGGCTGGGCGATGATCCGCGCCACCACCAAACCCGACGCAGACCGGTCCGCCGAGGGCAGCGCTGCGGAGGAAGTCGCTTCCGAGGCGGCCGTCGCGGCCCAGATTGCAGCATCGTGCGAAGCGGCGATCCGATAGCCGCAACCGGATTGAGGATCCTGCTGCCGCCATCAGAGGGCAAGGCCATGCCGGCGGCCGGGTTTCCGGTCGATCTCGGCTCGCTCGTGTTCGCCGCAGAGCTTGGTGAGCGGCGCTCGCGCCTGCTCGATGTCCTCGAGAGACTCGGGACCGTGAGGGAGGCGAGAGCGCTGAAGGCGCTTGCGATCTCCAGAGGCCAGTCAGGCGACATCGCATCCGATGCCACACTCAGGACCGCGCCCGCCGCGCCCTGCGCGGATGTCTACTCCGGGTTTCTATTCGGTCGGCTTGGGCTGGGTACGCTTCCCGCCACCGCACGCCGCCGCGCGAACGACCAGATCCTGATCTCCAGTGCGCTCTGGGGTCTTCTGCGGCCCGATGACCGGATCCCCTACTATCGGCTGCCCGCAATGGCGAAGCTGCCCAGGGTCGGTGGCCTCTCGGCCTTCTGGCGTCCGGCCCTGACCCGCGCGATGACCGACGAAGATGGTTCGCTGATCGTCGATATGCGCTCGTCCGCCTATTCGGCGGCCTGGCGTCCGAAGCAGGCGAGGCTGCTGACGGTCCGTGTCTTCACAGAGCAGAGTGGCGAGCGCAAGGTGATCACCCACATGGCCAAGGAGACCAGGGGTGAGGTGACTCGGCTGCTCCTACTCGCGGATTCCGGGCCATCCAGCGCCGAGGATGTGGCATCAATTGTCGAGGCCGCCGGATACGGGGTCGAGCTGGGCGACGACAGCCTCGACGTGATCAGCAGCTGACGTTCGCACCGGCCCGCGCCGCTCTTCAGCCCGGGGCAAGCGATCCAGGCAGGCCGGGCCACGAGTCCAGGCTGTCCAGATCAAGCTGCGGAAGAACCTCAACCGCAACCTGACCCAGTTCCGCAATCGTCTCGCGGTTTGATCGCTCCACAGGGCTCGGGTCCTCGGGCCATGGAGTGAGTACCACGGAGGCGACCTCGAGGCCCGCAGCCCGCGCGGCGTCGATCGTGAGCAGCGTGTGGTTGATCGACCCGAGTGAGGCCGGGGATGCGATCACCAGCGGCAGGCCGAGGTCGACGGCAAGGTCCCTGATCAGGTAGTCAGGGCTGATCGGAACCAGGAGTCCGCCGACCCCCTCCGCGACCAGGGCATCGGCGCTCCTGGCGGCGGCGTGTGCGACCGTGAGGAGGCGGCCGGGGTCGATCTCCTCCGCTGCCATCGAGGCAGCCAGGTGCGGCGAGACCGGCGGCCCGTATCGATAGGGAGCGATCTCGTCGTCACTCTGGGCCGACCCCGACGCGCGGCGCAGCAGCTCGTGATCAGCCTCTCCGCCATCGGAGAGCCCGGTGACAGCGGGCTTGAAGACCAAGACATTCATTCCACGCGCTGCGAGGCCATGCGCAAGCCAGCACGCAACCACCGTCTTGCCGACCTCGGTGCCCGTTCCTGTCACGAAAAAGCCGTTCATCGATCATCCTCCTGCGTTTGCCGAGCCGGGAGACTGAGTTGCGCCCGCGCCGATCGCGGCTTCGCTGATCACCGCTGCGGCGCGGACCACCTCTGCCTCGGTGTGTGTGGCCATCACCGTCAGACGCAGCCGCGACGAACCCTCGGGCACCGTCGGGGGCCGAATTCCCTGTGCGAAAACACCGTTGGCCAGCGCTCTCTCACAGGCTTCCATCGTTCGCCCTGCGTCCCCGATGACCACCGGGATGATCGGTGTCTCCCGATCGCCGGGATCAAGACCCCGGGTCTTCAACCCGGCGCGCAGGGTCGCGGCATTTGCGCCCAGGCTTGCGACGCGCCCGGGCTCGGCGATCAGGATCTCAAGCGCCCGGGTCGCCGCCCCGACGGCGGGGGGCGCGGGGGCGGTCGAGAAGATGAATGGGCGCGAGGTGTTGGTCAGGTATCCGGTCGTCTCGGCGGAGGCGCAGACATAGGCGCCATAGGAACCAAGCGCCTTGCCCAGGGTCCCCACGACGACATCGATCTGCCCGCTCAGCCCGGCGGCGGAAACGGTTCCGCGTCCGCCCGGACCGAAGGTGCCGGTTGCGTGGGCCTCGTCGACGACCACGCGGCATCCGAACTCCTCCGAAAGCCGGTGGATCTCGGCAAGTGGTGCGAGGTCACCGTCCATCGAGAAGACGCCATCGGTGACGATC
>JBBQZL010000120.1:0-8507 GCA_038207745.1 Solirubrobacterales bacterium
CGGCCTGGACGAACTCGCCTGCCTCACAGACGCCGTCAAAGCCGATCACCTCGACCGGCATGCCGGGCCCGGCGCTCATCACCCGGTCACCCAGGTAATCGTGCATCGCGCGGATCCGGCCCCAGACCTGACCTGCAACGAGCGAGTCACCGATATTCAGCGTGCCACGCTGGACCAGGACGCTCACCACGGGGCCGCGGCCCTGGTCCAACCTCGACTCGATCACGGTGCCCGAGCCCGGGGCGTCGGGGTTGGCACCGAGCTCCTCCAGCTCGGTGACCAGAAGAATCATGTCGAGAAGGTTTTCGAGGCCCTCCTGAGTCTTCGCGGAGACGTTGCAGAAGATCGTCTCGCCACCCCAGTCCTCGGGGTTGAGACCTTCGGCAGCGAGTTCGGTCCTGACCCGATCAGGCTCTGCGCCCGGCTTGTCGATCTTGTTGACCGCGATGATCATCGGGACGTCAGCAGCCTTGGCGTGGTCGATTGCCTCGCGTGTCTGCGGCATCACCCCGTCATCGGCCGCAACGACGATCACCGCGACATCGGTGACCTTGGCGCCACGTGCACGCATCGCCGTGAAGGCCTGGTGTCCCGGTGTGTCGAGAAATGTGATCAGGTGATCGGCGCGATGTACCTGGTAGGCACCGATGTGCTGGGTGATTCCACCGGCCTCGCCGGCTGCGACCTCGGTCTCCCGGATCGCATCGAGAAGTGAGGTCTTGCCGTGGTCGACGTGGCCCATGATCGTCACAACCGGGGGCCTGTCGAGCAGCTCTTCATCGGTGTCCTCAAAGGCCGGAACGTCGGGCTCTTCCTCAGCGGCGGTGACGATCTCGATCTTGCGATCGAACTCCTCGGCGATCGAGCGAATCGACTCGTCGGTCAGGGTCTGCGTCAGGGTCGCCATCTCGCCCATCATCATCAGCTTCTTGATCACCTCTGCGCTGCTGAGCCCGAGCAGCTCCGAGACGTCCCTGACCGTTGCGCCGGAGGCGACCTTGGTTGCCTCGAGCTCGGCCACCTCACCGGTGCTGACCGGCGGCTCTTCGAGCAGGGGACGACGCCTGCGTCCACCACGGCGGCGCGGCGGGCGCTGGGGCGGCGGACCTGACATCGAGTCACGCCTCGCGGCCTGCGAGTCGATCACGACACGGCGCATCTTCTTGCCACCCGCTCCCCCTCCGCCCTCGCCTGCCGGCTCACCTGCGCGAACAGGCTTCTTGGAGGCAGCAGATGTTGGTGCCTCAGCAGTCTTCTGAGGGTGAGGAGCAAGCGGTTCGGCAGCCTTGGCGGCCGCGGCCTTCGGGTCCACCGTCGGCTCTGCGGCCTTGGCTGCGGCAGCTCTCTTCAGGGCGGCCTTCCCGGGTGGCTTCCTGGCCTCGGCCGGAGCCTCGATCGGCTTGCCGCTGCTCTTTGCGGCCCTGACGGCGGCAACGGCCGACTCCTCGTCCACATTTGATGCGGCAGCCTTGGCATTGATGCCCGCACCGGCGAGCGCGGCCAGAACCTCCTTGCTGCTGAGGTCCTCCTGCTTCGCTATCTCATGGACGCGTTTTTTCGCCACTGGGCCTACTCAGACTCCTCAGACACGACCGCGGCTTCGGCGGGCTCCTCATCGGCAGCCACCTCTTCCTCCACGATCTCCTCGACGATCTCCTCGATCAGTTCCTCAGCCACCGCCTCTTCGACGATTTCCTCAGCAGCCTCCTCGGCGATCGCCTCGTCGACGACCTCCTCGATCAGTTCCTCGGCGGCTGCCTCCTCGGCTGCCGCCGCGGCCTCGGCCTCCGCCTCGGCGGCAAGCTCTGCCTCATCGAAATCAGCCGTGGCGCGGGTGACGATCTCCTCGATCGTCGCGTCATCGGCGTCGGGATCGGCAAGATCCTGGATCTCGTCCTCGCTCAAACCCGCAAGCACCGCAACCTGGCTGGTGTCGAACCGGGTCAGCGACTGATGCTGGGGAAGTCCGCAGTACGTGGATCCGGCTATAGATGCGTTCGGGCAACGACGTCCGTTCGAGAGCATCGCGAGACAGCGCCCGTCGGACACCTCCTCACCCTCGTACTCGACGTCGCGATCCTCGCTTGCAAACTCTGTTTCGGACTTGATGTCGACGCGCCAACCCGTGAGACGTGCGGCGAGGCGGGCATTCTGCCCGTCGCGGCCGATCGCCAGCGAGAGCTGATCGTCGGGCACGATCACCGTTGCCTGCTTCTCGTCGTCGTCGACGAGGACCTCGCGGACGCGGGCCGGTGAAAGCGCCTTGGCGACAAACCTGGCCGGTTCCTCGTTATAGGGAATGATGTCGATCTTCTCGCCGCGCAGCTCGGAAACGACCATCCGGACCCTCGAGCCCCTGGGTCCGACGCATGCGCCAACCGGATCAACGCCGTCGGCATGGGAGATCACGGCGATCTTCGAGCGATAGCCGGGCTCGCGGGCAACGCCGACGATCTCGACCAGCTTGTCCGCGACCTCGGGTACCTCCAGCTCGAAGAGACCCTTGATCAGCTCTGGACTGCGGCGGGAGACGACGATGCTCGGGCCCTTGGTCGAGTCCGATACGTCGGTGATCACGGCCTTGACCCGCATCCCGTGGTCGTAGCGCTCGTTGTAGACCTGCTCGGACTTCGGCAGCAGAGCCTCGACCCGTTCACGCAGCTGAACCAGCGTGAAGCGCTTGTCCGACTGCTGGATGATCCCGGTGATCAGCTCACCGACGCGGTCCTGGAACTCGTCGTACATCATCTCGCGCTCTGCCTCGCGGATCCGCTGCAGGATGACCTGCTTTGCGGTCTGGGCGGCGATCCGGCCAAAGTCCTCCGGGGTCACGTCGTTGGTGGTGATCTGGTCCTCGTAGGGGGCGATCATCTCCGGGTCGAGCTCGGGCTCTTCGGCCTCGCGCATCTCCCCCGTGGCGGGATCGATCGTGCGCTCCTCCTCCTCGGCGGCCTGCTCGAGCAGCTTCTCCTCCAGCTCGGGCGGAAGGATCAGTTCAAAGACGCGGAAATCAGCCGTCTCGTGATCAAGGTCGACCCGGGCGTACTTGGCGGCGCCCGGAGTCTTCTTGTATGCGGAGAGCAGCGCGTCGGAGAGCGCATCCATCAGCTTGTCCGCTGCGATGCCCTTTTCCGCCTCGAGTGCCCTGACGGCGTCGACGATCTCCTTGGTCACTTGCAATCCTCCATTTGGGAACTCTCGCTGCTTCGCGACGGCTCAGGTGCTGTCTTCGGCTTCATGCGGACCATCATCTGGGCTCCGGAACGAGGTTGGAGCGGTGAATCCGTTGAAGCGGGATGCTCACCACGTCGTCCTCCACGGCAACCTCGACGACCTCTCCATCGGTGTCCGAAATCGTGCCGGTGAAGTTGCTGCGCCCGCCGATCGCCTCGCTGGTGCGAACCCGCACCATTCGCCCCTGATAGCGGCGAAAATGCTCGGGTTTCGTAAGCGGGCGATCGTCGCCCGGCGAGGAGACCTCGAGCGAGTACTGCTCGAGCAGCTCCGCGAGCTGCGCGGTCACACGCTCGCAGAGGCCCAGATCAACCCCGTCTGGATGGTCGATAAAGAGCCTCAGAGTGTCGCCGCCCGGTTGTTCCAGGGCGACCAACTCGACCGTTGGATCAAGTTCCGCAATTCGGCTCTCTATCTGGTTTTGTAGGTCCGTCATATGTGCTTTCGACCGGATTCGGCGCGAAAAAAAAGTGGGCAATGCCCACTTCTCCACAAGCGCTGATGCATGAAAAGCTCTGCCCAGTATAGCCGTGAGAGGTCCTCGGGAGAACGCGCCCCGGGGCGAGGCGCCTCACGCCTCCAGGAGCAGAGTTACCGGCCCATCGTTGACCAGCTCGACCTGCATGTCGGCTCCGAAGACGCCGGTCTGAGCCTCCAGCGCCTCACAGAAGCGGTTGTAGAGGGCTTCGGCCACCTCGGGCCGGGCAGCCCTGCCGTAACTGGGTCGACTGCCCCGTGTGGTATCGCCATAGAGCGTGAACTGGCTGACGCAGAGCACCGATCGGGCACCGAGCGGCTCATTCATCCTCCCCGCTTCGTCATCGAAGATCCTCAGCCTCCTGACCTTGTCGGCAAGGCGATCAACCTGCTCGGCGCTGTCGCCGTCGCCGACCCCGAGCAGGACAAGGAGACCGGGACCGATCTCACCGCTGACCTCTCCGCCGACGGTGACCCGCGCTGAGCTGACCCGCTGAACCAGCGCTCTCACGACTCGCTGGACTCCAGCTTCTCGCGATAGGACCGGTAGTCGTCGCGCTCGGGCTTCAGATTTGAAGCCAGGGCAAGATGATGTCTGGCCTGGTCGAACTTCCCGATCATCGTCAGGGATCTACCGAGACAGAAATGCGCGTAGTCATCGACCGGGTGGGTCTCGACGATCGCCTCGAACTCGGCCGCGGCCTGATTGAACCTGTTGCTCCGGAAGTAGGCGCGGCCCAGAGCCTCGCGGATTGAGGTCTTTTCCGGAGCAAGGCGTGCAGCCTCCGCGAGCGGAACGATTGCGGCCTCAAAGCTCGCGTCCTCGAGCAATTCGATCCCGCGGCGATAAAGCCCGTAGACAGGCGACTCCTCTTCTCCCTCCGGGCCAGGCCACTCGGGTTCCGACGCCGGACCATCGAGTTCCGGAGTCGGTCCTTCGTCTTCTGGAGCCAGGTCATCCATGAGCCGAAGTCTAGGGAGGCCGAGAGGGCGCTCGGGTCACTCCAGCGTCGGTGTCGGCACTCTCAGGGTTGCGACCTGGTCAAGGATTGCCTCGGCAATCACGTCCTTCGAGTCGATCGGGATCTCGATCTCGTCGGAGGAGGTGATCAGGGTGACCGCGTTCTGATCGGAGTCGAAGCCGATCCGCGAGTCTGAGACGTCGTTGAGGACGATCAGATCTGCGCCCTTGCGGTCGAGCTTCTCCCGGGCGCGCTTTGCGGCGTCCCCTCCGTGCTCCGCCGCAAAGCCGACAACGGTCTGCCCCGGCTCACGGAGATCCGAGAGGCCGGCAAGGATGTCCTCGGTCGGCTCGAGACGAAGGTCCAGCCCGCCCCCCGCGCGCTTCAGCTTGCTGTCCGAAGTCTCCTCTGGGGCGAAGTCGGCGGGAGCCGCCGCCATCAGAAGGACATGTGAGGAGATGAAGTGATCCCGGACCGCGCCGCCCAACTGCGTTGTCGTCTCGACGTCGACCCTGCGCAGTCCTGGTGGGCTGGGCAGCGAGACGTTTGCCGCAATCAGCGTGACCTCTGCCCCTCGCCGGGCGGCGGCGATGGCAAGTGCAATTCCCATCCGGCCGCTGGATCGATTGCCGACGAAGCGAACCGGGTCGATCGGCTCGCGTGTCCCGCCGGCAGTGACAAGTACCCGGAGCCCATCCCAGGGTCGGTTGCCGATCGGCAGCGTCGCCTCAACCTCGGCCAGCAGCAACTCGGGGGCGGGAAGGCGGCCCCGGCCGAGCTCACC
The DNA here is from genome assembly GCA_038207745.1 of Solirubrobacterales bacterium. Taxonomy (GTDB): domain Bacteria; phylum Actinomycetota; class Thermoleophilia; order Solirubrobacterales; family 70-9; genus JBBQZL01. The sequence goes on from JBBQZL010000120.1 coordinate 5,458, forward strand.
GCGGGATGCAAGCTCCCCCTCGTCGGGTTCGATCACGATCACGCCGCGATCCCGAAGCGTTGCGATGTTTGCCTGCGTCGCCACGTCGGCGTACATCCGGTCGTTCATCGCGGGAGCGACAAGGCGAGGCGCCACACAGGCAAGAAACCCCGTCGTCAGCATCGAGTCGGCGAAACCGCCGGCAAGCTTCGCGAGCGTGTTGGCCGAAGCCGGCGCGACGATCATCGCGTCGGCGTTGGCGGCCAGCTCGAGATGCCCGATCGGTCGATGCCCGGGAGCGGGATCACCGGGAAAGGCGCCCCTCATCGGGTCGGCCTCGAACTCGGAGACAAGGACCGGCGCGCCTGTGATGCCCTCGAAGGTCGCGACCCCGACGAAGCGGGTGGCGCCCTCGGTCATCACGACGCGGACGCCGTGGCCGGCCCGCATCGCGAGCCGGGTCAACTCAACCGACTTGTAGGCGGCTATCCCGCCGCTCACTCCAAGCAGGATCCTCGCCATCGTGAACCTCCGGAGTCCGGGCTAGACCCGGTACTCGTACTTGATCTTGCCCTCCGCGACTTCCTCGAGGGCGATCGAGAGATAGTTCTTCTCGCCATGCGATTCGACCATCGGCGGCGGGTACTCACCAAAACTGCCTTCGCCGAGGTTGTGGAAATAGCTATTGATTTGCCGAGCTCGCTTGGCTGCAACAACGACTGCCGCGTAACTGGAGTCGGTGTGTTCCATGAGCTGGTCTACGCGTGGATGAATCATCTAGCGGGGGATTGTAGCTCCCCGAGCACCGTTTGCTCCAACTCGTCCGCTGCACGCTCGAGATCGTCGTTGACGACGATGTGCCCGAACTCACCGCTTGCCGCCATCTCCTCGTCGGCCACAGCCAGGCGAGCGCTGATCGCCTCGGGAGTGTCGGTGCCCCTCTCCTCGAGCCTCCTCCTCAGCGCGGCGCGCTCCGGAGGCGCAATGAAGATCTGGACCGCATCGGGCATCGAGCCGCGCACCAGCCGGGCACCCTGAACCTCGATCTCGAGCACAACCGAATGCCCTGCCTGGAGTCGTCGTTCAACCTCCGAGCGAAGGGTCCCATATCGATTGCCGCTGTAGGTCGCGTGCTCAAGAAAGGCGTCGGTGCCGATCCGCCGATCGAACTCCCCCGCGGAGAGGAAGTGGTACTCCCGGCCGTTCTCCTCGCCGTGGCGTGGCTCCCTGGTCGTCGCCGAAACCGAGAGCTCGAGTGAAGGGATGCGTTGCTGCAGCTCGGCGATCAAGGTGCCCTTCCCGACCCCGGATGGTCCGGTGATCACGAAGACCTTCTGCTGCATTTGCCGCTGCGGAGCCATATGAGAGCTGACCCTAAAGGACGCCGTGGCCGGACCGCTGATGCCGATGTCTAGCGACGGAGCTGGGAAACCAGCTCGGCGCGCTGGCGCTCCGAAAGTCCCCCGATCGTCTTCGACGGAGAGATCCGGCACTGATTGAGGATCCGGTTCGTCTTGACGCGACCGTACTTGGGAACCGCGAGCAGCATGTCGAAGACCTTTGCCGTCATCACGTACTCGGGGGGATCCATCAGGAGGGCGTGAATGTTGGCCCTTCCGGACTTCAGATCCTTCTTCAGGGTTGCCCGTCTCGTGCGGATGTCATTTGCACGCCGCAAAGCGTCCATCCGCTGGTCAAAGGACCTTTCGGGTGCTGCTGCGGACGTTTCAACGGGCAGTGTCATCTGCGTCGCGATTATAAGCACGGTTGAGGGCCGCGAACGGGCGAAGCAGCCATATTGGCCCAAATTCACCTAAAGCTCGACTTGATGTAGAGAGTTGAAGAGCTGTTTCAGCGCTTATCTGCGACGTTTGCAGGATATTTCCCGGTCCCGGCGCTCTACGCCGGCGTTTTGGCGAGATCAGAAAGCCGCTCGATGCCCCGGCTTGCGAGTTCGGCCGCCAATCCTGACCGAACCCGCTCTGCGGCCATCGGATCACGGAAGTTCTGGGTTCCAACGGCAATCGCGGTTGCACCCGATGCGAGGAACTCGAGGGCATCCTGCCCGGTCGCGATCCCGCCCATGCCGATGATCGGAATCTGGACCGCCGCAGAGACCGAGCGGAGCTGCTCCAGGGCAACCGAGCGAACCGCCGGCCCCGAGAGACCGCCACGCCCTGCTCCGAGCGAGGGACGAAGCGACACCGGGTCGATTCCGGTCGCCTTGATCGTGTTGATCAGCGAGACGGCGTCGACTCCTCCCCGCTCCGCGGCCGCGGCAACCGACGACGGGTCTGCGACGTTGGGAGTCAGCTTCACGATCAGCGGCCTGGACGTCACCGGGCGCAGGGCCGTGAGCAGCGCCTCGGTCTCGGACGGCTGCTCGCCGACGATCAATCCCGAGTGGACGTTCGGGCATGAGACATTGAGCTCGAAGCCGGCAACACCATCGACCAAATCGAGTCTGCTGATCATCCGGGTGAACTCCTCGGCGGAGCTGCCCATCACCGAGACGATCAGGGGAACCGGTAGCGCGACAAGTCCCGGCAGGTCATCTTCGACAAAGCCGTCGAGTCCCTTGTTCGGGAGCCCGATCGAGTTGATCATCCCCCCTGGCGTCTCCCAGAGCCGCGGCGGCGGATTGCCGACCCGGGCCTCGGGTGTGATCGTCTTCGAGACAAATGCGCTGAACGGAAACCGCTCGAGCAGGTCAGTGCCGAAGACACGCTGGGCCGCAATCGCATCGAAGGTCCCGGAGGCGTTGAGGACAGGGTGCGGAAGTGAGACCCCGCAGATGTCCGTGGTCAGGTCTGGCGCGGTCGACTCCGCAGACGTCCCGGCCGGGCGGTCCGGGTGAGACGCGGCCGCGGTCATCGACGGCCCGATTCCGCGACCAATGCGGTGTCGATCCGGTCTCCGCGGACCACAGGCCCGTCGACGCAGAGGCGCATGTATCCACCTTCGCGCAGTGGGACCGCGCATCCGAAGCAGGCACCGATGCCGCAGGCCATCGGCGCCTCCATCGCCAGCTCGGTTGACGCACCCCGTTGTTCGCACATCGCGCGGACCGT
>JBBQZL010000121.1:0-8479 GCA_038207745.1 Solirubrobacterales bacterium
CGAATCCCGACATCTCGTCGACGGCGAAGAGCGCCTTGGCCATATCGGTGGTCCTCGGTACCCCAAGGTACTCGGCATGCCCGGCAACGGCCTCGATCACCTGCCCGGGATATCCGAGCCGCTCGAGCTCCCTGAGCGCGATCCGGGGGTGGCCGGTCTCGAGGTCCGGGTAGCGCTCGTAGTCGAGGTCGTGGACCAGTGCTGTGACCGCCCAGAGCTCTTCATCGCCGTCCATCTTCCGCGCATATGCCCGGATTGCAGCCTCGACGCCGAGCGCATGCTTGCGCAGCGAGTCGGACTCCGTCCACTCGCACATCAGGGCCCACGCGTCGTCTCGGGACGGTCTGGTCATCTGCGGTGTTACCCTAGTCCGGCCCGTTGTCGGGGTGCGGCACGATCTCGCATTCTCTACGGTCTTCCCAGCCCAACCCTCTCGATTTGCAGGTCTTTTACATGGAGACATTCGTCATTCAGGGCGGTGTCGCGCTCTCAGGTGAGATCACGGCAGCCGGCAACAAGAACGCGGCACTTCCGATCCTGGCCGCAAGCCTGCTGACGGAGGAGGAGCTGCTGCTCCACAACGTCCCGCGCATCCGCGACACCGAGGCGCAACTTGCGCTCCTCGATGCGATGGGCGTCGAGGTCGAGTGGATTGCCGACAACAGCATCCGGTTGAAGGCCGGCAGCCTGGACGGGCCCGAGGTGGACGAGCACCTGGCCAGTCAGATCCGTGCATCGTTTCTCCTTGCCGGGCCGCTCCTGGCGCGATTCGGCAAGGCCAGCATGCCGCCCCCGGGCGGAGACTTCATCGGCCGTCGTCGCCTCGATGCCCACCTCGACGCATTCATCGACCTGGGTGCCACCGTCGGTGGCGATCGCCGGATCGAGCTGACGGCCCCCTCGGGCGGGTTGCACGCCGCCGAGATCTTCATGGATGAGCCATCGGTGATGGGGACCGAGAATGCCTTGATGGCCGCTGCGCTGACTCCCGGTGTCACGAAGATCTCCAACGCCGCGTCGGAGCCACATGTTCAGGACCTCGCCCGCCTGCTCTGCCTGATGGGCGCAACCGTCGATGGGATCGGCTCAAATGTGATGACCGTCCACGGCAGGGATCAGCTCGGCGGTGCCGAGCACACGATCTGTCCTGACCACATCGAGGTTGCGAGCTTCATGGCACTTGCAGCCGCAACGGGTGGCGAGCTTCGGATCCGCGAGGTCGAGGCCGAGGACATGCGGATGATCCGGCGCCAGTTCCGGCGCCTGGGCCTCGAAACCATCATCGAGGGCCGCGACATGATCGTCCCGCCTGATCAGGATCTGAAGATCCAGGCAGACGTGGGTGGCGCGATCCCAAAGATCGAGGATGGACCCTGGCCGGCATTCCCCGCCGACCTGACCTCGATCGCACTTGCGCTTGCCACGCAGGCCGACGGCGAAGTTCTGATCTTCGAGAAGATGTTCGAGAACCGGCTTTTCTTCGTTGACAAGCTCGTCGCAATGGGCGCTCGGATAACGCTGTGTGATCCCCATAGGGCGATCATCAGCGGTCCGGGCCGGCTTCATGGTGAACGCGTCGAGAGCCCTGACATCCGCGCCGGGATGGCGATGCTCATCGCGGCTCTTGCCGCCGAGGGCACGACCGAAATCGGCAATATCCGCCAGATCGATCGCGGCTACGAACAGATCGATCAACGCCTCCGTGACCTCGGCGCCAGGATCGAACGCGTACCGGCTGCGCAGGTTTCCTAGCTTCCGGGCGACGCTGCCCAGGTTGATCTTCGATGCTGACGTAGGGTTCGCCGGATGATCTACCCGATTCCGCCCGGCACACGCGACGTTTTACCCGATGAGATGCGGGAATTGCGGCGGCTGCACATGGCCCTCGTGGATGTCTTCGAGCGCTATGGCTACGGCGAGGTCCGGACCCCGACGATCGAGTACGAAGAGGTGCTCTCGCGAGGCGACGGCAGGGGGGTCGAAAGCGCCTACCGGCTGTTTGACGAGCGCGGTGAGCTGCTCGCGCTCCGTTCGGACATGACAATCCCGATTGCCCGGCTGGTTGCCAGTCGTTTCGCGGAGGCCGATCAGCCGATACGCCTCTGTTACATCGCCAACGCCTATCGGGCGGTGCGACCGGAAAGCGGCCGGCTGCGCGAGTTCGGACAGGCGGGGGTCGAGTTGATCGGCGGATCCCCCACAGACGGCACAGCCGAGGTGATCGAGGTGCTCGAGTCAGCCCTCGATGCCGCCGGCCTCACGCGTGCCGTGATCGGACTTGGCGACGCGGATCTGCACAGTCAGATGATGAGGGAATTCGGCGTCAGCGAAGCGGTGTCGAACGTAGCCCAGCAGATGCTCGAACGCCACGACCTTGTCGGGCTCGATGACGAGCTTTCCCAGGCGGATGACGTGAGCGCCGAGCAGCGCCGGGCCGTGGTCGAGATTGCGCAATTGCGGGGTGGCCGGGAGGTCCTCGACAGGGCGCGATCAATCGGCGGACCTGCCGTGGAGGGCGCGATAAGCCGGATCGAGCAGACATTTGAGGCGCTGGAGCGCCGAAACGCGGCTGAGCGGGTTCAGATCGACCTTGGCCTGCTCCGCGACCTCGGCTATTACAGCGGTGCGATCGTCGAGGTCTATGACCCGGCTCTCGGTCACATAATCGGTGGCGGAGGCCGCTATGACGGCCTCATGGCCCGGTTTGGCATGGAGTCGCCGGCGGCAGGGTTCACGCTTTATCTCGAGAGCCTGCACACCGCACAGGCAGGCGAAGAGCTGGCCCGGGAGCAATCATCCGACGGCGACGACGATGCCGATGCCGACTCGAACCCGGAATCCCCCGGGAGCCGCGCGTGAATCCCCGCGCCGCAACCGCAGCCAGAGTGAGGGCGGACGGTCCGCTGACCATTGCGGTACCGCGCGGTGCGTTGCTCGAGCCGACTCTCGACGCCCTCGACCAGGCCGGGATCGACACGACTCCGCTTCGCGGCGATTCGAGATCGCTTGTCTTCGAGCTCGATCGGCTGACGGTCCTGACCATGCGGCCATCGGACGTCCCGATCTACGTCGAATCAGGCGCTGCCGATGTCGGGATCACGGGCAAGGACGTGCTGCTGGAGCAACGTGATCACATGGTCTATGAGCTGCTGGATCTCGAATACGGCGAGTGCCGGATGGTCTTCGCCGCCCGCAAGGGGGATCAGGCACCTGAGGAGGCGCTTCGACGCCTCGGTTCGATGACGATCGCGACCAAGTACCGCCACATAGCCGAGGACTACTTTGAAGCCACTGGGCGCCAGACCGAGATCGTCGAGGTGAAGGGATCGGTCGAGCTGGCGCCGTTGGCCGGCCTTGCGGACGGGATCGTCGACCTCGTCGCCACCGGCCGCACGCTCGAGGAGAACGACCTCGAGGTTCGCGAGGAGATCGTCCGCTGCACTGCCCGCTTCATCGCCAATCGCGTCTCCCACAAGCTCAGGGCCACTGAGGTTGATGACCTGATGCGGCGGCTTCGACCCAGAAGCCCAAGATGAAGTCGAAACGATTCGAGTGGGCGCCGCCGCGAGAGTTGGCGATGAAGATCCGGCAGTGGGCGGGGGCGGAGTCGGATCCGGTGGACGTCGGCCCGATCCGCACCCGGGTCGAGGAGGGTGGCGATGCCGCGATCCTCGGATTGACCGCGCAGTTCGACGCCACCGCACAGATAGCCGAATCCCTTCGCGTGGACCCGCAAGAGGCACAGCGCGCACTTGCCGATCTTGACCCAACCCTGCGCGAGGCCTTCGAGGTGGCGGCGACCAACATCGAGGCTGTTGCCGAGGCGCAGGTCGATGACTCCCCGCACTCCGTGCGGTTGCCGCAGGGGCAGACCGTCGAGGTTCGAGAGGTTCCGGTCGGCGCGGCCGGGATCTATGCACCCGGCGGCCGGGCGGCCTATCCGTCCAGCGTCCTGATGAGCGCGATTCCGGCCAGGGTGGCCGGTGTATCGAGGATCGCCCTGGCTTCCCCTCCGGGCATTGACGGGAGGGTCCACCCGGTCGTCCTTGCCGCCGCCGCGCTCTGTGGTGTCACCGAGATCTACGCGATGGGTGGCGCCCAATCGATCTTCGGACTCGCCCTCGGAACCGAAACGATAGAGCCGGTCGACGTGATCGCCGGTCCCGGTAACTCGTGGGTCCAGGAGGCCAAGCGATCGGTCGCCGGCCTGGTCGGTATCGACTCGTTTGCCGGACCTTCAGAGCTGATGGTCGTTTTCGAGGCCGGCGCGAACATCGGCTGGATCGGGCTCGACCTCTGCGCCCAGGCCGAGCACGGCCCCGATGGACTTCTCGTTGCAGTCTGCACAGACGGTGATGACCTCGGAAGGCTGGAGACCGAGGTCGAGCGGCTGGCGAAAAGCCGCGACACCGTGTCGGACTCCCCGTTCGCCCTCGTGGAGGCGCCCGGCGTCAGCGAGGCGATCGCGCTTTCCGAGGCGATTGCACCGGAACACCTCGAGCTTGTCGGCTCTGCTTTCGAGTCGCGGTCAGACACGATCACCACCGCGGGCTGCGTCTTCATCGGCGCAACCGCGGCAACTGCCTTCGGCGACTACGCGGCGGGCTCCAACCATGTTCTGCCGACCGGCGGGTCCGGGCGCTTCTCGGGACCGCTCGGCCCAGGCACCTTCAGGCGCCGGATCTCGAATGTAAACTTGCCCGAGTCGGCAGCCCGGGCACTTGCGCCGCACGTCGATGCGATCGCGAGAGCAGAGGGCTTCCCAGTCCACGGTGAATCCACAACGGTCCGTAAGGCGAACTGATGAGCAGAACAGCAGAAATAACACGCTCCACGAGAGAGACCCAGATCGAGCTCTTCCTGAATCTCGATGGCGACACGTCGAGCGCCTCGAGCGCCTCCACCGGAGTCGGGTTTCTCGACCACATGCTCGACCTGCTCGGGCGTCACGGCCGACTTGGGCTTGAGGTCAAGGCAACCGGCGACCTCGAGACCGGCTCGCACCACACCGTTGAGGACGTCGGAATCTGCCTTGGGCAGGCAATCGACAGGGCTCTGGGCGACCGCACCGGAATCCGCCGCTATGCGTCGGTGACAATCCCGATGGATGAATCGGTGGCGGAGTGCGTGATCGACATATCCGGTCGCCCGTTCTGTGTCTTCAATGCCGACCTGCCGACTTCGGCAATCGGAAACTTCGAGACCGAGCTCGCAGAGGAGTTCTTCCGGGCCGTTGCCAACAACGCCAAAATGACCCTCCACCTCGACGTTCGGTACGGCGGCAATGCACACCACATGATCGAGGCGGCGTTCAAGGCGTTTGCACGCGCGCTGCGTGTGGCGATCTCGATCGATCCCGACGAGAAGGGCGTCCCCAGCACCAAGGGGACCCTGAGTGGATAGCGGACCTTCGACTTCGATCGCGGTCCTCGACTATGGGATGGGGAACCTGCGGTCGGTTGAGAAGGCACTCGAGCGCGTTGGACTTGGAGCGCAGATAACCAGTGATCCGGAGCGGGTTCGCGCGGCCGATGGTGTCGTCTTGCCCGGGGTCGGGGCCTTCCCCATGGCGATCTCGCGAATCCGCCGGCTCGGGCTGGACGGGCTGATCCGCGAACGCGCCTCGGCGGGCATTCCGATCCTCGGTATCTGCCTGGGGTTCCAACTTCTCCTCGAGTCGTCGACGGAGCTCGGCGGAGCTGAAGGGCTCGGATTGATCGCCGGTTCGGTGACGGCGCTGGAGGCGCCCGGGCTGAAGATTCCCAACATCGGCTGGTCTCATATCCGCTGGGAGCGAGAGTCGCGACTGGGCGAGGGGATCGAGGACGGCACCGCCTTTTATTTCGTCCACTCATATGCATGTCGCCCGGCTCCCGGTGACCTGCTTGCGACTGCCGAATACGGCGAACGATTTGGATGCATGGTTGAACGCGAGAACGTCTTCGGGGTTCAGTTTCATCCCGAGAAGTCGAGCGCGGCCGGGCTTCGCCTGCTGGCCAACTTCGGACAGATCTGCGCCGCGGGAATCCCGGCGTGATTCTCTACCCGGCAATCGATGTCCGGGGTGGGGGGGCGGTGCGGCTGCTCCGCGGTGACTATGAGGCCGAGACCGCCTACGATCCGGACCCCGTCGACGCGGCACGGCGTTGGGTCAAAGGTGGCGCCACGATCCTCCACGTTGTTGACCTCGATGGCGCCAGGAAGGGCAATCCCACCAATCTCGACGCGATAAGGCGGATTGCCGACGGCGTCGATTGCCCGATCCAGGTCGGCGGCGGAATCCGCTGCATCGATGATGTCGACACGGTGCTGGAGGCGGGGGCTGATCGCGTCGTGATCGGCACCGCGGCGCTGCGCGACCCCGCTTTTCTCGATTCCACCGTGGAACGCGACCCCGAGCGGGTTGTGGTCTCGGTGGACGCCCGTGGCGGCAAGGTCTCGGTTGCGGGATGGACGGAGACCTCCGACCTCGACGTCGCCGACGCAGTCGAGCAGCTCTCGGCGAGGGGAGTGGTTCGCTTCCTCTTCACGCCGATCGAGGTGGACGGCACCCTCGAGGGACCGAACCTCGGCGAGCTCGAGCGAGTTGCCCGTGCCACCGACGGCGCCGTGATCGCATCTGGTGGGGTCGGGACGCTGGACCACCTCCGCGCGCTGGAGCAATCGGCGCCGCCAAACGTCGAGGGAGTGATCGTGGGGCGTGCCCTCTACGAGCGCAGGTTCACGGTGGCCGAGGCCGTAGACGCTCTGGGCGGTGCCTGAGCGTGGCCCATCTGAAGCGCGTCATCCCCTGCCTCGATGTGGACAATGGCCGCGTCGTCAAGGGCACGAACTTCGTCGACATCCGTGACGCCGGGGATCCGGTCGAGCTCGCCGAACACTACGACGCCGAGGGGGCTGACGAACTCGTCTTCCTCGATATCACGGCCTCGCATGAGAAGCGCGACACGATCGTCGAGCTGGCCAGGCGCACCGCCGATAACGTCTTCATCCCGTTCACGATCGGGGGCGGGATCAGATCGGTCGAGGATGCCCAGGCGGTTCTGGATGCCGGAGCCGACAAGGTCTCGGTCAACTCGGCGGCGCTGGCCCGGCCCGAACTCCTGACCGAGCTGGCGGAGAACTTCGGCGCCCAGTGCGTCGTGATTGCGATCGATGCCAAGTACGAGGGGGATCGCTACGGCGTCTACGTCAACGGCGGGCGCAAGGCGCTCGACCGCGATGCGGTCGAGTGGGCGAGGGAGGCGACCGAGCGCGGCGCCGGCGAGATCCTCCTGACCAGCATGGACCGTGACGGCACAAGCGACGGTTACGAGCTGCGACTGACCCGCCTGGTCGCGGATACGGTTGCGGTCCCGGTGATCGCATCGGGCGGAGCGGGGACGCTCGATCATCTCGCGGAGGCGATCACCGAGGGCCACGCCGACGCCGTCCTCTGCGCCTCGATCTTCCACTACGGCAAGTTCAGTGTCCGTGAGGCCAAGCGCTCCCTTGTCGCCACTGGTATCGACGTCCGGCCCTGAGCCGCTAGGCGCCGGCGGCTGAGATCGATGCGGCGAGGCCGGATGCGCCATCGCCGCGATTCACCCGGATCCGCTTCAGCGTGAAGAGCTCGTCCTTGCTGGCCAGTCCCTCGTCGACGGTGCTTGCCGAGCTGTATCCCGCGTCCTCGACCGCCTTGATCACCGCGTCGTCGTAGGCGCCGGCCGGGTAGCAGAAGTGATCCACGGTGGCGCCGAACTCCTTCTCGAGGATCGCGCGCGAGGCGACGATCTCCCTCTTCATCGTCGCCGCATCGAGGGTGGTCAGGTCCGGGTGCGTGATCGTGTGCGAGGCAAGCTCCCATCCGGACGCCAACATCTCCCGGACCTGGCTCTTGTAGATGTCGGTCTCGCCGGCCTTGAGGTTGAGGACGCCTGCCCATCCGTGGCGCTTCATGACCGGATACGCGTCGGTGTACTGGGTGTCGTACCCATCGTCGAAGGAGAGCACCACGGGCTTCTCCGGCAGGGTTCCGCCGTCCTCCCAGGCCTTCATCACCTGCGCCATCGTCACCGCCTGGAAGCCGTTGTCATCCAGCCACTTCATCTGGTCCGAGAACTCGGAGTCGGCGACAAAGAGCCCCGGAAGCGCGGCTCCCGGAGGCACGTCGCCGAGCACGTGGTACATCAGCATCGGAACGGGCCCCGTGTACGGCGCCCAATCGTCCTGCGGGGTGGCGTTCCTGACCATTGAGATCTTTTCGGTCTTCTGCTTTCCGGACCCACCCGGGTTTGCCCCCCTCCCTGCCGCCGAGCTGTCGCCCTTCGAGGAGCCGCCGCCCCCGACTGATCCGGTGACCAGCAATGCCGCGACCGCGACCGCGACCATTGACACGACCGTTCCGGCTGCGATACGACGTCTCCTGACCAACTGGCGTCGCCGCTCCTGGCGCCGCCGGGCGATCCTCTCGGGTAGGTCAGGAGGGGTCGCCACGATG
>JBBQZL010000122.1:0-8458 GCA_038207745.1 Solirubrobacterales bacterium
GGACTCACCCACCACGCCGAGGATCTCACCACGCCGCCACTCGAGGGAGACGCCGTCAATTGCACGGGCCACACTCTTGCGGCGCGATCGAAAGTGAACAGAGAGGTCACGAACCTCCATCAGCACCTCGCTCATCCGTCAACCTCCACTGCCGAGGCGGCCGGGACCACCGTCGGCCACTCGGCCCACGGCGCGAAGTGGCAGGCGGCGGACTGCTTCGGGGCCACCTCTCTGAGCGCCGGATCCCCCAGGCATCGATCGGTCGAATACGGACAACGCGGATGAAATGCGCATCCGTCGGGCGGGTTACCCGGATCCGGTGGCCCGCCCGGAATCGGCGTTGCGAGGCCGCGGGTGCCACCGATCACCGGCAGCGAGTCGAGCAGCCGCTTCGTGTATGGATGCTGCGGCGCCGCGAATACGGTGCCAACCGGTCCCGTCTCGACGATCTTCCCGGCGTACATGACCGCGATCCGTTCGCAGGTCTCGGCAAGCACACCGAGGTCATGGGAGATCAGGATCAGCGCCAGGCCCAGCTGCTCGCGAAGTCGCTCGAGGAGCTGGAGCACCTGCGCCTGCATCACCACATCGAGCGCGGTGGTTGGCTCATCGGCGATCACCAGCGAGGGTCGGCAGGCAAGTGCAAGGGCGATCATCACCCGTTGACGCTGCCCGCCTGAGAGCTGATGCGCGTATCGGCGGCCGAGGGCAGGGGTCAGCCCAACCGTCGTCAGCAGCTCACCGATCCGGGCGCTGACCTCCTTGCTGCCGACTCCCGGCTCATGGAGGCGAATCACCTCGGCGATCTGCGTATCGATGTGCTGGACGGGATCCAGCGAGTTCATTGCACCCTGGAAGACAAGCGAGATGTGGCGCCAGCGCACCACCTGCATCCCGGCCTCGGTCCGCCGGTCGATGTTGATCTGCTCCTCCACCCCCGGCGGTCGAAGGATGATCCCGCCGGCCTGCTTGAGACCGGCGGGGAGGATCTTCATCAGCGCAAGCGCGGTGGTCGTCTTTCCGCAGCCAGACTCACCGGCCAGCCCCAGAGCCTCGCCCCTCTCGAGCGTGAAGTCGACCCCATCTACGATCGGACGGCCTCGGTGCTCGACCCGCAGGCCGCTGACCTCGAGCAGACGGCTCACGATTGCTCCCTGAGGCGCGGATTGATGTATTCCTCGAACACGAAGCCGAGTAGCGAAACGCCGAGGACCAGGATCGTGATCGCGAGTCCGGGTGGAATCACATACCACCAGGCGCCTGCGCTCGGTGCACCGGATTGGAAGGCGTTCTCGAGCATCGTGCCCCATGAGATCCGGGTCGGATCCCCGAGGCCGAGGAATGAGAGCGCCGCCTCGGAGAGGATCGCCACCGCGATTATCAGCACCGTGTTGGCGAAGATCAACGGCAGCGTGTTGGGGAGGATGTGCGTCCTGATGATGTAGGTGTCGGAGGCTCCGAGCGCCCGGGCGCGCTCGACAAATGCGCGCTCCCTGAGCGTCAGTACCTGCGAACGGACGATCCGCCCTGTACCTGCCCAGGAGGTCAATCCGATCACGACGATCAGCACGGTGAGCGAGGGATTCAGCAGCCGGGCCAGGACGATCATCAGCGGCAGTGTCGGGATGACCAGAAACCAGTTCTCCATTGAGTCGAGGATGCGGTCGGTCCAGCCCCCGAAGTAACCGCTCGCGATCCCGACCAGCGAACCCAGCACCGCCGAGATCAGCGCCGCGGCAAAGCCGACCAGCATCGAGACCCGCGTTCCGACCAGAAGCTGCGAGAAGACATCCGCACCGTTCTCGGTCGTGCCCAACAGATGGCTGAAGCTGGGAGCCTGGAGCACGTCGAGACTCGATGCCTCGGGGTTGTAGGGGGCGATCAGGGTGCCGAAGATCGCAACGAAGGTCGATATCGCGAGCACCGCGAGCCCAAAGCGCCCGCGCCAGGTATTGACCAGCAGCTTGAGTGCGCCGCGCTCGCTCATTTCGACTGCACCCGCGGGTCAAGCGCGAAGTAGAGGCAATCGGCGGCCAGGTTGGCAAGGATCACGCCGAAGGAGAAGATCAGGAAGGTGCCCTGGAGGACCGGGTAATCCTTGTCATTGATCGCCTGGAAGGTCAGTTCCCCCAGGCCCGGCCAGGAGAAGATCGTCTCGATCGTGATCGCGCCGCCGACAACGGCGCCGAACTGGATCGCCGAGAGGGTGACGAGCGGCAGCAGCGCATTCGGGACCGCGTGGCGCCGGACCACCCGCCCCCACGGCAGACCGGTGGCACGCTTTACGGCGATGAAATCCTCGGTCAGCACATCGACCATCGAAGAGCGCATGATCAGGAAATACTGGCCGAGCAACATCAGTGTCATCGCCGTCGCGGGCAGGACAAGGTGTTTGGCGACATCGAGCGCCTGCGCCGGGAAGCCGGAGAACACGACCCCGGGGGTCTCCTGCAGACCCGACGGGAAGATCGGTAACCAGACCGCGAAGACGAGGATCAGGATGATGCCGATCCAGTATTCCGGAGACGCATAGGTGAAGAGGCTGAAGCCCAGGAAGCCGTTGTCGGTTCTTTGACCACGCCGCGTCGCGGCGACCACCCCCATCCAGCTACCGAGCAGCGTCGCGATAAGCGTGCCTGTTCCGACCAGGAGCAGCGTCCAGGGAAGCGCCGCCTTGATCTCGTCCCACACCTGCTCGCGAGATCGCTGGCTGACCCCGAGATCGAGGCGGGCGGTGTCGCCGACGTTGTCGATGAACTGCCCGATCAGGGGTTTGTCCAGCCCGTACTGCGCTCGCAGCTTGACGATCTCCTGCGGCGTTGCGCGCGGCAGCCGGGCAAGCTGTGTCGTCGGGTCGCCCATGACCCGGAAGAGAAAGAAGTTGAAGATGATCACGAAGACGAGCGTCAGAACCGCCGCGGCCACCTTCCCTGCGAGCCAGCGCCCGCTCACCCTCCGCGCCTCATTCCTCGAGTTCCATCGGCTTGTTTCCGCGACGGCGGCGTGACCTGATCACGAAGATCGCAACCCCACCCAGCAGCACCACGGCGATCACGATGATGACCACGCCCGACCCGCCACCACCACTCGATGACGCTTCGCCTGCGGGCGCAAGCGTGACCAGCGGCGCGTACCCGGCCTGCTCGCAGAACAGGTCACCGGTCCCCTCCGGACATGAGAGCTTGACGTTGGACAGACTGTCGGTCCGGTAGGCCTGCAGGTTCGGATCCTCGGTCAGCACCAGGTAGGGAAGATCTCGCTGGAGCAGGTCGGTCATCTGACCGATCACCGCCTTTCGCTGGGCGACATCGAAGATCCCCGCCTGCTTCTCGTAGAGCTTGTCGTACTCGGGGTTCGAGTAGAAGGAGTCCGACGATTCGCCGATCTGCCCCGTCGTCATCAGGCTGAGCAGGAAGCTCGGATCGTAGGCATCGCCTCCCCAGCCCCAGATGAAGGTGTCGAAGTCCGGCGCCGGCTTGCCGTTCACCTGCTGCGCAGTCAGCTCGGTCAGCTTGTCGACGCTGACGACCTGGACCTTGAACTCGACCCCCACCGCCTTCGCCATCTCCGCGACAAGTTTTGCCGCCTGGACGTTGTAGGGCGACTCGGATCGCACGAACAGATTGAAGGAGAGCTTGTCCCCGTTCTTCGAGCGGATCCCGTCACCCTCGCGTACATATCCGGCGTCGTCGAGAATCTGGTTGGCCTTCCCGGGGTCGAACGGGTAGTCCTGATCAGGCTGCTGGTAGAACGCCTTGTAGTAGGAGGGAAGCAGTCCATGGGCCACAAACGACGTCCCGCGCGCCGCGATCTCATTGATCCGCTCACGGTCGATCGCATAGGCGATCGCCTGGCGGACCGGGAGGTCCTGAATCGCCGGATTGAAGTTGGCATCCGGGCAAAGCGCCTTCGGGCAGAGATTGAAGGCAAGCTGGGTGAATGCAGGTTGGGCGCTTCGCACGGTAGTCAGGTTGGAGACCGTCCCGAGTCGGTCGAAGGTCGTCGCCTGGACTTCGGGCACCACGTCGATCTCCCCGAGCTGCAGAGCGCGCTCGACGGCGTCCTGGGTCCCGTACTTGATGAACTGGATCTGGTCGAACTTCGGCTTCGGTCCGGCGAAATTCGGATTGGGGTCCATCTCGACGATGTGATCGCGGTCGAACTTGGTGACGATGAAGGGGCCGCTGCCCACCAACGGGATCTGCGCCTGATAGGTGCTTGTCAGCTCCTTGATCGGCACCTTTCCCCAGATGTGCTTCGGGATGATGTAGATCAGCAGACCGCCGATTATCCGGGCGTCGGGCCGCTTGGTCTTGATCACCACGGTCTCGGCATCGGGCGTTGTTATCGAGGTGACGTTGTTGGTGTAGCTGGTGAAGAGCGCACCATGGCTGCCCAGGGCCTCGAGCGAGTACTTGACGTCTGCGGAGGTGATCGGGACGCCATCGGACCACTTCCGGTCCGGATCCAGCTTGAAGGTGACGGTCTTCTTGTCGTCCGAGATCTTCCAGCTCTTTGCGATGCCCGGTGAGGGCGAAAGGTCCTTCGGGCTGAAGTTGACGAGCAGATCCCAGTTGATCGCCCAGACCGTGTAGTCCTCCTCGTCGAGCCCGACAAAGGGATTGAGGGTCTGGGGATCCTGTGCCCAGCCGATCCGGAGCACGTCCTTGCCCTGTCCCGGATCAGCGGCAAGAGCAGGGGCTGCGCCCGCGGCCATCAGCGCAAATGCGGCAAGCAACAGGCCCGCCATCGACCCCAGGTTCCTCAACTTCATCACTGATCTCCTCCTTGTTGGTCCCTTGCAGGCAGCACCGCCGCCTCCGTCACTTCGAGAGTCTTTGCGCCACCGTCGACTCGAACGGTTGCGCCGAGCGGCATCGTGGCCATGTGCTTGCCATGACCGACCGGTACGTTGGCGATCGCCGGTATCCCCAGCGGAGCGATCAGCTCATCGAGAAGCTCCTCGATCGAGAGCGTCGACTCCGGCTCCTCCGGGACGGCCAGTGAGCGCAGGTTTACATCGGTCCCGAACACAAACCCGGCGGCGTTGTCGAGTTTTCCGGCCCGCACCAGGTGATTGAGCAGGGTGTCGATCAGGTAGGGATCGGTGTTGAGATCCTCGACCATCACGATGCACCCGTCGGTCTGCAGCTCATAGGGCGTCCCGATGCTGGCGCTGAGCAGGGTGAGACAGCCACCTACCAACGGGGCCTCCGCCACTCCGTCGCCCACGGTCAGCACGTACGGGTTCTCCGGATCTTCGAAGACCCGGCCGAGAGGCTCCGCCTGAAACGCCCGATGGAACCACTCCTCGGTTTCCTTGGTCAGCTCATCTTTTCGCCGCGTGAATCGCAGGAAGTTGGGCCCGTAGAAGGAGACCCAGCCCCGATGTGCGGCAAGCGCGAGGTGCAGTGCGGTGATGTCGCTGAAGCCGCAGACGATCCGTGGCTCACCGAGAGCGTCCCAGTCGATCAGATCGTGGAGGCGCGCAGCCCCATAACCGCCGCAAAGCGCGTGCACCATGTCGATGCCCGGTTCCGACAGCGCCCATTGAAGGTCCGCCGCCCGTTCAGCGTCAGCCCCGGCGAGATAGCCGTGGACGTTGCGGTGATTGGGCCCGAAGACGACACGGTGGCCACGGGCCTCGAAGTAGCTGGTCGCCTGCTCGATCTCGGATCGCGTCTGAGGCGGGCTTGCCGGCGCGACGACCGCGATCGTCGCCTGCTCCGGAAGTGCCGGTGGCTTGATCCTCATCGCCGGCGCCCCCTGCCGGCAGCCACGCGTGAGGCAGGCGAGATGCTCTCAACCGTCTTTGCGATCAGCTTCGCCGGCGCCTGAAGAGAGCCGAGAACCAACTCAACGTGGAGGTCTGCAACCGCTTCCAATCTAAGTGGGCCCTTCGGGTCGAACCAGAGCGCCACACCGGTGCATTGGAGCAGGATCGCATAGGTCGCGACCCGCGCATCGGAGACGTGAAGCGAGCCGTCGTTGATGCCCTCGGCGATCATCGCGAGGAACATCTCCTGATACTGGTCACGCTTTGCAACCAGGGCGCGCCGCGGCCCATCGGTCAAGGCGCGGATCTCACTGTCGGTGACGAATGCCGCCCGCGCGTGCAGCCCATGGAAGACCACGTGCTCGCGAACCGCCGCGGCAAGCCGGAGCACGGGCGTCTTCTCGCGATCGACGGCGGCGACAACGGCCTCGGTCAACCGCTCCATGAAGTCGTCTTGCAGCTGGACGAGGATTGCCTCCTTGCTCGAGTACCAGTGATAGATCGCCGCCGGTTGCACCCGTGCCGCGGAGGCGATCGCGCGCATCGACGTCGCGTTGTATCCAAGCTTCGCGAACAACTCGATCGCGGCGCGGTCGATCGCGTCGCGGGTCCCGGTGCCCCGCCGACCCGATGAGCGCCCGCCCTCCGCGGCGCGCGGATCAGCCGTCACCGTCGCTGTTGCGGCCGGGTCAGCCAAGGCCCAGCAACTCCCGCGTCCGGTCCTGCGTCGCCACCTCGCGACCGAGGGTTCCCGCGAGACCCACCGCCATCTCCACGAGGGCGGCGCTTGATGGAGCGTGGACGCCGCGGCTTATGTAGGCGACGTCCTCGAGCCCGGTCCGGATCCCGGGCGCGCCCTTGAGCAGCGCCAGCGCCAGCATCCGCTGGTGATGGCGGCCGATGCATGTGACCGTCCAGAACGCATCGCCCGGCAGCGGGCGGAGCATTGCGTCAAGCGCCTCGGGAGAGGCATCGATGCCGCCCGGGACGCCGAACACCAGGTTGACCCGCAGCGGCCCCGGCAATGTCCCGTCCTCGAGCCAGCGCACCGCGCTGACCACGTGGCCGACGTCGAAGCACTCGACCTCGAGCGCGATCCGGGCCTCCAGCGCACGCCTGATGATCCCGCGGCCCGCCGGCGGCGGCGTGATGAAGGTCTCATCGCCGAAATTCATCGAGCCCGACTCGACTCCGGAGATATCGGGGTTGGCCTCGAGGCCGGTTGTCCGCTCCTCGATCGTCATCTCGTTGCTGCCACCGGTCGAGACCATCGTGATCAGGTCCGTGGCGCTGCGAATCCGCGCCATCACGTCCTTGAAGAGCTCGGGACGACCGCTCGGCGTCCCATCGTCCTCGCGCACGTGGAGGTGAACGACCGTCGCGCCGGCGGCGCCCGCCTCGATGGTCGATTCCGCAATCTCCTGGGTTGTGTACGGGATGTTCGGGTTGTTCTCGCGAAAGACGTCCGCCCCCGTCACCGCCACCGTCAGGACCACCGGCTTGCTGTTCCATGCGCCGCTCATTGCTCTTCTCCCTCCGGTCGCGTCAGTGCTGTGCGCTCCTTATCGGTGATCGGTCTCGAGTGCCTCACACGCGAATCCCACATCACGAGGCCGAACTCCGCCTCGACCACGGCCTCCCCGACGCTGTCGAAGACGCGCTCGGTCGTTGTGATGCTGGAGATGCCGAGCCTTTCCACGACGCACTGCACCGTGACAGTGGCGGATGCCAGCTTGATCTCCCTCAGGTAGGTCACGGAACAACGCCCCACGACGTATTTGTCGCGGTGGATGCCGCGGCTCTCCAGGAAAGCGTCGCGGCCCTCCTCGAGATAGGTGAGAACCACGGTGTGATTGACGTGGCCCAGTCCGTCGATATCGCGCCAGCGCATCTTCACGACATGCCCGCTCCGGGCGCTCACGCGATCCCACCGACCGGGGCGCCAAAGGCCTGGCGCAGCGCCGGGGAACGGCGGACCAGATCGAGCGAGTAGGCGCCCATGTCAGTCGTGAATCCGCTGCCGATCAGCATCTGGATATCGGCTCCCAGCCCGTCGGCCGTAAGGGCGGCGGTTGAGAAGTTGGTCGCCATCGAGAAGAACAGCACCGTGCCCTGATCCTCGGTCATCAGGATCGCCGACGGCTCACAGCCGGTGGCATTGACCACGACGACGGTCAGATCGGCCGGCGGCGCTCCGGCGGCGCGGAGTTTCTCAAGGGCACCGAGCGGGTCGCGCAGATCCGTGGCGACACCGATGTCGCAGAGACCGAGGTCCTTGACCCGGTTGATTGCGTCGGCGTCGACGTCGACGGCAACCACGGTCCCGCTCTCCATCGCATCGCGGGCGGCTGCGAGCGCGAGCTTTCCGGCGTGGCCTGCGCCCAGCACGTAAACGGTGCCGTTGGCCGGCGCGAGGTTGCGGGTATGCGATCCGGCCCCGTAGACGTCATAGACCTCGAGAGCAACCGACAGTGGCAGGTCGTCCGGTAGCGGGCCCCATGGCGCGCTGTCGCAGACATAGGCGTATCCCGTCACCTCGACCTGGGCTGAGGCCGGGTCCAGCCCGGTCACGGCGTCGAGCCGGAGCGGGGTCGATGTGAGCGAGGCAAGGGTCACGATCCGGTCGCCGACCGCGGGCGGTGAGCTGAAGCGGTCGCCAACTGCCGTGACCGTTCCAAGCGA
>JBBQZL010000123.1:0-8345 GCA_038207745.1 Solirubrobacterales bacterium
GATCGCCCGATCGGCTCCGCGGATCCCCATGTGCACGTGGAGACTCCAGGTGTTGTTTCGCTGGGCGACCCACTTGAGATCCTGCTTGAGCCGCTGGTAGTGCGGCGTGTCGATGATGTCCTGGTCGAGGTAATTGGCCCACGGGTGCGTTCCCATCGCCGCAAGCGCCACCCCCTGGTGCTCGGCGATCTGAAAGAGCCGCTCGCGTCTGTGGGTTTGGCGCTCGAGCGCCTCGGTGAAGTTCTCGGAGCGTCCGGACCGGATCTCGATCTCGGAGGCGATCAGCTCACCCGCGGCCGAATCCCTCAGGTATTCATCCTTCTTGGCCTCGCCATGGAGGTCCTCGTAGCGGTCCCTGAGATCCAGGGTCTCGGGGTCGACGATCGCGAACTCCTCTTCGAGGCCGATCGTGAAGTCGGTCGACGCATCGAAGATCTCCCGAGCGAGGTCGAGGTCGAGTCCGGAGTCGCCGCTCAACGCGGATTCCGGAGTGGGTGGCTATGCCAGGTAGAAATAGAGCGCATAGAGCAGGTCGACCGCCGGGCTGGATGTGTGGACGGTCACCTCTGGTGGCACCTGCAGGAGCTGCTCAGAATAGTTGAAGATGATCCTGACCCCGGCTTCGACGAGGCGATCGGCGACATCCTGGGCGGCATTGGCCGGAACTGCGATCACACCGACAACGATCTCGTCTGCCTTGACAGTGCTCTTCAGATCGGTGAAATCCCGCACCTCGAGGTCTCCGACCCTGACCCCGACCACGCTGGGATCGACGTCGAAGATCGCAACGACCTGGAAGCCGTGGTCGGCGAAGATGTCCGAGCTGGCGATTGCCTGGCCGAGGTTGCCGGCGCCGAAGAGAGCGATGTTGTGCTGGCCCGAGGTGCGGAGGATCTTCCTGACCTGGAGGACCAGCGAGTCGACGTTGTAGCCGACTCCCCGCTTGCCGAACTTGCCGAAGCCGGAGAGGTCGCGGCGGATCTGGGTCGGGTTGATGTGGGTGTACTCCGAGAGCTCCTGTGAGGAGATCGTCTCGCGACCCATCTTGCGTGCCTGCGTCAGCACCTGCAGATAGCGGGACAGCCGCGCGGCCACCCCAAGCGAAAGCCGCTCGCCCTCTGCAACCAGCGGAGAGTCGGCTGCTGCGATTTCTTCAGGCACCTGCTCATTCATGTCTCCACGTTATCGAGACATGCCACCAAAGCGGCTCGATCCGGAATCAGCTCCGAGACGATCTCCCCATCCACCTGGATCACGGGTATACGTTCGAGGAATCCGCGCAGCAGATCGTCGTCGCCGTCGATGTCGATCTCGATCAGATCGAAGCTCACCCGCCGGCTGTCCCGGATCTCGATCAGGAAGTCCCGCGCCTCGTCGCAGAGGTGGCATCCCGGTCGCCCGTACAGATTGACCTGGGTCATCCGACGGCCGCCGAGGCGGCTTCCGGCGGCGGCCTATCGGTCGAAAAGGCATCAAACCCCAGGTAGTCGGGATACGGAATCAGCGGCGCAAACCTTGCCGCAGAGCCGATCATCGCCGCGTTGTCGGTGCAGAGCGCCATCGGTACCAGCTTCAGCGAGACATCGAGATCGGCGCAAAGATCCGAGACCGCGGTCCGAAGCGGTCCATTGGCAGCCACCCCGCCTCCAAGCGCCACCGTGCTCCATCCACCCTTCTTCAGCGCCCGTTTCAGTTTCGCCCGCAGTTGCGCGACCACAGCCGCCTGAAAGCCGGCTGCGAGGTCGGCGCGGTGTTGGTCCACACCACCAGGCCCGAAGTCGCGACAGCGATAGACGAGGGCGGTCTTGAGTCCGCTGAAGCTGAAGTCGAGCCCCGGGTTTCGCGCCATCGCGACCGGAAAGTCGAATGCCGAGGCATCGCCATCCGATGCAAGCCGCTCCAGCGCCGGTCCACCCGGATAGCCGAGCCCCAGCATCCGCGCGGCCTTGTCGAAGGCCTCGCCCGCGGCGTCGTCGAGGGTCTGGCCGAGCACCCGATGAGAGCCGGGCTCGTCGACGCCTGCAAGCAACGTGTGACCACCACTCGCGATCAGGCAGAGAAAGGGCGGCTCGATCGGATCCGGCTCGAGAAGGTTCGCAGCGATGTGGCCGTGCAGGTGATCCACGGGGATCAGAGGCAGTCGGCGTGACGCCGCAATCGACTTTGCCGTGTTCAGCCCGACAAGCAGGGCACCGATCAGGCCCGGCCCCCTGGTGACCGCAACCGCGTCGATCTGATCGAGTCCGCACCCCGCCTCGGCAAGCGCGGCTTCGACCACGGGGACCGCCAACTCCAGGTGATGCCTCGAGGCAACCTCGGGGACCACGCCGCCGAATTGATTGTGCGCCGCGGCCTGCGAGGAGACCACGTTGGAGATGATTCTCGGCCCATCGAGGACCGCCGCGCAGGTGTCGTCGCACGAGGTCTCGATCGCCAGGATCACGTGGCGTCCAGCCACATGATCATTGCGTCCTCACTATTGTCATTGTAGTACCGGGGACGAACCCCCGCGGAGCGAAAACCGAACCTCTCATACATCGCAATTGCGTGACGGTTGGAGACCCGGACCTCGAGCGTGACCGGCAGGCCGGCGGTTTCCCCGAGCATCCGGTTGATCAGGCAGGTGGCGATCCCGTGGCGCCTCCGGACCGGGTCGACAGCGACATTCATCAGGTGCCAGACCTGGTCGTAGCGTGAACAGACCAGATAGCCGAACAGCTCATCGCAGATCGTCGCTGCCAGGCAGATCCCGCTCGGTTTGGAGAGCTCGAGCACGAACATCGCGAGCGACCAGGGCGTCGGGAATGCCCGCCGCTCGATCGAGATCACGGCCGGCAGGTCGCTGTAGCCGAGCTGCCTGATCTCGACCAGGGCAGAACCCTCGCCCCGATCGGGACTCTGCTCAGCTGGGTGTCTGGCCGGGATTGGGGTTGTTTCGCTCACGCCATCGCTCCGCGTCGGGCGCTCTCAGGTAGATCGGCTCGGGTGGATGCCTGTCAACTGCCGTGACCCCGTCGCAGAGGCGGCAGATCAAAGCTGCCGAAACCCTGTTGATCGGGTCGCCGTCCTCGGCAATCACGATGCCTGGAACGCTGTGGAACTCGTCTCGAAATCGTATCGCCCCTGATCCCGCCGCAACGACCCCGTCGCCAAGTCCGGCGATCCTGGCGCCCAACTCGGTCGGCCCGACCACCTGCGGCTCCCAGGCCTCACCGCCATCCCGGTCGTAGAGCGCCGCGAAGACCTCATCTCTTCGAGCATCGATCAGGGCGAGCGCGCAGCGAGCGTCGCCGCGGCCGACGATCGCGGCTCCGATCGCGGCCAGCGTCGTAACTCCGATCGCGGGTATGCCCCGGCCCAATGCGAGCCCCCTCGCAGTTGCAAGACCGATTCTCAGCCCGGTGAACGATCCCGGTCCGCAGCCGACGCCGATCATGTCGATCTTCTCCCATCCTCCCACCGAATCCACCGCGTCCTCGATCGCAGGCAGCAGAGCTGTTGCGTGCTGCGGCCGGCCGTCTGCCGTCGACGGGCCGATGCAGACTTCGTGGCGAACCTGCCCCGCATCCATCGCAGCCACGCACGTGTCGCCTGTGGCGGTGTCGAAACCGAGGATCACCGGCGGAAGTGTCGCAGAGCCTCAGCCCGTGATCGTGAACAAGCGGACACGCAACTTCTTGTCGCCCACGTACCAGACCGCCCGATACGAGCCAACCTGATCCGAGGGAATCGGGTTCGCGTAGAGCAGCCCGGCCTTTGCAGACCGCCTCTTCGTGCATCCCCTGACCCCCGACGGGTACTTGACGCAGACGCGGTACCTGACAGCGACCGTCCTGCTGATGAAGAACGCGGTGACGCTGGAGCCGCTGAGGCAGGTGTCGGTGGATTTCGAGTTGGCCGCAGAGGCGCAGCTGACGTAGGCCCGGTATCCGTGAGCCGCGGAGGCGGTCCCGGTGCCGAGCAGGCCCGTGCACACGCAGATTGCCATCGCTGTGCCGATCGTCGTCTTGAGTCTCTTCATCCTGCCCCTGCCCTGTCGAACCGCAGATCCACATCCATCAACTTGAACACGGACGACGGCCGATGGTAGCGGCCCGCGGGTTCAGACTTGGCCATCGATGGTGATCGAACGGGTGTCACCGCCACGATGCTCGATCACCACCGAGATCACATTTGCCCCCTCCAGGGCGGTCAATGCGGCCTCCGGCCACTCGACGAACCCGATCGTGTCGGGGGTCAGGTAGTCGTCGAGCAGACCGGGTTCTTCCTGGTCGATATCACCGAGTCGAAAGAGGTCGAGGTGCGCGACCGGCATCCGCCCCAGGTACATCCGGCCGATCGTGAAGGTCGGCGAGGGCATCGGTCCTTCAACGCCAAGCGCCCGGCTTGCTGCGCGGATGAAGGTCGACTTGCCTGCCCCCATCTCGCCGCGGAGAATGACAACGTCACCGGGTTTGAGCCCGCCCGCCAGCTGATGTCCGGCCGCTTCGCTCTGCTCGGCCGAAGTCGTGATCACGGATCTCACAGGCATCTGGGTTCTGGCCGGCGGAGTCTGTCCCGTCGCCCGGCGGAGCAGCTTGGGCAGAGCAGCGATGTCGGCGCGGAGCTTCTCTGCGACCCCGGTTGACCTGAGCGCCGCGGCCGGATGGAAGAGGGGAAAGAGTTGGATCTGACGCCCGTTGAATTCATGGACCTGCACGACCCCGTGAACGCGGGTGATCCCGGTCGGGTCGCCGCTCAGAAGCTTGGTCGCGAAGTTTCCGAGTGTGCAGATCACGGCCGGCTCGATCAGCTCGATCTGGCGGAGCAGATAGGGACGACAGGTCTCGATCTCCTCCGGTTTCGGGTCCCGATTCTCCGGGGGCCGGCACTTGAGGACGTTGGCGATGAACACGTCGTCCCGCGACATCCCGATCTCCCCGAGCATCGTGTCCAGCAGCGCTCCCGACCGCCCGACGAAGGGCAGCCCCTGCCGGTCCTCCTCGGCACCGGGGGCCTCGCCGACGAAGATCAGATCCGCGTCGGCGTTGCCCGCTCCGAAGACGACCCTGCTCCGGGACTCCGAGAGCGCACATTTCGTGCAGACCGAGGCCTCGCGGAAGACCGTTACCAATGCCTCGCGACGCCCGATTGCCGTCCCGGTCATTTCGGTCCCTTCTTCCCGCTCCTCGATGGACCCTTCCCCCCCGTCGGACTCTCGCCCCCGGCACGGCGTTTGGCTGAATCCGCAAGCCGCTCATCGCGCGCCGCCACCTTCTCGGTGCGGCGCGACTCGCTGTCGCGCATCCCCGGACCGCGTGGAAGCCGACCCGGCGGCGAAACGGCCGAGAGTTTGTGGACGGTCCGCCCGGAGCCACACTCCGGACAGGCAGGCGAGGTCCCCAGGGACGCGACAAGTTCCTCGAAGCGGACTCCGCAATCCTGGCACTCGAATTCGTAGATCGGCACGTTGCCAATGGTAGGGGTCGCGCGACGCGTATAATCAGGCAAGGCTGTGACCCGGTTTGGCACAGACCTGAAGATCAGAGGTTCAAGCAACAACCATCACCCCTACGCAGCACCGTCTGGTATCTCGCGAGCGGGAACTGGAACGGAAAGATGACTCCAGATCAAGAAGCGCGAACCGCGCTCACAATCGTCGGCCCCGGTCGCCTGGGGCGTTCAATCCACCGCGCTGCAGTCGAAGCGGGAATGGATGTGCAGCTTGCCGGGCGAGATGATGCCGTCAGATTGATGCGAGGCGCCGGAATCGTGCTGCTCTGTGTGCCCGATTCGTCGATCAGCTCCGCATGCGAGGCAATCTTCAGGTCTGCAACCGACTGGCCCGTCGCAATCGGACACACGAGCGGAGCAACGCCGCTGAGTGCCCTGCGTGCGGCCGAGGAGGCGGGCGCCGGGGTTTTCTCCCTCCACCCCCTGCAGACGATTCCCGATGGTGAGACGAGCCTTGCCGGTACGCCATGCGCGGTCTCGGCCGGCTCACCCGAGACGCAGACCACAGCCGACGATCTCGCCTCCGCCCTCGGAATGGTCCCCTTCTCAGTGCCCGAGGACAGTCGCGCCGCCTACCACGCTGCCGCGGCGATCGCCTCCAACTTCCTGGTCGCGATAGAGGAGGCCGCCGCCGGTCTGCTCGAAAGCGCCGAGATTCCCAACGGCCGGGAACTTCTCTCCCCCCTCGTCCTCCAGACCGCCAGGAACTGGACAGAGCGAGGCGCCGACGCGCTTACCGGACCGATCAGCCGTGGTGACAGGGAAACCGTCGAGCGTCACCGGGTCGCGATCGCAACGCTTGGCGATACCGCGCTCGAGAACGCATATTCGAGCCTTGTGGTGCTGACCGAGCGGATCAGCCCCAGGCGGGCGCCGAGCCGGGAGAGGAGCCCCGCATGACCACCCTGCGGACAAGAATGAACCTGCGTGTCTCGCTGGAAGCCGCCTACCGGTCCGGCGCGTCGATCGGCCTTGTCCCGACCATGGGGTCGCTGCATCAGGGCCATCTCTCCCTGGTCCATGCAGCTCGTGAGGAGTGCGAGATCGTCGTCGTCTCGCTATTCGTCAACCCCACGCAGTTCAAGCCCGGCGAGGACTTCAGCGGCTATCCGCGTGATGAGAACCGCGACGCGGAGCTTCTCACAGAGGCCGGCACCGACTTCCTATATGCGCCCGATATCGGCGAGATCTACCCGGACGGGTTCTCGACCCGGGTTGAGGTCGACGGTCTGACCGAGATGCTCTGCGGAGACCCCGAGAGCCGCGGAACCGAGCACTTCCGAGGCGTCACCACCGTTGTCGCGAAGCTCTTCAACTCGGTCTCCCCCACCCATGCCTACTTCGGGCAGAAGGACGCGCAGCAGGCCGCGGTGATCACGCGGATGACCCGCGACCTCAACTTCCCCGTCGAGATCCGCGTCCTGCCGACGATCCGCGAGTCTGACGGATTGGCGATGAGTTCCCGCAACGCCTACCTCTCGCCGGATGATCGTGTCCGCGCGGTGGCGCTCTCACGGGCGCTCAAGGCCGCAGCAGACGTGACACCGGTCGTCTCCCTCGGCGCCGGCATCGAGGCGGCGATGCAGACCCTGGCCGATGCCGGGATCGAACCCGAATACCTCGAGGCCCGCGACGCAATCGACCTCTCACCGGTCGCCGAGGCAAACGGGCGCCCGATCCTGATCGCCGTCGCCGCCCAGGTGGGCCGCGCGAGGCTGATCGACAACGTCTTGATCCATCCCTCAAACCAGACCACGGCGCCAGGGGCCGTGAGCGAGGAGCAGATGTCATGAGTTCAGGAATCACGCCGATCAACAGCGAGAGCAACGAACGCAAGCCGATCAGCCTCCCGAGGATTGCGGAGATGGCGGAAAACGGTGAGCCGATCGTGATGGTCACGGCATACGACTTCCCGTCGGCGCAGGTTGCCGAGGCGGCCGGTGTCGACATGGTGCTGGTCGGCGACTCGGCGGCCAACTGCGTGCTCGGCTACGACAGCACGGTGCCTGTCGGCATGGAGGAGATGTTGATTCTGGGCGCCGCGGTCAGGCGCGGGCTGCGGACCCCACTGTTGATCCTCGACATGCCATTCGGCTCCTACGAGGGCTCCGATCAGGAGGCGGTCGCGAATGCTCAGCGGCTGATCAAGGAGACCGGCTGCGCTGCCGTGAAGCTCGAGCGCGGCGGATCCTCGATCGAGCGGGCGCGCGCGATTGTCCGGGCCGGAATTCCGGTGATGGGACATCTCGGTCTGACCCCCCAGACCGCGACAGCCCTTGGCGGCTTCAAGGCCCAGGGCAAGAGCGCGAAGGCCGCCCTGAGGCTTGCAGAGGATGCCCATGCGCTCGAGAACGCGGGCTGCTTTGCGATCGTCTTCGAGGCGATCCCGGCTGCGGTCACCGAGATGATCGTCGAGAAGCTCGAGATCCCCACGATCGGCATCGGCGCGGGGCCGTCAACCTCCGGACAGGTCCTCGTCTTCCACGATCTGCTCGGCATCAACGTCGGCCATGTCGCCAAGTTCGTCAAGCGCTACGCCGACATCCACGAGGGGATGCTGACCGGAGTGCGCGCCTACGCGGATGAGGTGCGCTCCGGAGCCTTCCCCGGCCCGGAACACGCCTACGCGATCGAGCCGGCCGAACTCGCCGCACTCCGGGAACAATTGGATCAGGGAAGCCTGGCCGACCAGGCCTCGTGGGACTGGGAGCCGCTCAGCTGATATGTCCCTCCGTTTGTCAAGTCCCAACCACTGATGGCCCGCCTCTCGGCGGACCATGATCGGCTTGGCGGCGGCGGTTCCGGCTGATGCGCGACGCGCGGTCAGGCTGATATGCGCGGATCCGGGTGGC
>JBBQZL010000124.1:0-8333 GCA_038207745.1 Solirubrobacterales bacterium
AGGATCGGGTACCTGGATGAGATGTCATCCCAGTAGCCGACCATCTGCTCGGCATTGAGAGAGCGACCCTCGTGCTCGAGCACGTAGGCGCCGGACTTGTAGAATTCGCTGGTCGCGGGGTCGAGGGCGATGAAGACGTCCTCCCCCGGCCGATACCCGGCCGCCTCGATCCCCCTGACCAGGATCTCGAGCGCAGCCTCATTTGAGTCGAGGTTGGGTGCGAAACCGCCCTCGTCGCCCACCGCGGTTGCGAGCCCGCGGTCATGAAGCAGCGCCTTGAGCGCGTGGAAGGTCTCGGCGCCGGTCCGAAGGCCCTCCGAGAAGGTGGAGGCACCGGCCGGGACGACCATGAACTCCTGAAAATCGACTGAGTTGTCGGCATGGGCCCCACCGTTGAGCACGTTCATCATCGGGACCGGCAGAACGGAAGCCTCCCCGCCACCGTAAAGCTCGGCAAACCGGCGATAGAGAGGCTGGCCATGGTCGTCTGCGGACGCCCGGGCCACTGCCAAGGAGACGCCGAGGATCGCGTTCGCACCGAGCCGGCCCTTGTTCGGGGTGCCGTCGAGGTCGATCATCGTCCTGTCGAGCCCGGACTGATCGTCGGCGTCACGCCCCTTGATCGCTTCGGCGATCTCGCCCCTCACATTCGCGACCGCGGTGGTCACTCCTTTGCCGTTCCAGGCATCGCCACCGTCACGAAGCTCGACAGCCTCGAACTCACCGGTTGAGGCACCGCTCGGGACCGCGGCGAGCCCGCGTGCGCCCGAGTCGAGCCCAACCTCGACCTCGACCGTCGGGTTGCCCCGTGAATCGATGATCTGGCGGGCAATGATCTCGGTTACCTGGCTCATCAATACTCCTTGGTCGGTGCCATTTTCTCAGGGACGGCGGAAGTGGTCAGATTGAAAACGAAGCGCAAGCTCCGGGTCGACATCCATCTCACGAGCGGCGCTGACAACGGCAAACAGAAGCCTGCCGAACTGTTCGCGCATATCTTCGCGGTTTGGCTGATCACTGTCCGCCTCGGCCGGCCCCCGATCCCTCGCGATCTCATCGAGCCGGTCGAGCGCGGAGCGCGCCTCTTCGAAGGCCGCAGACGCATCGCCGGGCAACTCCCCGCCGCGCTCTTGCGGGTCCCGGTTGACTGCGCGGCGCTGAAGCTTCCGTGCATAGAGGAGCGCCGGGAGGTTCTCGGGTACGTCGGCAAATACGCCCTCCTCCTCCTGGCCCTCGATCTCACGCTTGATCCGATCCCAGTTGTCGAGCACCTCGGCCGCCGTCTCGGCCTCCGCGTCACCAAAGACGTGCGGGTGGCGGCGGATCAGCTTCTGGCGGCAGTTCTCAGCCACCGTCGCCATGTTCCCAGCCCCCCTTTCCTCCAACAAAAGGGAGAGAAAGTGGACCTGGAAGAGCACATCTCCCAACTCATCGATCAACTTCGCGTCATCACCTGTGGCGACCGCATCGGCAAGCTCATACGCCTCCTCGACCGTGTGGGGAACGATCGAGAGCTCATCCTGCCGGCGGTCCCATGGGCACTCGACCCGGAGGCGACGGGTGATCTCGTCGAGACGTGCAACCGCTTTGGCGTTGCTCTCAGATGAGCCCACCTGAGGGCGCCAATTCCTACTGGCCGGCGGTGGTGCCGCCCGCGCCGGCGGCTGCTGCCGCTGCGGCGGCCTGGTCAGTTGACGACAGGCCACTCGAGGCAGCCGTCACGGGCAGACCGCATGTTGCCGTTGTCGGCGCGGTCTGACCTGCCGGCGTCGGTGAGATTTCAGCACCGGCGGGGTGAGGTCGCTGGGGCGGCGCAGTTCCCTGCGTCGGCCCTGCAGCACCGGTCGCTCCCGTGTCCGAGGCGAGGTAGCAGACGATCTGGTTGCCGGCTGCGGAAATCGGGTTGATCGGGAAGGCGACAGTGTTTGGCGGCTTCGGCCAGACAACCTGGTCGGCGGAAACCGGAGCCTTGCCCTTGGCGGCGAGAGCCGCGGCCTTGTCGGCAGCCTTCTTCTCATCAGGCGTCTGGAAGTCGTTCTGGCCATCGGCATTGGCACAACGCTCGTTCTTGTAGCCCGAGGCGCAGTAGGTGCGTGCGGTCCAGGTCTGCTGGTAGTTGTCGACGAACTCCTGCTGGCTGGTGGAGGCGATCTGCTGCGCGAGCTGCTGCTCGAGCTGGGGCTTGACAGTGTCGAAGGACTGGATCGACTCGGGGGTGTCCTTCTGGACCTCAAAGACGTAGTAGCCGGAGTCAGTCTTGATCGGGCCCTCGAGCGTGTCGAGAGGAGCGGCAAAGAGCGCAGTGTTCATCGCTGTCTCGAAGACGCCATCGGTGGTCTTCTCGCGCAGACCGCCGGCGTTCTTGGACGCCGGATCTGTCGAGTACTTCTTGGCCACAGCCTTCCAACTCGCATCGGATGAGTCCTTCTCGAGCGCGGCCTTCGCCTCTTCAACCTGGGCCTTGTCCTTGTTGAGAATGATCCGGACATCGCGGGAGGCGCCAACCTTGAACTGCTCCCTGAAGGTGTTGTAGTAATTCTTCATCTGCTCGGTCGTCGGCTTCGGGGCGTCCTTGGTCAGACTGGTCTGGATCTCCTGGCCAAGCAGGCGGGCGGTAACCAGTTCGTTGACGTCGGCCTCGCTGTACTTCGACTTGACCATGAACTTCTTGAACCCGTCGCACTTGAAGGGTTCCTCGCCGGGCTTGCAGCTGAAGCTCTGGCTGGAAATCGTCGCCAGTTCGTCACCCACCTGCTTGCCGGTGACTGTGATTCCAAGCACATCGGCCTCACCCTGGATCCAGTGGAGGTCGAGCAGATTGTTGAAGGCGGAAAGCTTGAGTTGCGCGTACTCCGGCGTGCCCTCCTTCGGGATCGTGCCGGATGCCGAGGAGGCGCCAAGCTGTTCGATCGTCTTGTTGAGATCATCGACCGTGATCGTTGCGGTGCCGTCGGGAAGATCCTCGACGATCGCAACAGCGTCACTCGGGACGGAGGGGCTTCCGATCCCGACTGAGACGCCGACGATTACGAACAGCAGCACGAAGATCACACAAAAGGCGATCAGTCCGCGACGCTTGGCCTTGACTGCCGGGCTGTTCTTGGCTGAAGTCTCGGACGCCTTCTTCGCAGGCGGTCTCTTTCTATTGCTCGGACTCATGAGTTCGGCAGCATATCCGGCTCCCGTGCTTCGCGTAGCGCGTTGGCCATCGTCACCACAGCCGAGAGGCGTGCGTCGGGTTCATCGGGCACCCTGACCGACGCCGTCTGCTCGCGCCACTCGTACCTGGCGCCCTCGACCTTTTCACGGACGGCATCGGCCTGCTCCGAATCGAGAACCACCCCGGTGACGCTGAGACGGCCACCGCGAAATTGGACCGTGTGTGCGCCGGATAGGCCGAGTTCGATCCGCGCCCTCTGAAGCGAGAGGAGGTTTTCCGCCTCGACCGGGAGCGGGCCAAAGCGATCACTGAGCTCGTCCCTGACCGCTCGCAGCTCACCGGGTCGGCGGGCCCCGGCAATCCGGCGATGCAGGTCGATCTTGGCGGCCTCGAAGGGGATGTAGGAGATCGGCAGGTAGGCGTCGACGGGAACGTCGAGCCGCACCGGGGTCCTCTCGTCGTCGGCTCCCCCCTCGGTGCCCTCGAGCTCCTCGACGGCCTGATCGATCATCTGGCAGTAGAGCTCAAAGCCGACCGCGGCAACATGCCCCGACTGCTCGTCGCCGAGCAGGTTCCCGGCCCCGCGGATATCGAGGTCGCGCATCGCGATCCGGAAACCGGAGCCGAGTTCGGTGTGATCGGCGAGGGTCGAGAGACGTTGCGACGCCTCTTCCGTCAGGGCCTCCTCCGACGGGTAGAGGAGGTAGGCGAAGGCGCGATCCTTCGATCGACCGACGCGCCCGCGAATCTGGTAGGCCTGAGAGAGGCCGAGCTGGTCCGACCGCTCGACGATCAGGGTGTTCGCATTCGGGATATCCAATCCGGACTCGATGATCGTGGTCGCGACGAGAACGTCGCCGGCGCCGCGCATGAAGGCGAGCATCGTGTCCTCGAGCTCGGCCTCGTCCATCTGGCCGTGCGCCTCGAGAAAGCGCACCCCTGGGAGAAGGCTCCGAAGGTGCTCGGCAACGTCGTGCAGCGAGTCGATCCTGTTGTGGAGGAAGAACGCCTGCCCCTCCCTCGCGACCTCTCGCTCGATCGCCTTCCTGACCAGGTCCTCGTCCCAGGGTCCCACGTAGGTCCGGACCGGCCGCCTGCCCTCGGGTGGGGTCTCGATCACCGAGATGTCGCGCAGGCCGGCAAGCGACATCTGGAGGGTGCGGGGAATCGGTGTCGCCGAGAGCGAGAGCACGTCGACGCGGAGCTTGAGCTGCCTCAGCAGGTCCTTTTGCCTGACCCCGAAGCGCTGCTCCTCGTCGACGATCAGCAGGCCGAGGTTCTCCCCGCGCACGTCACGCGAGAGCAACCGGTGGGTGCCGATCAGGATGTCGACCTTTCCGGCGCTGAAGTCGGCAACCACCTTCTTGACCGCAGCGGGCTTTCGCAGCCGGCTGACGCCCTCGACCACGAATGGAAGATCGGCGAGCCGTTCGCGGAAGGTCCCGAAGTGCTGCTGCGCAAGGATCGTCGTCGGGACGAGGAGCATCACCTGCTTTCCATCCGAGGCAGCCTTGACGGCGGCGCGAAGCGCAACCTCGGTCTTGCCGTAGCCGACGTCACCACAGACGAGGCGATCCATCGGCCGATCCGACTCCATATCGGTCTTGACCGCCTCGATCGCGTCGATCTGATCGGCGGTTTCCCGATACGGGAAGGCGGCCTCCATCGTCATCTGCCACTCGGAGTCCGGCGCAAAGGCATGCCCCTTTCGCGCTCGGCGCTCGGCATAGAGGTTGACCAACTCGCCGGCCATCTCCGATGCCGCGCGGCGGGCGCGGGCCTTCATGTTGTCCCAGCGCTTGCCTCCCAGGGCAGAGAGTGTGGGATTGCCGCCGGCGCCAACGTACCTGGAGAGCTTGGCGAGCTGCTCGGTGGGGACAAAGACGCGGTCCTCACCCTGGTACTCGAGGTAGAGGTAGTCGCGGGTGACGCCGCCGACTTCGCGGGTCTCAAACCCGGCAAAGCGGGCGACGCCGTGATCCTCGTGGACGACGTGATCCCCGACGCGAAGGTCGCCGAAGGCGAGACGGCCGCTCGAGCCCGCACCCTGGGGCCGCTCGGGCGCCCGGCTGCGACGGTGGACGAGTCGCCTGAACGGGAACAGCGCAAGCCTCAACTCCGCCGAGACGAATCCCTCGCGGAGGCGAGCCTCGGCGAAGGTCAGGCCCGGCTCTGATGAGACCTGCCGTCCGTCGATCAACCGGGCATCGAGCCGGTCGAGGCTGTACCTGGTCCGCTCGGCCTCCCCGATCCCGTCGAATGCGACCACGGTCCGGTAGCCGGAGCGGATCAGCTTCTCGAGTTCGCCCTCGGCCTCCTTGACGCTCCGTGCCGGTGACTCGGCGCGGGAGGCGCGAAATGCATCCGGGTCGTCGTCTCCGGGGGCCCTGAGCTGGAGCGCCGCGCGCTCCTCGAGCGGCTCGGTCACCTCGACGTAGAGGTGGCCGGCGTCCGCAGCGTGCATCGCGGTGGTCACGTCCTCCCAGTGATCGCGCAGCGCCGGCGCGATCTCCTCGGATGCCGCAAGCAGGATCGCGGTGCGCTCCGGAACCAGATCCAGCGGCGCACGCAGACTGTCGACAGGCAGGTACTCGGAGATCTCGACCTTGCCGCCCTCGCCGGCCTCCTCGATCAGCAGCGCCGCCATCTCGCGATGTTCGACGTCAAGCTCTGCGGCCGGCGCCAGCTCAACCCGTTGCGCATCGCCGAGCGAGCGCTGAGTGAAGGTCGAGAACCACCGCATCGACTCAACCTCGTCCCCGAACAGCTCAATCCTGACCGCGCGCTCCTCCGTGGCCGGGAAGACATCGAGGATGCCGCCACGAAGAGCAAACTGGCCGCGTTCGATCACCTGCTCCACGCGATCGTATCCGGCGCCTGTGAGGGTATCGGCGGTTTCACCGAGGTCGACCAGATCGTTCAGCTCGATCGTGAATCCGGCGGGCCGCAGCGAGGCATCGGGCACCGCCTCTGCGAGCGCGATCGCCGAGGCGACGACGATCGGGTCCGGCTCAGAGCCCAGCGCGTCGAGGGCATCGATCCGAAGGCCAACCAGGTGCGGCGGCGGGGTGATGTGCGATGAGTATCCGGTGCCGCGGGACGGGTAATACCTGACCCGCCGGGGCGCGAGGAAGGCGCGCATATCGACCGCCAGATCGCGCGCCGAGCGATCGTCAGGGGTGACCAGCAATACCGGTCGTCCCGCCAGCGCCCGGTCGTCCTCGATCAGCGTCGCGAGCAGGAGGGGCCTCAGCGTTGCCGAGACCGGGGACGACACCGCCCCTGCGCCTTCAGCCGCCGCGAGCACCCTGGCGGACAGCGCGTGAACGCGCTCATTTTCCAGCGTGATCTCAATCAACGACCGAAGGGACATGCTCAGTGACCCGAAGTCAGTGCAGACCGGGGCTCGAGCGCTGCCACTCGACCTGGCCGCGACCCTCGTCGGCAGAGCGCCCGGCGATGTCGTCCCAGTCGTGCAGCATCTGCTTCAGCCGTGCGACGCCGTCGGGGTCCAGCATCGCGATCTCGGCAGCCAGTGCGCGTGCCGATTCCTCGGTCGCGGCGGCCGGGGCAACCCGGCTGATCAAGCCGATCCGCAGCGCCTCGTCGGCGCTGACCGTGCGGGAACTGAGCAGCAGGTACTTGGCGGCGCCAAGGCCGCAGAGGGTGACAAGACGAGCGGGCCCCACCGGGATTCCGAGCGCGGCACCGGGGAACCGCATCCTCAGATTTGATCCGCCGACCCGGATATCCGAGGCGATCGCGATCTCGGCTCCTCCGCCAACCACGTCGCCGTGGCAGGCGGCGATCGTGGGCCGCGGAAAATTGACGATCTCGTCGTAGAGATCCGCGAAGAGCTGCATCTTGCGGATCCGGCCCTCTTGATCGAGCTCCTCCTTGAGATCCGCGCCGGCGGAGAATCCCATGTGATCGGTCGATGAGATTACGAGCACGCGTATCGACTCATTGGCCCTTGCCGCATCGAGATGCGCGAGCAGCTCCTCCAACATCGGCGTATTGATCGCGTTTCTCGATTTTGGGCGATCGAGGCGCAGCAGCGCCACGCCATTCTCATCGAGTTCGAAACTGGTCAGATCAGCCATCTTCGCCACTCCTGCCTTCCGCTTCATCGTTGTCTGGTGACACCGGTGCCGGGTTGGCGATCTCCTCGACCAGCCGTTCGGTCGCGCGCACCGCGTCGTCAACAAGTTCTGCGACCTCGTCCCGCGATTGCCGGAACCTCGAGAGCACGTGGCTGGCGACGCGTTCGGGGTCCGTCGAGTCCGGCCGCCCGACTCCGACCCGGACGCGCCAGAAATCGGAATCGCCGAGCCCCCTCTTGAGGCTCCTGAGTCCGTTGTGTCCCGCCAGACCACCTCCCAGCCGGGTCCGGACCTCTCCAAACGCGAGGTCGATCTCATCGTGGACGACGACGATCCGATCAAGGTCGACCTTCATCGAGCCCCTGATCGGCCCGACCGCGATGCCCGACTCGTTCATGAATGTCTGGGGCTGCGCGACCACGACCCTGGGACCACCGGGTCCGGTACGACCGTCGGTGATCAGGGCCTTGTACCTGAGTCGCGGTTTGGAAAGCTGCCAGCGATCGATCAGCGCCCGGGCAACCTCGAAACCGATGCTGTGCGGCGACCCCTCGTATTGGGGGCCGGGATTGCCAAGACCGACGATGAGGATCTGCTCCGACATCTCGTGTTCACCGGTTTGGAGATCGGAGCCGGAGTCCTGCTGCTCCGAACTCCCGCGGCCGAAAAGTCGCGGCAGGCGGCCACCGAAGGCCAGAGGGCTACTCCTCGTCGGAGTCTTCCCCTTCGGAGGACTCCTCCTCGGAGGCTTCGCCTTCCTCGCCGATGACCACGGTCTCCTCTTCGACCTCCGCGGTCGGTTCAACCTCAACCCTTGGCGGAGAGATGATCGCGAGCGTGATCTCGTCGAGATCCTCGGCGACGAATGTGCAGCCGTCCGGCGCGGTCACGGAGGTTAGCGTCAGGGTGTCGTTGATCTCCATCTCGGAGACGTCGGCGGTGATCAGATCCGGGATATTCGTCGGCAGTGCGCTGACGAGCACCTGACGCGTGACGTGCTCGAGCACGCCGCCGGACTTGAGGCCAGGTGCCACATCGGCACCTTCGAGCTCGAGCGGAACCTCGGTCTC
>JBBQZL010000125.1:0-8240 GCA_038207745.1 Solirubrobacterales bacterium
GGCCCGGATTGGCGTCGCATACCGCCGCCACTCCGGGACGGTGGCGTATTCCAGGGGCCTGGGTGCCCCGACAAGCTGGGGTTGGTCCGCGTCAGCGCAGCGAGCCGATGCCCATCACGCGCATCACCTTGAGGCCGAAGCTGAGCCGCTCGCGTCCATCAGAGGAATCGATGTCGTGACCACAGAGATCCCGGACCCTGCCGAGGCGATAGCGGATCGTATGACGGTGGGCGAAGAGCTGTTCGGCGGTCGGCGCGATGTTGCCGTCGTTGGCGAGGAAGGCCTCGATCGTCGCGACAAGCTCGGTTCCGTATTGCTCGTCGTAGGCGACCAGCGGGGCGATCGTGTCGAGGTAGAAGCGCTCGAGCTCGCCGGGGTCTTCACTCATCGTCGCCAGCAGTAGGCGGTAGGAACCGGTGTCCTCGAAGGCAAGGGTGCCGGTTCCGTCGGCCTCGGCGACATTTGTCGCGAGCACGGCCTCCTTGCCGGCGCGAAAGAGATCCGAGGCGGTTTCGGCCCAGCGGCTGTATCCAACGGTGATGCCAAAGCCATCCAGCCCGATCGACAGCTCACGCGCGAGCGTCGCGGCGGTCTTGGCGAGCTGCGCCTCACCGGCCAGCGGCACCAGCGAGTGGACCTCCGTCCGATGCCCGTCGCGAACCAGGGTCGTCAGCGTTCCGGCGCTGACCGTGCGGACGGCGCGACCGGAGATCGTCAGTGCACGGGCACGCCAATCCTTCCTGCGGGCGCCGTCGGGGGATATCCGGGCGACGATCACGCCGGCGCCGGCTTCGAGGTCGGAGCCGAGTGCCGCTGCACGGGTGATGATCTCGGCTGCGTCGGTGATCTCCCTCCCGAGTACCGCCCGGACGAATGCCCTCGCAGCCTCATCGCTGGCCCATTCCGGAGACCGTGAGCGCTCCAGCTCCAGCGCCAGCAGAGCCGAGATCGCCCGGACGAGCCCGTCGCCGACGTCCTTGCTCCGCAGGCGCAGGCGCAGCTCGCCGACCTTGGATCCCGCCACCTTCAGGTCCAGCGATTCGACCCCGTTGGCGGCGCCGTCGATCAGCTTGCGCTCCTCGTCTGCCGACCGTGCCGCCACCGCAAGGACGGCGCTGGAGCGATCGATCACCGCAATGCTGGCGCCGAGCGCCTGTCCAGCCGCCCGTGTCACAGCGGGCATCCCCGCGCCGGACTCGATCGTCTCGGCCAGGGTGGTCAGCAGATTGTCGGGTCCCGGTGCCGCGGCCGGTTTCGCGGAGCTGCCTGGCTCCGGCTTTGGCTTGACGACGGCTGCATCGGCCTTCAGCTTTGCTGCAGTCGCCTTTCCACCCGCCGGCTTCCGCGCTGCTGCCTTGGCTGTCTTCTCGGTTGCCATCGCTATAGAACGGGCAGGTAGCGCTCCAGCTCCCACCTGCTCACCTGAACCCGGTACTCCTGCCACTCGGCCCGCTTGGCCTCGACATAGCGATCAAAGATGTGGTCGCCGAGTGCGCGTCTGACCAGCTCTGAGTCAGCCATCGTCTCGACCGCCTCACCGAGTGTGGCGGGCAGCCGGCCGATTCCGCGCTCGTCCAGCTCCGATGGGCTGAGCTCGTAGAGGTTTGCGTCCAGCGGCTCGGGGAACTCGTACTCGCGCTCGATGCCTTCGAGCCCGGCGTGCAGAAGGCCGGCAAAGGTGAGGTACGGATTACAGGATGGGTCGGGACACCGCAACTCGACCCTGGTCGAGTTGTCCTTGCCAGGCTGGAACATCGGCACCCGGACCAGCGCCGATCTGTTCCTCTGCGACCAGGCCGAGAAAACGGGCGCCTCATAACCGGGGACCAGCCGCTTGTAGCTGTTGACGTTCGGGGCGAACAGAGCCGAGAGCTCGTTGGCGTGGGTCAGCAGGCCGGCGATGAAGTGCTTCGCGGTATCCGAGAGATGGTGTCTCGCATCCCCGTCGTGGAAGGCGTTCTTGCCCTTCTTGAACAGCGACTGATGGACGTGCATCCCGGAGCCGTTTTCGCCGAACAGCGGTTTCGGCATGAAGGTCGCATAGACCCCGTGTGAGTGTGCGATCTCCTTGACCACGATGCGATAGGTCATCGCGTTGTCGGCCATCTGCAGGGCGTCGGCGTAGCGCATGTCGATCTCGTGCTGGGAGGGCCCGACCTCGTGATGGCTGTACTCGACGTCGATCCCGACCGCCTTCAGGGCGGTGGCCGTGTCCCGGCGCAGGTCCGAGGCGGCGTCGAGGGTGGTGAGATCGAAGTAGCCGCCCTTGTCGAGGATCACCGGCTGGCCGTCCTCGTTGAGCTGGTCACTCTCGAAGTAGAAGAACTCGAGCTCGGGACCGACGTAGAACTCGTCAAAGCCCATCTTGCGCATCCGCTTGAGCGCCGTGTGCATGATCCGCCTCGGGTCGCCGACATAGGGCTCGCCGCCCGGAACCAGGATGTTGCAGAACAGGCGCGCAACCGAGCCCCTGCTGTCGTCGCCACCGTCGGTGCGCCATGGCAGCACCGCGTAGGTATTGGGGTCGGGCATCGCGATCATGTCCGACTCTTCGGTCGAGTGGAACCCGGTTATCGACGACCCGTCAAAGCCCATGCCCTCGCTCAGGGCAACCACCAGTTGTTCCTTTCCGACCGCGAAGCTCTTCAGCTGGCCGACGATGTCGGTGAACCAGAAACGGATGAACTCGACACCGTCGCGCTCGACCTGCTCAAGCACCTCATCGGCGCTCATATTCGGCTTGGGGCTCGGTGTCATCTGCTCGGCTCCTGGTCGTTTTCGCTGTCTGCCAATGCGGATTATCCCCGCTGCAGGCCATTTGTCGTCTTCCGGGCGCTGCCGAAGCCGGGCCTGACAATCGATGCCCGGTCCGGTTCGCTGCTACTCAGCGGGAGAGGAACCGGTCGACCATTCGGGCGCACTGGCGGCCCTCATTGATCGCCCAGACGATCAGCGACTGGCCACGGCGTGCGTCGCCGGCGGCAAAGACACCCTGTTCCGAGGTCGCATATGTGCCGGCCTTGATATTGCCGCGCGTGTCCTTCTCGACGCCGAGACCCTCGACCAACTCGTGCTCCGGGTGCAGGAAGCCCATCGCGAGCAGCACCAGGTCAGCCTTGATCTCGAAGTCGCTCTCCGCGATCGGCGAGAACGGCGGTTGCGGGTCTGCCTTCGCGGCGTTGAGTGTGTCCACACGACCGTCATCACCGCTGAACCTCGTTGTGGTGACGGAAAAGTCCTGTTCGCCGCGTCCGATGCCCCGGGCCTCCTCCATCGCATAGGAGAGGCGGAACTTCTGGGGCCAGAGCGGCCACGGCGTGCGGTCATCGGGGCGATTCTGCGGTGG
Organism: Solirubrobacterales bacterium; assembly: GCA_038207745.1. Lineage (GTDB taxonomy): Bacteria > Actinomycetota > Thermoleophilia > Solirubrobacterales > 70-9 > JBBQZL01. The sequence goes on from JBBQZL010000125.1 coordinate 3,347, forward strand.
CTCCGGGAGCAGCTCGAGCTGGGTGACGCTTAGCGCGCCCTCGCGGATCGAGTTGCCGACGCAGTCTGCCCCGGTGTCGCCACCACCGATGACGACGACGTGCTTTCCGGCAGCGGTGATCGCCGAGGGTCCCGGAGCGGGCACCTGCGGCTCCGGGCCGAACTCGGTTGCGGCCCAGCGGTTGCGGCCGGCGAGATAGTCCATCGCGAAGTGGATGCCGTCGAGGTCGCGACCTTCGACCGGCAGGTCACGGGGGACGCGCGAGCCGATCGAGAGCACGACCGCGTCGAAACGATCCTTCAACTCATCGACTGTGACATCGACGCCGACCTCCACGCCGCAGCGCAGCTCCACGCCCTCGGCGCGGATCTGATCGACGCGGCGCTCGATGATCCACTTCTCGATCTTGAAGTCAGGCACCCCGAAGCGGATCAGACCACCCGCCGCCTCATCGCGCTCGAAAAGCGTCACCGCGTGGCCGGCGCGCCGCAACTGCTGGGCTGCGGCCAGGCCGGCAGGTCCGGCGCCGACCACCGCGACCGAGCGCCCGGTCTCGCGGTTCGGCGGAACCGGATGTATCCAGCCCTCGGCCCATGCGCGATCGATGATCGAGTGCTCGATCTGCTTGATCGTCACCGCTTCGCCCTCATTGATCTCGAGGACGCAGGCAGCCTCGCAGGGGGCAGGACAGAGCCGGCCGGTGAACTCGGGGAAGTTGTTGGTCGCATGGAGCTGCTCGATCGCCTCGGGCCACCGATCGCGATATACGAGATCGTTCCAATCCGGGATCAGGTTGCCCAGCGGGCATCCGCTGTGGCAGAAGGGGACTCCGCACTCCATGCAGCGACCGCCCTGCTCGCCCACCTGCTCAGCGGTCTGCGGCGTAACGAACTCCCGGTAGTCGCCGATCCGCTCGGCCGGGTCACGGTAGGTGACTCCGGAGCGATGGACCTCGAGAAAGCCACCGAGCCTGCCCATTACTCGCCCACCAACTCGATACCGGCGACCGGCGTCGCCCCGATCGCCCTTGCATCCTGGGGTATGTGTGAGGCCTCCTCGACCTCGAGCTCGGCAAGCACCCGCTTGTAGTCGGCGGGGAAGACCTTGACAAAGCTCGGCAGCAGCGTCTCCCACTGGTCGAGGACCCGGCGCGCGACGGTGGAGCCCGTGCGCTGTTCGTGCTCCTCGATCAACGAGCGCAGCTCGATCACATCGGCCTGGTCGGGCGACTCGATCTGATCCAGGAGCGCCGGGTTGATCCGGGAGGCAAGGCGGCCATCCTCGTCGAGAACGAAGGCGATGCCGCCGCTCATCCCGGCGGCGAAGTTGCGCCCGGTCGGACCGAGGACGACGACCCGGCCACCGGTCATGTACTCACAACCGTGGTCACCGACTCCCTCGACCACCGCACTGGCACCGGAGTTTCGAACTGCAAAGCGCTCGCCGGCGAGGCCGCGGAAGAACGCGCGGCCGCTGGTCGCGCCGTAGAGGACCGTGTTGCCGACGATCACGTTGTCCTCGGCGACATACTCGGCGCCTTCCGGTGGCCGGATCGCCATCGTGCCGCCGGAAAGGCCCTTGCCCGCATAGTCGTTGGCATCCCCGTACAGCCTGAAGCTGACACCAGGAGCAAGCCAGCCCCCGAAAGACTGACCAGCGGAGCCGTGCAACTCGACCTCGATCGATCCCTCGGCAAGGCCGCCGGCACCGTGTTTCGCGGCAATCGTCGAGGAGAGGATCCCCCCGACACAGCGGTTGACGTTTCGGACTCCGCTCTCGAAGGCAACCGATCCACCATCGTCGATCGCGGCGCGGGACTTCTCGACCAGATCCCAGTCGAGTGCATCGTCGAGAACCGGCTCCTGGGGCCGGACCCGGTGACGCGGCGCCCCGGGCGCGACCTCGGATGGAAACGAGAGCACCGCAGAGAGGTCGACCCCGCGGGACTGCCAGTACTCGAGGGCCTCGTTGGCGCGGAGAAGATCTGTGCGGCCGATCAGCTCGTCGAAGCTCCGGATCCCGAGCGAAGCCATCACCTTGCGTGCCTCCTCGGCGACGAAGAAAAAGTAGTTGACGACATGCTCGGGGGTGCCCTTGAAGCGCTTTCGGAGCACCGGGTCCTGGGTCGCGATCCCGACCGGGCAGGTGTTGAGGTGGCAGGCTCGCATCATGATGCAGCCGGTGGCGATCAGCGGTGCGGTCGCGAAGCCGAACTCGTCGGCTCCGAGCAGCGCCGCAATGACCACGTCGCGCCCTGTCTTCAACTGCCCATCCGTCTGGACGGTTATCCGTGAGCGCAGGTCGTTCTTGAGCAGGGTCTGCTGGGTCTCGGCGAGGCCGATCTCCCAGGGCACTCCCGCTGACTGGATCGATGAGAGCGGAGAGGCGCCCGTACCTCCGTCGTGCCCCGCGATCACGACGTGGTCGGCGTTTGCCTTTGCGACGCCTGCGGCGACCGTTCCGACGCCCACCTCGGAAACCAGCTTGACCGATACCGATGCCTTCGGGTTGGCGCAGCGGAGGTCGTAGATCAGCTGCTTCAGATCCTCGATCGAGTAGATGTCGTGATGCGGTGGCGGCGAGATCAACCCGACGCCGGGGGTCGTGTGGCGGACCGAGCCGATGTAGGAGTCAACCTTGTGCCCGGGAAGCTGGCCGCCCTCGCCCGGCTTTGCGCCCTGCGCCATCTTGATCTGGATCTGATCGGCGTTGACCAGATAGTGGACCGTGACTCCGAAGCGCCCGGAGGCGACCTGCTTTATCGCCGAGCGGCGGCGATCGCCGTTCTCGTCGGGGGTGAAGCGGCTCGGGTCCTCGCCGCCCTCGCCGGTATTCGACTTGGCGCCCAGGCGGTTCATCGCGATCGCGAGGTTCTCGTGAGCCTCACGCGAGATCGAACCGAGCGACATCGCGCCGGTTGCAAACCGCGTCACGATCTCGGAGACGGGCTCGACCTGGTCAAGGTCGATCGGATCGACCTCTTCGCTGAAGCGCATCAATCCGCGAAGGGTCGAACGCTGCGTCGCGTCCTCGTTGATCAGTTTCGCGAACTCATCGTATTTGGCCTGGGCGGACTCGCCCTCGCTGCGCACCGCGTGCTGGATCGCTGCGATCGTCTCGGGGTTCCACTGATGAAACTCGCCGTCACGGCGCCAGGCGTAGACCCCGCCGACCGGCAACAGGTCGTCCCCGCTGTTTGGATAGGCGGCGGTGTGCCGCGCCAATGCCTCGGCTCCAAGCGCATCGAGGCCGACGCCGCCGATCCTCGATGCGGTCCCGGTGAAGTGGCGATCGATCAGATCACGGTTGAGGCCAACGGCCTCGAAGACCTGAGCCGCGCGATAGGACTGGATCGTCGAGATGCCCATCTTTGAGATCGTCTTCAGGAGGCCCTTGCCCAGAGCTGAGACGAGGTTGGCCTCCGCCTCTTCCTCGGTCAACCCCGAGAGATAGCCCCCGCTCTTCAACAGGGCGATGCTGTCAAAGAGCAGATAGGGGTTGATCGCGGTGGCCCCGAAGCCGATCAGGGTCGCCATGTGGTGGACCTCGCGGGGCTCACCCGACTCCAGGGTCAGGCTGGCGCTGAGGCGCGTTCCCTCGCGGACCAGATGTTGATGGACAGCCGAGACCGCAAGCAGGGATGGGATCGCCGCGCGTCCGGGGCCGGTGGCGCGATCCGAGAGGATCAGCATTCCGAGGCCGTCGGCGACCGCGTCGTGGGCCTCGGCGCAGATCTCCTCGAGTCGGGCCTCCATCCCCCCGGCACCCTGATCCGCGTGCCAGGTGATGTCGATCGTCGTGTGACCGAGTACGTCGGAGGCGAGGTTGCGCATCGTCGCGAGATCGCTGTTGCGAAGGATCGGCTGCCTGAGGATCAACTGGGCCGAGTTGATCGGAACCTCGTCAAGCGGGTTGCCCATGTGCCCGATTCGGGTCTCCAGGCTCATCACGACCTGCTCGCGGATCGGGTCGATCGGCGGGTTCGTGACCTGCGCAAAGAGCTGCTTGAAATAGTTGAAGAGCGACGGGCGGCGCTCGGAGAGGACGGCGAGCGCGTTGTCGTTGCCCATCGACCCGATCGGCTCGGCCCCGGCGGCGATCATCGGCTCGATCAGGACTCCGAGATCCTCCTGCGTCCAGCCGAAGAGGCGTTGCCTGATCTCGGTCTCGGCCGGCTCGGCAATTGCCGTCGCAGCCTGCTCGAGGTCTTCGAACCAGACCGCGCTGTCCGTGAACCACTGGCCGTAGGGATGCCTGGTTGCGACCTCTCGCTTGACCTCCTCGTCCTCGACGATCCGGTGCCGCTCGAGATCGACCAGGAAGAGCTTCCCGGGCTGAAGCCGGCCGAGGCGCTTGATCTGCCCGGGCTCGATGGCCAGAAGGCCCGCCTCCGAGCCGAGCACGACGAGACCGTCCCTGGTTTCGAGCCAGCGTCCCGGGCGCAGGCCGTTTCGATCCAGGGTTGCGCCGATGACCCGGCCATCGGTGAATGCGACCGCTGCCGGCCCGTCCCACGGTTCCATCAGCGAGGCATGAAAGGCGTAGAAGCCCGAAAGATGCTCAGGCAGGTCGTCACGTCCCAGGTAGGACTCGGGAATCATCATCATCGCCGCGTGCGGCAGCGAGTGCCCGGCGAGCATCAGCAACTCGAGCACGTTGTCGAAGGTTGCCGAATCCGAACCGCCGGGGCTGACAACGGGAAGCACCTTGTGGAGGTCCTCGCCGAACAACTCAGAGGTCAGCTGGGACTCGCGAGCCCGCATCCAGTTGATGTTGCCCATCAGGGTGTTGATCTCGCCGTTGTGGGCGATGACCCGGAACGGATGGGCGAGCTCCCAGCTCGGGAAGGTGTTGGTCGAGAAGCGGGAGTGGACGAGCGCGAGCCGGGTGGCGA
>JBBQZL010000126.1:0-8201 GCA_038207745.1 Solirubrobacterales bacterium
CCGAGGCGGGCCCGACTGGTCCGACTGGTCCCACCGGGGTGACGGGAACCACGGGTGAAACCGGAACCTCTGGTCCAACCGGGTCGACCGGGGAGACCGGCACCACTGGTCTGACCGGGGTTTCTGGACCGATCGGAACGACGGGGCCGATCGTTCCCGAGCAGGAGCCCAGGCCACCCACTGCGGATCAGATCCCGAGCGGGTCGGCGGTGTTGTTTGGCAACAAGCTCTATCTGCGGATCCGGTGCTCGAAGCGATTCACGCCGAAATGCCGGACTCGGACCGTGGGCCTTACGCGCACCCGTCGCGGCAGCAAGCTGACCAGGCAGATCTCGTCGGTCGTGCGGAGTGGTCGCTGGGTGACGGCAGGAATCCCCGTGGTGCCCAAGTTCCTGCCGACGCTGAAGCAGATGTCCGAGCGGAACGAGCGATCATTGATCGTCCGGCAGCAGGTGAAGGCAAGGCGGGTCCGCGGCAAACATGTGCGCCGGGCAACCACGATGTTTCAACGGCTGAAGGTGATACCCCCCGTGGATCCGCCGGTAATCTCCCGGAGGCCGTGAACTCCGAGCCACCTTCCCCGCGGGCTGTAGAAATTCTTGGCCTGACCGACGGTGGCCAGACCGCCGAAGACGTCGCGAAGAAGCTGGCGGCCTTCTTGAGGACCGCCAAGTCCTCGCTTGATCTTGCGCTTTACGACATCCGGTTGCCGGATCCGGTTGGCTCGATCATCGCGGATGAGTTCCGCGCTGCCTCGGAGCGAGGAGTCGAGGTACGGCTGGCATACAACGGGGACACCGCCCGACCTTCGGCGCTTCATCCACCGCCACAGACACGGCCGGACATCCTGGCTGAACTTCCGATCGAGACCCGCGAGATACCGGGCGTCCCGGATCTGATGCACCACAAGTACGTGGTACGCGATCGGGCATCGGTCTGGAGCGGCTCGACCAACTGGAACCTTGATTCGTGGTCCCTCCAGGAGAACGTGATCATCACCGTCGACTCTGCGGGCATCGCCGGCGCCTTTCACAGGAACTTCGAGGAGCTCTGGAAGAACGCGCAGGTCGTGCGAAGCGGATTGGAGAGGCCCAGGAGGGTGGACGTCGGTGGGATCCCGGTGACGCCTTGGTTCACCCCAGGACATGGACCCGAGCTTTCTCAGCAGATTGCGACCAGGATCGGGCAGGCAAAGCAGCGGATCAGGATCGCTTCGCCGGTGATCACGTCGGCACCGATCCTCGGCACGCTGGCGGAGTTGGGAGCCAAGAAGGGGGGAGGGGTGGACATCGCCGGAGTCGTTGACGAGCCCCAGGTGGATCGTGTCTTCGAGCAATGGCACGAGGACAACGGCCGATGGAAGATCCCCCTCCTGGCGACAACGCTGACAACCCTCCCGTTCTCGGGCAAGCCGTCGACCCCGTGGGGGCCCGCCACCGTTCACAACTTCATGCACGCGAAGGTGACCGTTGCCGACGACACCGTCTTCATCGGATCATTCAATCTCTCGCGATCCGGTGAGCAGAACGCAGAGAACGTCCTCGAGATCGATGACGCGGCGCTTGCGGATCAGATGGCCGAGTACATCGACCAGGTTCGCGCCCGCTATCCGGCGTCGACCATCCCCGCGCTTGCAGCGGCAACAATCGCGTCGACGTCGTCGGCGTAGGTGATCAGCCCGAAATCATCGGGCCCAATCTTGCCTTCGGCGAGAAGACGCCCCTTGAGCCACTCGACAAGCCCCGACCAGTAGTCGCGACCGACCAGTACAACCGGATATCTGGGTGACTTGTCGGTCTGGATCAAGGTGAGAACCTCAAAGAACTCGTCCAAGGTGCCAAAGCCGCCCGGAAACATCACGAAGGCCGTTGAGTAACGAATGAACATCAGCTTGCGGATGAAAAAGTAGTGAAACTCGATCCCGATGTCGATGAAGGGATTTGCGCCCTGTTCATGTGGCAGTTCGATGTTCAATCCGATGGAAATTGCCCCGGCATCCTGCGCGCCTTGATTGGCAGCCTCCATGGCTCCGGGACCGCCGCCGGTGATTATCGGATGCCCAGCCTCACCAAGTGCTCGCGCAGCCGCTCGTGTGAAGGCGTACTCGGGATCATCTCTCGGCGTTCTCGCAGATCCGAAGATGCAAACCGCATGCTTGATGCTGCGAAGGGCGTCAAACCCAGCCGTAAGTTCTCGACCGACGCGTTCGATGCGCTCGGCGTCGGAGTAGATCGACTCGATCTGGGCCTCTGCCGCGCCGATGATCTCCTCATCCAGATTGCGCGGTGGACGTGGAGCAGTACTCTGGCTGGGTGTCATCCCGAGCAAGACTAGATCAGCCGGAGACGTGATGGATCATCGATGCGCCGGAAAGGTACTCCTGAGATGACGGATGGTGAGTTCGGGCTTGTGAAAGCAGGGCCGGTCGTCGATCGGCTGGTGATCTGGCCGCTCGAGGAAGGTCGATATGGACTTGATGCGACTTTTCAGGCAATCACCGGATATGACCGGGCGCATCAATATGAGGATCAACTCGGTGATGCCGGGATCAAATGGACGCTGGTCCAGGAGCTTGGCGGCGGATGGACCTTGCGCTTTGGCCCGGTCACCGCGGGCAATGTCAAGAGCGCTCTTGACGCCTTCGTGTCCTGAGTCGTGCCTGATCGGATCAGGACCAGGTGAGAAGATGCGGCCTCCGATGTCCAGATCAGGCCTTCCAACGCACGATAATGGAGGTTATGTCAACCCGCATATCGAATTACCACGACTATCCCGCTCTCGCCATGTCACTTCGCTGGGACCTCGCGTGCGTTTCGTAGCGATTTCCAAGCTCGGTCCCGATGGCGTTGCCCTGAACTTCCACAACGGCCACGTAACTTTGCGTGGTCGGTCGAGCTGTGTCCGGCCATTACGCGTACCTTTTCGATCGGCCTCCAGACCTCGGAGTTGAAGCGACGAAAGTGTGGCGCAGGCCGAGCAACTCAAGGACTCAGATCATCGATCGGACCGAGTGGCACGTGCCGCTTAGATCGGCTTCAGCCGATTGCCGCAGCCTCGGCGCGGTTTCCTGAGGCCCGAATCGTGAGACTATTCCGACTCATGTCCCCTGAATGCAGTCGCGCGGACACGGGAAGAGGCTTGCCGGCATGAGTAGACGCACCGTGATCACCAACGGATATGTCCTGTCCATGGACAGCGAGATCGGAGAACTCGACCACGGGTCCGTGCTCATCGAGGACGACAAGATCCTTGCGATCGAAAGTGAACCTGGGCATGTCGACGCCGACGTGATTGATGCTGAAGGCGGCGTGATCATGCCAGGGTTCATTGATACCCATCGGCACACCTGGCAGACCGCGCTTCGCGGGATTTGCGCCGATTGGACGCTGATCGAGTACTTCATCGGAATGCGCTCGACGTTGTCGCCCCGCTACTCCGCCGAGGACGTCTACGTCGGGAACTACGTCGGTGCGCTCGAGGCTCTCGATGCCGGGGTCACGACGATCCTGGACTTCTCGCATTGCAACAACACGCCGGAGCACGCGGATCGCGCGATCGACGGGCTTGGGGACGCTGGCATCCGTGCGACGTTCGCCTACGGGTTCTTCGCTCCACCCATGGCCGACCCCCACTTCACGTCTCACGGGATGCGGCTTGATGACGCCCGCCGCGTCCGGGAGCTGCTTGACGGACTCCCCGGGGACCTGATCACCATGGGCGTCTCGCTCTCCGAGCCCGGACTGATCCCCTTTGATGAGACGCGAAGCGAGGTACTGGCGGCGCGAGAGCTGGACGCGCTCATTGCCACGCACACTGGCTGCATCTGGGGATTGCCAAGTGGCTTGGATCAGTTCGCTTTCTACGGGCTACTTGGGCCCGACATGATCCATGTCCACTGCAACGCCTGCACCGAGCGTGATTGGCAACTTCTGAAGGACTCCGACGGCAAGATTTCTGTGAGTCCCGAAACAGAAATGCAAATGGGGATGGGCCACCCTGCCATTTGCAAGACGCTCGACGCCGGCCTGGTTCTGAGCCTGAGCTGCGATGTGATGTCGTCCAACTCGGGCGACATGTTCACCCAGATGCGCCTCGGTATTCAAGATGCCCGCGCGCTCAACAACGACCACTTCCACGCCAAGCGCGACGACCCGATCGAGATGCCATACAGCGTCCGCGACGCGCTGGAATGGGCAACGATCAACGGAGCCAAGGCACTCGGTCTCGAGGAAGAAATAGGCTCGCTGGCCCCCGCCAAACAGGCGGACATCATCGTGGTCGGCCCCGGCAATGACCGCCTGAACATGCTCGGACTTGCGAACCCCGTCGGCGCAGTCGTGCAGCAGGCAAACGCGTCCAACGTGCAGACCGTTTTGGTCGCTGGACGTCCGGTAAAGCGAAACGGGCGACTCCTCGGAGCAGACTTCAACAAGATCGCCGGGATGCTCGACTCATCGCGCGAAGGTGTCATTTCACGAACTCTGGCCGACGGTCCGATCCTCCCGGATCCGATGCCGACCTTTGGGGACCTGGCCCCCCTCCTTCTCCCCAACCTCAACGTCTCCCATCCGGCCGGGTAAGGACGGAATTCGCCGAGCCGAGTTCCACTGTGTCGATGGCTCCGTAGCAGAAGGCGACAACAGTTCCGCCACCGGCGGCGCGGATCAAGAAGCCGCCTTCTCCGCCGCCGATGTTCTTGAAGCCACCACATTTCGTGTCGATCTCTTGGGAGCGGTCCGCCAGGACCCCGCTAATGCCGATAGGAGTTTCGATCAACGCTGAACTCATCGCTGAAGGGCAGCTGTTTCCGTTGACTTCCGGGGCTTCGCGCCGAGTAGACTGAAGGTCACGTTTCCTCGTCGGGACCAAAAGGTCAGGTCACGCGTTCAATTCTGAGAATGGGAGCTACATGAGCAAGTACGCAGTTGTGAATCCGGCAACCGGCGAGACTCTGAAGGAGTATCCGCAGATCTCTGACGGCGATCTCTCCGGGGCGATTTCGAAGGTCGAAGATGCCTACGCGAACTGGTCGCTTGGCTCGACCCTTTCCGAGCGCGCGGGCCTTGTCCGTCGTGTGGCTGAGCTTCATAGCGAACGGCGAGAGGCACTTGCCGAGATCATCGTCAGGGAGATGGGCAAGCCGGTCGAGCAGGCACTCGGCGAAGTGGACTTCTGCGCCGACATCTACGGCTACTACGCAGACAACGCGGAGGAGTTCCTCAAGGACGAGCCGATATCGCTCCTGGCGGGCGAAGGCACGGCGCTGATCCGCCGAAACTCGGTTGGCCCCCTGCTCGGGATCATGCCGTGGAACTTTCCCTACTACCAGGTGGCCAGGTTCGCCGGCCCGAATCTCACGCTTGGCAACACGATCCTTCTCAAGCCCGCGTCACAATGCCCCGAGTCCGGCGAGGCAATCGAGGCGATGTTCCGGGATGCCGGATTCCCCTCCGGCGCCTACGTGAACATCTTTGCCTCAACCGATCAGATCGCCGACGTGATCGCCGATCCTCGAGTTCAAGGCGTCTCACTCACCGGCTCCGAGCGCGCGGGTGCTGCCGTCGCCGAGATTGCCGGACGCAATCTGAAGAAGGTCGTGCTCGAGCTCGGAGGCTCCGATCCGTTCATTCTTCTCGGCGCCGACGACCTCGACGAGGCCATATCTGCCGCGGTTGCGGGTCGGCTGGACAACAGCGGCCAGTCCTGTAACGCCGCGAAGCGATTCATCGTCGCCGACGAGCTCTACGATCAGTTCCTCGAGGGGTTCACAGCAGGCATGACGGCTGCCGAGCCCGCAGACCCGACCTCCGCCGACACGGAACTCGGGCCGCTTTCCTCGGCCGATGCCGCGGAGCACCTGCAGGACCAGCTTGATCGCGCGGTCGCCCAGGGGGCGCGTATCGCCGCCGGCGGCGATCGAGACAAGAACTTCTTCCAGGGCACGGTGCTGGTGGACGTCTCGCCGGACAACGACGCCTATCGCGAGGAGTTCTTCGGGCCGGTTGCCACCGTCTACCGGGTCGGCTCCGAGGAAGACGCGATTCAACTCGCCAACGACACCACGTTTGGCCTGGGTTCATACGTCTTCTCGAACGATCCGGAGCAGGCTCTCCGGGTGGCAGACAGCCTCGAGACGGGGATGGTCTACATCAACGGTGTCGGCGCCGACGGTGCCGAGCTGCCCTTCGGGGGTGTGAAGCGATCCGGATTCGGCAGAGAACTCGGCCGCTACGGCATGGAGGAGTTCGTCAACAAGAAGCTGATCCGCGTGCTCAGGTAGATCGATCGCAAGGCGCGTAGAAGTCCGCGTCCAAAGCCTGGAAATCGAGGAGTCAGATGCCGGCCGCATTCAGCGCAGAACAGCTTGAGAAGAACTTTGATCTCATCAATGAGCGAATGCCCGGTATCGAGAGGCAGCTGAAGATCCTGTCTGACAACGCGGGAATTCCGTACGAGTTGTCCAGCGCCGGGGTTCCAGACGAGCTTGTCGCGCTCGCTGAAGCCGGCAAGACTCTCGAAGCGATCACGCTCTCTCGCAAGATCACCGATGCCGACGTCGAGACGGCTCGGGACGTCGTCAAGGGACTCTGAGGGACGTCAGGCGACTGCCCCATGGCCTATCGGATCTTGCGATCTGAGGACTCGTTCTGGCGGCGCTCGAATCAGATGGGCGTGCTGAATACGGATCTGGCAAAACAGCTCGAATCCGATTCTCTCGGGGCACGGCTCTGGCGGGTCGAGCCCGGCCAGGCGTCAACCCGCCATCGCCACCGTGAGACTCAGGAGCTCTATCTCCTGCTCGAGGGCGCAGGCAAGCTCAGAGTCGACGACGAGCTTCTGAGGTTGGGACCGATGGACGCAGTGCTCGTTGATCCGGGATCGATGCGCCAGCCCTTCAATGACACCGACGAAGACCAACTCTGGCTTATCGTCGGGGCTCCACCGGAGCTTGCGAACACCAACGAGATGAGCGAAGCAGATCTGAACTGGCTCTATCCGGACGGCCCGAAGGCGATGCCTCCGGAGCTTTCCTAGTCCACGGCCGGCCTACCTCTTGAACTTGACGGGCGGATTGATCCGGCGGCATCGGTGTTCCTTGCGTTGTTTGGTCACTCTTCAGACATCGGCAGGCGCACCGCCCTCGGCCGGAAACGGAATCACCGGCCACGCCCCCTCGACCATTTCTGTGCGGCCCTGCTTCTCGAAATACTCCTGCAGCGATTTGGCCTGCTCGGCCGCCCAGAGGACCTGTTGATCGTGAAGGTCCCGCAGCGTCAGACCTTGGAGTTCTTCCTTGGTGTCCCCGATCCGATACGCCACGCGAGCGGCGGCGATCGCATCGGCGTTGGCGTCGTGTGCCTCGTCGAGCTGGATCTTGTAGTGGGCGCAGACGTCGACCAGCTTTCTGGACCCCCTGCGGAACTGGTCCACCTTCTTGTCGAGGATCAGCGGGTCGATCACAAGCATCCCTCCGGAGCCATCGACCTGGTCCAGGAGTGACTCGAGTCCGTAGCGGCGAGATTCCCGGTCCAGACAGGTGAGATCGAAGCGCGCGTTGAAGGCGACGATCGGGACGCCGTCCATGATCTCCTGCCCCAGCGTCTCGACGATCTCCGATATCGCATCGGCGGCGGCGGTGCCCTCGGATCGGGCGCGTTCGGTGGTCACGCCGTGGACAGCGGTCGCGCCGGCGGGGATCTCGATGCCCGGATCCACGAGCCATGCATGGCTCTCCGTCGGGAGCCCGCCCCCGACAACGCTGACCGCGGCCGTGACGACCCGGTCACTCTCGGTGTCGACGCCTGTTGTCTCGATATCGAACGCTGCGAGGCGTCCCTTGTGCCAGCTCATGCGCCGAAAGCTAGCGCCGGCGACGGACGCGGCCGGGACGAGAGACCTAGGAGACCAGTTCCTCTTCCGGCATGAGATCGGGGCGCGCTGACGGGCGCACACCCTTGACCGCGGTCGGCTGAAGTCCCCTGCGGCGCGGTCGCCGGTCCTTGAGCTCCTCTGCCAGGTAGTAGGACCCGACGACAAACAGAGCGGCAAAGACCTGGGCCGCCAGGGTCTCCCAGACCGGATAGATCTCGAACCATGAGCCCATCCACTGCGGCAGCGAGAACGGGGTCGGGTGATACGGAATCCAACCGAGCTGGGCGAATGAGAGCGCTGTTCCTCCGATCATCACGACCAGGACGACC
>JBBQZL010000127.1:0-8154 GCA_038207745.1 Solirubrobacterales bacterium
CGAACTGCCGCCATCACGGCTTCGTCGAGATCACAGGTCTCTCCCAGGGAGGAGACCCCGCCCGCGCGGGCGACGGAGAGCAGCGTCTCGAGGATTTCGCTGAGTTCCTGGGAACGGTTTGAGATCCGCTCGAGCGAGTGGCGGTAGGAGCCGGCCTCACGGTCACGAAGCAGCGCCACCTCGGCCTCGGCCGAGATTGACGAGAGAGGGGTTCGGAGCTCATGCGAGACCTCGGCGGAGAAGTTTCGCTCGTGTCTCACCATCGCCGCCATCCGGTCGAGCATCTGGTCGAAGGTGGCCGCAAGTTCTGTCAGCTCGTCGTTGGGCTTGCCGGGATTGAAGCGTCGATCGAGGTCGTGCTCGCTCCAGTCGGCGGCGTCGGCAGTCATCCTGGCGACCGGGCGAAGCGCGCGGTTGACGGTCAAACGCGTCGCAATCGCAATCAGGATCAGGACGAGCACCGCCAGGATGATTGAAGCGACCAGAGCTCGCTCCGCAGTCCGCTCGTAGGGATCAAGCGAGATGCCCGCAACGACCGTGCCGACCGAAGCCGACTTCTCCTGGATCGGCGTCGCGTACAGGCGGACGTCACCCGGGGCATCCTCGATCGTGCCGTCGCCCATCGTTGCGAGAGAGTTGGCAAGTCCGTTGATCCGCTCGTTGACCGGTGGCTTTTCGATGTTCCGGCTTCCGGAGTAGATCCAGACCTGGGCATCGGGCGCCCCGGAATCGGAGGACTCGCGAACGGATACCTGTCCATCGACGACATCCAGGCCCTCCAACGCGGCCTGGGCTCGCGCCTCGAGCAGGCGATCGGCGTCAGCGCTGAGACTCGAGCGAAGTGCGACGTTGAAACCGACAACCAGCAAGAGAAGCGTCACCGCTGAGACGGCTGTCACGGTGATCGTGAGCTGCCGGCGCAGTCCGCCCTTCATTCGAGCCGATACCCGACGCCGCGCACGGTCTGGATCGAGGCTGTGCTTTCCACCGCGGCGATCTTCTTCCGCAGGCGGGCGAGGTAGACATCAAGTGTGTTGTCATGGACGATTGCGCCTGACGGCCAGGCGGCGGAAACCATCTCGCGGCGCCGCACCGCTTCCCCCGGCCTCGCGGCAAGGGCCCCAAGGAGACGGAACTCCGTCGGAGTCAGCTCCGCCTCTCCGACGCTGGTCGAGACCCTGTGACTCACGGGGTCGAGGCGGAGGTCGCCGACCGAGGCTCGCCTATCCAGATTCGAGCGACGCGCGAGTGCCTGCAGCCGCGCGACGAGCTCCGCGAACTCAAATGGTTTTGTCAGATAGTCGTCTCCGCCGACACCGAACCCGGAGACGCGGTCCGTTGCGGCATCGCTGGCGGTCAGAAAGAGGACCGGGACGTCAGTACCCCGGGATCGCAAGGCCTGGCAGACGTCTCTGCCATCAGCGTCCGGCAGGCCGATATCGAGGACGATCAGGTCGTGGCTGCCCGACTCGGCGAGGGCCAGGGCCTCTGCTCCGGTTCGGGCGATCGTGACGGTGAAGCCCTCCTCGCACAACCCCTGTCTGAGCACCCGCCTTAGGTCATCATCGTCCTCGACCACGAGCACGTCACCGAAGTTCATCTGGCGGACATCCTCTCTGGTTTGTTTTCGGGCATCGCTGATGGATTCTCACCGTTTGGCCTGAACTGCTCCTGAACATCCGGCGAGGCTGGGGCAATCTTCTCAGCGTTCGCCGCGCGCCGCTCCCGCTTGCGGGCGACGGTGGGATGATGGGTATCCGAGATCTGAAAGCGAATGGAAGAGAAGGAGTTGCACGTGGCGGTTGACGGCGATCAGAAGGTGCAAGATCACATCGAGGAACTTGTTGCCGAGGAGCACGATCTGCTCACGGCGGGTGGTCAGCAGGAAGGTCTCCTGCCCTGGCAGCACGCGCGACTGGAGGCGATCAAGGTTGAGTTGGATCGCTACTGGGACCTGTTGCGGCAACGCCGTGCCCATGAGGAATACGGGATCGACCCCGATGGCAATACCAGCATTCTCGACCCCGACTCTGTCGAGAGCAAGATGCCGGATGATCCCGGGAGCCCGCTCTAGAAGCGGCTGGCCAGGGCGCGGATGTGGCGTTCGTCCGTACCACGGCAACCGCCGAGGACGCGAACGCCCCGCGGGTTGAAGAGGGCGAATGGGGCAGCGGCCCAAGCCTCTGTTTCGTCGGCGGCGGGGTGATCCAGCCTGATCAGCTCGTCAGTTCTGAGGGGCGAACCGTTTGCCTTCGCTTCGGGGACGCGCGACACAGCAGCCGGAAGGTCAACTGCCAGTCCTGGCAGCGCAGTCGTCGCGATCGCCGGTTGGACGCAATAGATCAAGGTGGCGTGCCAGGTGGCTAGGCTTGTGGCATGCCATCAGACGAATCTCCTCCGATGATCTCGCATCCACTTCCCCCAGAGCGCTCGGCTGCGGGCAAGTCGGCGCGGACGCGTACGCCACGTGCGAGCCACGGTGAGTGGCGTCCCGGTGAAGATCGCCGCGACGTGGTTGAGTTGCTCGAGGAGCAGGCCAAGACGAGGATTCCCGAGTTGGTCCCGATCCGTTACGGGCGGATGCTCGCGTCGGCGTCCACGTTCTATCGCGGTGGCGCGGCGATCATGGCGATGGACCTGGCGGATACGCCACAGTCGGGACTGCCGGTTCAGCTCTGCGGCGACGCGCACCTCTCCAACTTCGGTGTCTTTGCGGCACCGGACCGGAGTCTCGTCTTCGACCTCAACGACTTCGATGAGACGCATCCGGGACCGTGGGAGTGGGATGTCAAACGCCTTGCGGCAAGCTTCGCGATCGCAGGCAGGGATCGCGGTTTCACCAGCAAGGAAGGCCGGGCCGCGGTGCTCAAGTCGGTTGAGTCGTATCGCACAGCGATGCGCGAGTTTGCCGGCCAGGGAAACCTCGAAATCTGGTACGCGCGCCTCAGCACCGACGATATCTTCCGCCAGATGCAGGGGTTGGTCAGCGCCGATCGGCTCAAGCAGGCCGAGAAGAACGTCGGAAAGGCGAAGCACAAGAACTCGATGCGGGCCTTCGACCGGCTGTCGCATCTTGTCGACGGCGAACGCCGGATCATCAGCGACCCGCCGTTGATCGTTCCGATCGAGGAGTTGCTCTCAGGGGAGGAGCGGGAGGGCTTTGTCGGCTGGATGAGGGACACGCTCGATCGATATCGCGAGAGCCTCCAGGGTGACCGCCAGAAGCTTCTGGAGGGCTACCGGTACGTGGATCTCGCCCGCAAGGTCGTCGGGGTCGGCAGCGTCGGGACCCGTGCCTGGATAGTGATGATGACCGGTCGCGACAACAGCGACCCCCTCTTTCTCCAGTGCAAGGAGGCCGAGGCATCGGTGCTGGAGAAGTACACCGAGCCGAGCGAATTCGAGAACCACGGCGAGAGGGTCGTCCAGGGGCAGTGGCTGATGCAGGCCGCAAGTGACGTGATGCTCGGCTGGTTGCCGGTGACCGGCCTCGATGGCGTCGACCGCGACTTCTATGTGCGCCAGCTCTGGGACGGCAAGCACTCGATCGATGTGGATGCATTGAAGCCGCGCGGATTGACGTTCTACGCGCAGGCCTGCGGGTGGACACTGGCCCGGGCGCACGCGAGATCAGGTGACCGGATCGCAATTTCCTCATATCTCGGCAAGGGCGACGCCTTCGACGACGCGATTGCGGATTTTGCCGAGGCCTACGCCGACCAGAATGAGCGCGACTACGCCGCCGTTCAGGATGCGGTCAAGGTTGGACGCATCGAAGCCAGATCGGACGTCGTCTAGGGGTTCAGATCACGGTCAGCACGGCGAGCGCAGCCACTGCCAGGACGACCAGCCCAAGGGCGATCCCCGTCGTCCATCTTCCGGCCGGGCCCAGGGCATGCTCGCCCATCACCTCAGGGTTGCGTCCGAGCGAGCGCAGGAAGGGGAGGAGGACGAGCAGCAGAACCGCGTTGAGCGCCTGGGAGAGGAAGAGGATCGGAATCAACGGGGCCCCGGGGACCAGGACGAGCAAGGCGGCAATGGAGACGATCACTCCATAACTGGCGTAGAAGAGGCGGGCCTCTTCAAAGCTGTCGTCGATCGCGGCCTCCCTGCCGAAGGCCTCGGAAACGGAGTAGGCGGTCGAGAGCGGGACGATCGCCGCGGCGAGAAGGGCGGCTCCCAGAAATCCGACGCCGAAGAGTGTGGAGGCAACTGCTCCCGCGAGCGGCTCGAGAGCCAATGCCGCGTCCTTTGCGTCATTGATCCTGATGCCCATCGGATGAAGCGTTGCCGCACATGCCAGGACCACGAAGAGGCCGATCACCCCGGTCAGCACTGCGCCGACGATGACATCGATCCGCTCGTACTTGAGGTCCTTGACCGTGAGTTTCTTGTCGACGGCATATGACTGGATGAATGCCAATCCCCACGGCGCCAGCGTGGTTCCCAGCGTCGCAACCGCGACCAGGACGGCTTCCCGGTTGAGGGGAATACCGGGCACCACGAGCCCCTTTGCCGCGGCGCCCCAGTCGGGGTGGGCAAGGATGCCTGACGCGATGTAGGCGAGAAAGACGGCGCTGAGCGCCAGCAACACGTGCTCGACGTACTTGAAGGACCCTCGCAGGACCAGCAGCGAGACTCCGATCGCAGCAGCGGGAACGCTCACGTATCGACTCACGCCACCGAGAAGCTCCAGGCCTGCGGCGACGCCTGCGAACTCGGCGCAGAGGGTGCCCGTGTTGGCGATCAGCAGCGCCCCGAGGACCAGCTTGGTGCTTCGATTGCCGAAATGCTCGCGGATCAAGGTCATCAGGCCCTTTCCGGTGACGACCCCCATCCGTACGCCCAGCTCGTGAAAGATGATCAGCGCAGCGGTCGAGAGCGCGAGGACCCAGAGCAACTCGTAGCCATAGTCGGCGCCGAGGATCGAGTAGGTGGCAATCCCGGCCGGATCGTCGTCGGACAACCCGGCAAGGACACCCGGTCCGACAACTGCGAGCAGCGCTGCAGCCGATCCACCTCGCAGGAGGAGCTTGCGCCTGCTGGTGATCCGCCAGTGAAGGTGCCGGCCGGGGATAAACCGGGTCGGGCGGCGGTGGCTCTTCCCGGGTCCAGGCAGGTCGGACGGGTCTGGCTCTTTGCTGACAGGCTCGATTCCCTGAGGTTAGTCCCGGCCGCCGGGAAGCCTTGCGTGAGCTCGCCTGGATCGCATAGGCTCCGGGCCACAATTCTTTGGCACCAGGCGTTGGCCGGGAGCCGTTACAGAGAGGCCGGGAATATGGTGCAGGGGAAGAAGAAGAGGTTCTTGGGAGTTTCAGTTCGTGTGATCGCCCTGGTTGCCGTCGCGTCAGTGGCGCTTGCGGGTTTTGTCATCTCTCCGGCCTTCGGCGGGCCCGGTTTCCTGACCAAGAACGCCGCCAGGAAGACCTACGTCACCAAGAAGGTCGTGAAGAAGACCTACATCACCAAGAAGGCAACCGGCCAGAAGTACATCACCAAGGACGATGCGAACACCGCATTCGCACCGCGCAGGGCGGAGACGACACTCGCGGTCTCGCCTGCGAACTGGATCTCTGCAGGTTCGGGCGCGACACAGTCCGTCACCTATTTCTCGGGGGAGGCGGACCTGACCTCGACGGCGGCTGGTACTTTCAAGTTCTACAACGCCGCCCTGACCTTGCCCGCCGTCCTCCAGGGTCAGCCGGTCTCGGTCAAGAGCTTTGAGCTTTGCTACGCGGCTTCAGCGGCGGCAAAGATCACACGCGTGTTCATGTTTTCGGAAAGGCCGACTTCGGCGGCTCCCCATCCGAGCGGCGCAACGCCGATATCGGATGACACCGAACGCACAGATGACACCTGCCGGACATACGCGGCTGCCTCGCCCGTGGCACTTGATCCCAGTGCCCTGTACGAGATCGTCCTTCGCGCGGACTTCACGGCGGGGTCCAACAGCGTCAACGTCTCCCGGCTGACAGTGGATCTGACGAGCTAGGAGTTCCTTCCCAGGGCGGCCGATTCGGCCCGGCGGCCAGGCTAATCGTCGCCGGAGCCGCCGCCGTGGCTCTGGCCGCCGTCATCGCCGTGAATGTCGGGCGGGGCCGGTGTGGTCGCGGTGGGTGCCGCCGGCGGCGAGGTCGAGGGTGATGACGTCGGCGGCGATGTCGTTGTCGTCGGTGAGACCGGAATGGTCGTGGTCCCCGGCCCTGTCGTGTCTGAAGGTGTGGGAGTTGTCCCCTTCGAATGTGTTTCGTCGCCTGGGCGGGTGGTTGAGTTGTCTCCGCTTCGAGGCGGCTGGAGTGCGCTTCCGGCTGAGATCGGCTCGTCCGAAAGGCCGATCCGTTGACTTGCGAGGCTGCTCGCGACCAGCGCGACGCCGACGGCGAGGGCCAGGCCCAGGATCCCGAGCAGGGTCCAGCGGACAGCGCTGGCGGTGACGCGGCGTCGGGGATTTTCTGGATTCACCCGGATGATCCTAGATATCGGTTGGCTAAGAGCTGGCAAGGAAGCAAGGGGTTCATCTCTCGCCATCCCGCGGTTCGGGCAATTTCACGGTGGCCACGGCTCCCTGCCCCGGGCGACCGGCGATCGTGACGGTGCCGCCCCACTGGCCCACCAGCTCGCGGGCAATCGGGAGGCCGAGGCCGGTCCCCTTGACGCCTCGGCGCCCGGCGCTGCCGCGCACAAACCTCTCGAAGACGGCCTCCTCCTCACCCGCTTCGAGCCCAGGCCCCTGGTCGAATATCTGGATCATCCCGGGGTCGACGGCGATCACTATCTCGCCATCCGGCGGCGAGTAGTTGACGGCGTTTTCGATCAGGGCATCGAGCACCCGATCGAAGTCCGCGCGCGCACAGAAGATCCGCATCGGATTCGGGGAATCTGCCTCCCGCAGGCCCAACGACCGCCCTCCCGTCGCATTGCTCCACCTATCGAAGGCTGCGCCTGCGAGATCGCCGAGGTCGAGGTTCTCCCCGGGCAGCTCATGCTCACCGGCCCGGCTCAGGATCAGCAGCTCATCAACCATCTGGGATAGCCGGTCGACCTCCCGGAGGCCGGCGTCAATCTCTGCCTGCTCGCGGCTGTCGTCAGTCTCCTCCCGGAGGCCTTCAAGCCTGAGGCGGAGTCCCGTCAGCGGCGTGCGGAGTTGGTGGGAGGCGTCGGCGACGAACTCGCTCTGACTCTTCAACAGCCTCGCGACGCGTGCCGTCATCTCATTGAATGATCGGGCCAGGGAGCGTTGCTCGGCGCTTCCCTCGACCTTGGCCTTGGTCTCGACGTTTCCGGTGGCGACCCGATGTGCCGCGGTCTCGAGCCTGCGAATCGGTCGCGCGATCTGCTGGGCAATCACGGCGCCGACCGCCAGCGCAAGTGCGAGGACAACGATCCCGAGCAGCCCGAGGCCGACAAGAGATCGCTGGATCGCCGACTGCACGGCGGCGACGCTCTGGGTGATCCGGACCGCCCCGACAGTCCTTCTGCCCCTGACGATCGGCTGCGATGTCGCGAGTATCTGGGTCCCCAGCGTTTGACTCGATCTCTCGCGTTGATAGCGACCACCGCGAAGCGCAACGGCGATCTCCGGCCTCGAGCTGTAGCTGGCGCCGACCGTGCCGGGGTCGCCGCTGTCTGCGACAACGGTTCCAGCCCGGTCAACCACGATCACGCGGCCTCTGACGGTTCGTGCCGAGATCCGGGCCAGACGGGCGAGGGTGGGACTGCGAGGCGTTTCGACCAGGGTGCTCGAGCTTGCGGCGACGATCGCGGCCTGGCTCTGGGCCTGGCTTCTGACCTCTGTGTTGACCCGGTCGCGGAGGCTGAGAGCGAGGGGGATTCCCAGCGCGATCAGCGCCAGCAGCAAGACGTAGGCAACGGCAAACAGAAGTCGCGTTCGAAGGCTTACGACTGATCATCTCCCGGTGCGGCGAACCGGAAACCCACTCCGCGCACCGTCTGGATGTACCGACCCTTGGAGGCGTCGTCACCGAGCTTCTTGCGCAGCGCCCTGATGTGAACATCGAGGGTCTTGGTGGAACCGAACCAGTTGACGTCCCAGACGTTGGCCATGAGGTCCTCCCTGGTGACCACCTGGCCCGCGTGCCGGACCAGTTCGGCCAGTAGGTCAAATTCCTTTCGCGGCAGGTTCAGGTCGTCTCC
>JBBQZL010000128.1:0-8107 GCA_038207745.1 Solirubrobacterales bacterium
AGATCTGGGACGCGGAGATCGCCGACGGCATTTCAGAGGGCAACCTGCTGATGTTCGCGCACGGTTTCGCGATCCATTTTGACCAGATCGCGCCCCCCGCAGGCGTCGATGTCGGAATGGTCGCCCCGAAGGGCCCAGGGCACCTGGTCCGCCGTCAGTACGAGGACGGACAGGGCGTGCCCTGCCTGATGGCGGTCCATCAGGACGCCACAGGCCGCGCACACGACCTCGTCCTCGCCTATGCCTCCGGAATCGGCGGTGGCCGGGCAGGCATCATCGAGACAACCTTCAAGGATGAGTGCGAGACCGATCTATTCGGCGAGCAGGCCGTGCTGTGTGGCGGCGCCTCCGAACTGGTCAAGGCGGGCTTCGAGACGCTGGTCGAGGCCGGGTATGACCCGCGCCTTGCCTACTTCGAGTGTCTGCATGAGCTGAAGCTGATCGTCGACCTGATGTACGAGAAGGGCATCCAGGGCATGCGCTACTCGATATCCAACACCGCCGAATACGGCGACATGACGCGCGGCAAGCGAGTGATCGGGCCGGAGTCGCGCGCGGCGATGAAGCAGATCCTCAGCGAGATCCAGTCGGGCGAGTTCGCCCGCGAGTGGATCGCCGAGAACCGGGCCGGTGGAGAGAACTTCGACCGGATGCGCCAGGAGGGCGTCGACCACCAGGTCGAAAAGGTCGGCGGCGACCTTCGCTCGATGATGCCCTGGATCGACACCGAGTTCTAGAGCGGCACCGAGTCTCAGGGAGTCGGTCGGGAGTGCCGGTTCTCGAATGAAAAAGCCCCGGCGCCGGATTCGGAGCCGGGGCTTTTCTGTGCCGAAGAACGAGTGATTGCCGCTAGTCGGCGATCGGCCCGCCGAAACCGTCATCGCCCTCGGGGTGCTGACCATCGCGGCCGACGTATCCACCCTTGGCGCCGACTACGACGTAGACGGCTTCCTGGTCCTTGCTGTGATTTCGGACTGTCCGGACGGTCGCTGCGTCCACTCTTGCCACGCCACCCTCACCGAGGGTGTGTTTGGCACCGTCGCCGAACTCCATCTCGATCTCGCCCCGATGGACGAAGTACAGCTCCTCCTGTTGATCATGGAAGTGGCTGCCGGTCGCATATGAGGGCGGAATCACGATCGCATTGACGCCGAACTCCTTGACGTCGAGGTCCTTGCGGATCTTGCGGAATCCGAATCCCTCGCCAAGATCGTCGAGATCGGCGACGGCATAGCCGTCGCCGATCTCGATTCCCTTTTCACTCATCTGATTGTCTCCCGCCGCTCTAGGCGAGCGGAGGTGCCGGCGCAGCCGGAGCAGCAGGCGGGGCCGGCGCTGCAGGCGCCGCCGCGGCCGTCGCGGTATAGCCCTCGTCGCCGACCGGCGGGTATGCGTCGGTCAGGTAGAGGAGCGCGTATGCCGTCACCCGGGCCCCCCACGTGTTTACGAAGGCCAATGCGTCATGGACCCCCTTTGGCTGGTAGCCGCGGAAGACGATCGTGAACCAGGCAACGCCCGCTGCGCCGCTTTGGAGGGCGGAAATCCCGACATACAGGAGCACATACAGCGGGACCATCAGGATGAACCGGAAGAAGACCTTCGCCCGGCTCTGGCGCTCCATCGGGCCGATATTCACGCGCACGGGATAAGCCGGCTCCTCGCCAAATCCGAACGGTGGCCACTCATCAGTCTGGAGCGTGATCCAGGCACTGACGCGGGTATGGAAGCGGAGGAAACCCGAGTTGAATCGGTACATGCCCTCCGGGTATTTCGCCGTGAACAGCAGCGCAAACCACGCGATCAGGGTTACGACTGCCGCCGCAATCGCGTAGATGAACCAGACGATGAACCACGGAATCGCCAGGAGATAGCGGAAAAAGACGGTTACGCGATTGCGATCACGCAGGTAGTCCGCCTCATAGGTGACTGGGTACAAGGTGTGCTCCTTCTCTGTATGAATCTGCCCGCATCGCGCGGACGCCGCAAGCCTACCCAGAGGGTCGGAAGTAGTCCACCCGTTCGGTTCAATAACCTGCGGCGCCCGATGACGACAAATCCGAACATCTTCAACAAGCAGTACCTGGTGACCGCAGGGCCGACGCCTCTGCCCCCGTCGGTCAGCCAGGTGATGGCGGAGCCGATCCTCTATCACCGCGCCCCGGCCTTCATCGAGATCTACGAGCGTGCTCTCGGCAATCTGAAGACCGTTTTCCAGACAGGGAACGACGTGCTCGTCTTCGCCTCCTCGGGCTCCGGAGCACTCGAGTCCGCCGTCGCCAACCTGACCCTGCCCGGTGAACCGGCCGTCGTCGCCTCCGCCGGAAAGTTCGGCGAGCGCTGGGCCGAGCTCTGCGGCGCCTATGGCACGGATATGACCCATCTCGAGTTCGAGTGGGGGACGAAGATCGACCCTGGTCGGGTCGATTCCACCCTCGCGGCCCTCGAGAGGCCGGCACGGGCGCTATTTGTGACCCAGTCCGAGACATCGACAGGCGTCGTCCATGACATCAGGACGCTTGCCGAGGTTGCCCGCAGGCACGACACGATCTTGGTCGTCGACGCCGTATCCGGCCTCGGCGCGATAGACCTGCCGCAGGATGAGTGGGGAGTGGACGTGGTCGTCTCGGGTTCGCAGAAGTCGCTGATGTGTCCTCCCGGCCTTGGCTTCGCATCCGTCTCGCAGCGAGCTCTCGATGCCGCCGCCGAGAACCCGGGTCGCCGCTATTACTTCGATTGGAACAAGGCGGCAAAGGGCCAGCGTCAGCAGCCTGCAAACAGCCCGTTCACGCCTGCCGTGACGCTCTGGATGGCTCTCGATACGGCCCTGACGATGATTCTCGAGGAAGGTCTCGACAATGTCTTTGCGCGCCACGCGATCCTCGCCCGGGCCGCACGGGCGGGCGTTGCCGCAATCGGGTTGGAGCGATTCGGTCCGGATGACGTTGGCGCGAATGTCGTAACCGCCGCCCGCCTGCCCGGGTCGATCGACGGCGGCACGGTGCCGAAGTCGATGCGCGATCAGATGGGAGTCACGATCGCCGGGGGCCAGAATCAGCTGAAGGGCAAGATCGTCCGGATCGCCCACTGCGGCTATTACGGAGCCTTCGACATCGTCGTCGCACTGAGTGCGCTCGAGATGGCGATGCGGAGATTGGGCCACGAGTGTGAGCCCGGCGCCGCAGTCGGTGCAGCCGAGAGCGTCTTCGAACTCGCCGGCGCACCGGCGGAGCCCGTCGCGTGAGTGATGCTGCCGGCGGGACCCCGAGGGTTCTGGTCAAGGAGAAGATCGCTGACTCGGGCATCGACCTGCTGAGGGAGCACTTCGACGTCGATCTCGGCTTCGAGATGGACGCCGGCGAGCTGGCCGGGAAGATCGGGGACTACGACGCGATCCTGATCCGCTCGGGGACAAAGATGACAGCTGACCTGATCGAGCGTGGCACCCGCCTCAAGGTGATCGGTCGCGCAGGCACGGGGGTCGACAACGTCGACATCCCTGCCGCCACGAAGCGCGGGATCATCGTCGCCAATGCGCCGGAATCCAACTCCGTGGCCGCCGCAGAACACTCAATGGCACTCGCCCTGGCTCTTGCCCGAAACATTCCACGTGCCGACGCCTCGCTTGCCGCCGGAAGGTGGGAGCGGTCGAGCTTCAAGGGCTCCGAGCTGTACGGCAAGACCCTCGGGGTCTTCGGATTCGGCCGGATCGGGCAGCTTGTCGCCAAGCGCGCCCAATCCTTCGACATGGATGTGATCGCCTTCGACAAGTTTGTCTCCGCCGAGCGCTTTCGCGAGCTGGGCGTCGAGGGCGCCGCAACGCCGGATGAGGTCTACGAGCGGGCAGACTTCATCACCCTGCATCTGCCGAAGACGCCTGAGACGATCGGGTGGATCAACGCCGACTCGATCGCAAAGATGCGCGACGGCGTCCGGATCATCAACTGTGCGCGAGGCGAGCTGGTCGATCTCGACGACCTCCTGGCCGGCCTCGAGTCCGGCAAGGTTGGCGGCGCGGCGCTTGACGTCTTCCCCGAGGAGCCATTCACCGAGCATCCGCTCTTCGGCCGGCCTGACGTCGTTGTGACTCCGCATCTCGGAGCCTCGACCGCTGAGGCGCAGGACCGCGCCGGCATCGTCACCGCCGAGCAGGTGACGGCCGCGCTGACCGGTGCGGTGGTCACCAACGCGGTCAACATCGCCGCGATGCGCCCAGAGTCGATGGAGGCACTTGCACCGTTCGTGCCGCTCTGCGAGCGTCTCGGCCGTCTGGCCCAGGCACTTGACACCGGCTCGATCGACAAGGTCGAGGTGGAGTTCCGCGGCAGGCTGGCCGATCACGACACCCGTCTTCTCGGCATCGCTGTTCTGGTCGGGATCCTCTCGGGGCACACCGAGGAGCAGGTGAATCTGGTCAATGCCCCGCAGATGGCGGAGGCCCGGGGGATCGAGGTCGTCGAGATGCGGGAGTCCACGTCGGCGGATTTCACCGAGCTGGTGACGGTCAGGATCGAGTCCGGGGGCGAGACGATCGAGGTCGCGGGCACCGGCGTCGGACCGCGAAAGGACCCCTACCTCGTTTCGGTCTGGGGCGAGAGCTTCTATCTGCCCTTCGGCGATCACGTTTCCGTCCTCCGCTACACCGACCAGCCGGGAATGATCGGCACGGTCGGCTCGAAGCTCGGCGAGGAGGGCGTAAACATCATCTCGGCCGCGGTCGGGGCCGCATCGGGCGTGCGCCAGGCCGTGATGGCACTGACCACGGACGCCCCCGTTTCCCCATCGACGATCGAGAAGATCGTCCTGCTGGAGGGTTTCGAGACCGGCCGCTCAGTTGATTTCTAGGCCCGCCACGCTGCGTCGCTAGGCTGACCCGATATGCGTGCGCTCGTACAGACAGGCAATGGCGGGGTGGAGGTCCTCGAGGTCGAGGAGCGTCCTGATCCGGAAGTCGGGCCGACGCAGATCCGGATCGCTGTTCGTGCTTCCGGTCTCAACTTCGCCGACACGATGGCTCGCGTCGGGCTCTATCCCGATGCACCGAAACCACCCGCGGTCCTCGGATATGAGGTGGCGGGAGAGGTCGAGTCGGTCGGCGTCGAGGTCGCTGATTTTGCGGTCGGCGATCGGGTAATGGCCGGAACACGCTTTGGCGGCCATGCCTCGATGGTCAGCATCAACTCCGACCAGGCACTTCCGCTGCCGGACTCATTTGGCTTTGAGCAGGGAGCTGCGTTCCCGGTCAATTACGGAACCGCTTATGCCGCGCTTGTTGTGATGGGCGGCCTCAAGCCCGGCGAGCGGGTGCTGATTCACGCCGCAGCGGGTGGAGTGGGCATTGCCGCAACCCAGATCGCCCGCAACATCGGCGCCGAGATCTTCGGCACCTCTTCGGCTTCGAAGCACGACGCGATCCGCGCCCAGGGTGTTGATCACGCGATCGATTACCGCTCGATGGATTTCGAGAAGGAGATCAACCGGATCACCGATGGAGTCGGAGTCGACCTGGTGATGGATGCGATCGGACCGAGCTCGTTTCGCAAGGACTACCGGCTCCTGAGGCCCGGTGGGCGACTGGTGATGTTCGGTCTCTCGGAGGCAACCACCGACGGACGTCGTGACCTCGTCAGCGCAGTCAAGAGCCTCGTGAAGATGCCGCTGGCGACGATGCCCTGGTGGAAGAGCCTTCAGATGATCAGCGAGAACAAGGGCGTCTTCGGTCTCAACATGTTGAGCTGGTGGGACCGGGAGAAGAGCCTCGGCCGACTCACCGAGCCCCTGATGGAGGATCTCAACGCGGGCCGGCTCGTGCCGGTGATCGCCGGCACCTTCCCGTTCGAGCAGGCAGGCGAGGCCCATAAGATGATCGCCGAGCGCAGGAACATCGGCAAGGTCGTCCTGACTCCCGGCTAATCGGCCGAGGCCGAGGCCACGACCGGTTCCGCCAGGGCCGGTTCCGCCTCGGCGTCGCGACCCTTGTTGCCGACGAACAGCAGGGTGAGGAGAAGGCCGACCGCCGCGAGCATGAAGTCGAGCCGGAAGGCCGCGTCGAGGCCGTCGACGAAGTTGTCGTGCGAGGCAAAGACTGTGGTGGTCAGGCCAAGGCCGATCGAGCCGCCGGCGATCTGGAACATGTAGATGATCCCGCCGGCGAGGCTGGTCTGGGACTCATCCACGGAGGTGACCCCGGCTGTGGTCGTTGCCGCATAGAAGAGCCCGATACCGACCCCGAGCACGACCATGCCGACGACAAGCGAGTCGTAGGCGGAGTTCTGGCCGACCAGCGAGAAGAGCAGCGGCGCGATCGTGATGCAGAGCGCGCCCATCGAAACGATCGGCTTCGGCCCGATCCGGTTGTAGAGCGGCCCCGATATGAACGAGACGATGGCAAAGACCCCCAGGAAGGGCAGGATCCCGAGTCCCGCGTCAAGCGCCGAATAGCCGAGCTGCTTTTCCATGAACTGGGGCAGGTAGAGCAGGGAGGCAAAGAAGGTGGCTGACATGAAGAGGATCGCGATGCAGGATGCGGTGAAGCTCCGGTTCTTCATCATCTCCCGGGGCACCAGGGCCCTGGCGCCTGCCCGCCGCTCCAGCGGCACGAAGATGATCAGCAGGATCGCGGCCAGCCCGAGCAGGAAGAGGATCCGCGGGTCGCCCCATCCCCAGTCGGTGACCTGGTCGAGCGCGACCAGCAGCGCGACCAGACCGAACGAGAGCGTCGCCACTCCGACGTAGTCGATCCGCTCGCCGGGATCCTCCGGGCGCGGCTGATGGACCAGGAAGTAGGTCACGGTGATCGCGAAAAGGGCGATCGGGACGTTGAGGTAGAGGATCCAGCGCCAGCTCGCCTCGTCGGTGAGGAATCCGCCGATCAGCGGGCCGACCGCGTTCCCGAGGCCGGCCGCGCCGAGGATCAGGCCCCCTGCCAATCCAGCGCGTTCCTTTGGGAGCGCGGCGTAGGTCATGCCGAGGATCGCAGGCCACATCAGCGCACCGCCGATGCCCATCAGGACCCGGCAGACGATCAGCCAAGTCTCTGTCTGCGCCGCGCCCCCAAGCGCCGAGAAGACCGCAAAGATCCCGGCGCCGACAAAGAAGATCTCCCGCCGTCCGAACATGTCCGCGAGCCGCCCGCCGGTGACGATCAGGACGCCGAAGGTCAATGCGTAGGCGTTGATCACCCACTGGATCGTCGTGATCGAGGTATCGAACTCCCTCTCCATCGCGGGCAGCGCGACATTCATCGCCGAGAAGTCATTTGCGATGACCAGGACGCTGAGGCCCATCCCGAAGAGCGCGAGCCAGGCGCTTCGACTGATCGGCGCTTGCTTCGGCGACAGGGATTCTGGCGATGACTGCATCTGAATCTCTCCGTGGTGAAATGGTTTGGCGCTGGCGGGAGCGTACGCTAAGCTTCGGCCACCGAATGACCCGCACCGCCGACAGCCTCGCGCTTCTCCTTCTCCTCCCCCCGCGGGGGGAATAGCGCTGGGCGGCGCGTCAGCCGCGAGAGACAGATTCGTCATCGGAAGAGCTTCAGAGAAGGAGAGTCCCAATGGACCAGACTCAAGACGCGAACCGCGTCCACATATTTGACACGACGCTGAGAGACGGCGAGCAGTCACCCGGCATCTCGCTGAACACCCAGGAGAAGGTCGAGATCGCCCATCAGCTCGCGCGGCTGGGGGTCGACGTGATCGAGGCCGGCTTCCCGGTCACCTCACCTGGTGACTTCGAGGCGGTCGAGCAGATCTCGCGAAATGTCGAGGGGCCGGTCATCTGCGGCCTCGCCCGCGCCCAGAAGGGCGATGTCGATGCCGCGTGGAATGCGATCCGGGATTCGGAGCGGCCGCGCATCCACACCTTCATCTCGACCTCGGACATCCACATCGAGCATCAGATGCGAAACACCCGCGATGACGTGCGGGCCGGCGCCCGGGCGGCGGTGGCCCACGCCAAGTCCTACTGCGACGACATCGAGTTCTCACCGATGGATGCGACGCGCGCCGATGTCGCGTTCACCGCCGAGATCTGCGCGATCGCCGTGGCGGAGGGGGCGACCGTGGTCAACATTCCGGACACGGTCGGCTACACCACCCCCGAGGAGTAC
>JBBQZL010000129.1:0-8104 GCA_038207745.1 Solirubrobacterales bacterium
TGATCGGCATGAAGTATGAAGAGGACGTCGAGGGCCTTTGCGAGTCGAGGGTCGGGCTTGAACTTCGCCTCGGTCATCTTGAACAGCATCGCGAGGAAGTTCTCGGAGTAGTTGAGGTCGTTGTCCGGGTAGATATACGGCAACCCCATGTTGTGGCGGTAGGAGAAGGCGGCAAGCGTGGGCATCTTCGCGATCAACCGGATCGTCGCCAGGTATCGCTCCTCCGGATCGTCGAGCTTCTTGGCATCGGGATAAAAGGTTGAGAGGGCGCCGACGGAGGCGAGCAGCATTCCCATCGGATGTGCGTCGTAGCGAAAGCCGGTCAGGAACCCCTTGATGTCCTCGTGGACGAAGGTGTGGTGGGTGATGTCATGTGTCCAGGTGCCGAGCTGGGATGAGTTCGGCAACTCGCCGAAGACGAGCAGGTAGGCGACCTCGAGAAAGGTCGACTTCTCGCAGAGCTGTTCGATCGGGTAGCCGCGGTGTTGAAGGATCCCGGCCTCGCCGTCGATGTAGGTGATCGATGATCGGCACGACGCGGTATTTGTGAAGGCGGGGTCATACGTCATCAGCC
Organism: Solirubrobacterales bacterium; assembly: GCA_038207745.1. Lineage (GTDB taxonomy): Bacteria > Actinomycetota > Thermoleophilia > Solirubrobacterales > 70-9 > JBBQZL01. The sequence goes on from JBBQZL010000129.1 coordinate 575, forward strand.
CGAAGTCGTCTTCATGGACCTTGATCTGGCGAAAGTCCATCGCCTTGACCGTGCCGTCGGTGATCGGGAATTCAAACTCCTGCCCGGTGCGGTTGTCGGTGACGCTGAGCGTCTCCTTGCCGGCTTCCCCGGCGCCGTCTACCGGTGCCTGGTCACTCTTCTGCTCCCTCGCCATACCGTCTCCTCGGCTTCCCTCGATCTCGTCTCTGCTGGGTCCGCCGAGCAGTATCGCAGTTCAGGCCCATCGATTCGACAGGCTGAACGCTGCCCGGGGACAAGCCCCGCCGATCGCGCAGGCGAGTTTCACCATCACTCCGGCCGCGCGGGTTATCGCGTTGTTACCGCGGTGAACTGCGTCATCGAACGCAGCGCCTCAAAACGGGCATCGATCTCATTCCGGGTCAATCGGGAGACGCGCTCGGTCCCGAACTCCTCGACGTTGTAGGAGGCGACGACGGTGCCGTATGCCATCGCGCTCCGCAGGGCATCTCCATCGATCTCGCCATCGATGCTGTCGAGGTATCCGAGGAATCCCCCCGCGAAGCTGTCACCGGCGCCGGTCGGATCACGGACGTCCTCGAGCGGGAAGCCGGGAAGTGCGAAGAAGCCATCCGGGACAAACATCGCGGCCCCATATTCACCCTGCTTGGCGACCACCGCACGCGGTCCGAGCTCCATGATCGCCCTCGCGGCACGGGCGAGGTTGGATTCCCCGGTCAGCTGGCGGATCTCCGCATCGTTTATGACCAGGCAGTCGACCTCGCTGATCGCGGTGAGCAGCGAGTCCCTGGCGATATCGATCCAGAGGTTCATCGTGTCCAGCGCGGTGAACCGGGCCTGCGCGCACTGCCGGCGGACGTTGCGTTGGATATCGGGCTGGATGTTGGCGAGAAACAGCATTTCGGAGGCCATCGACGCATCGGAAAGCTTCGGCTCGAAACTCCCGAAGACGTTTAGCTGCGTGTCGTCGGTGTGGGCCGGATTGCGGTCGTACTCGTAGTGGCCCTTCCAGAAAGAGGTTTCTCCGCCGGTGACCCGCTCGATGTCTTCGGTATTGATCCCTCGGGAGTGCAGGACACCGAACTCCGCATCGCCGAAGTCATCGCCCACCGGCCCGACGACGCGCACGTCGGTGAAGAAGCTCGCGGCCAGCGAGAAGTGGACGGCCGAGCCGCCGAGCATGCGCTCACGCTCCCCGAATGGGGTCTTGACGGCGTCGAAGGCGATCGATCCGACTACGGTCAGCGACACGGTGGTTCCTCTCGAAATCAGTGGCAGGGCGTTTTGGACGCGTCCACCCTGCGGAGGTGGACGGCAGGGAATCCTAGACCGGATGGGGCTTTTGAGACACTTTGCGATGTGAAAGCTGTCCAGATCACCGAGTTCGGGGGACCCGAGGTCCTCCGCGTCGGGGAGATTCCCGAACCAGTGGCCGGTGACGGCGAAACCCTCGTCAGGGTTTCGAGGGTCGGCGTCAACTTCGCTGACACCCACGTGACGGGAAACAACTATCTGGCCAAACAGGAACTGCCCTTCATTCCGGGCGCCGAGGTCGCCGGGACCGCACCAGATGGCAGCCGTGTCGCCGCGTTGCTGCTCAGGGGCGGTTACGCCGAGCAGGTCTCGGTGCCCAACGAGGCTCTGGTCCCGATTCCGGACGGAGTCGATGACGATCAGGCTGCGTCACTGCTGCTTCAGGGGCTGACCGCCCGGTCGCTGCTACGGATCTCAGCCGATGTCCAGCCGGGCGAGAGCGTCGTGGTCGAGGCGGCGGCGGGCGGTACGGGAAGTCTCGCCGTCCAGCTCGCCAAGAGCATGGGTGCCCGGGTGATCGCGCTCGCATCCAGCGAGGAGAAGCGTTCGCTTGCCCTCGAGCTCGGGGCCGATGTCGCAATCGATTCGCGCGCTGACAGAATCGGAGAGGCGATCCTCGCGGCCAACGACGGCAGCGAGGTCGACGTAGTCCTGCAAATGAGCGGCGGCGACGCGTTCGAGCAGATGTTGCGGGTGATCGCCCCCTTCGGGCGCATGGTCACCTTCGGGATCGCAACCCGTGAACAGAACCTCGTCAAGACGGGTCACCTGATGCGAAACAGCAGAGCCGTAGTCGGTTTCTGGGTTTTTCATCTATTCTCAAAGCCCGTCCTGCTACGCGAGGGCATCGAGGAGGTATTCGGTGCAGCCGCGTCAGGAGATCTACATGCCGTGATCAGCGGGACCCATCCGCTGTCCGAAGCCTCCCGTGTACATGAGGAGCTCGCCGGACGACGCACGAACGGCAAAATCCTCCTCGATCCGAGCCACTAATCAGATGACAGCTTTCAATGACCTAGGCCTTTCCCCGGAAATCCAGCAGGCGCTGGATGAGCTTGGCTTCACAGAACCGACTCCGATCCAGGAGGAGGCGATCCCGGCGCTGCTCGCCGGCCACGACGTGATCGGCCAGGCACAGACCGGCACCGGCAAGACCGCCGCGTTCGGGCTGCCGCTGCTCCAGTACCTGGACCCGTCGAACGATGAGGTCCAGGCGGTGATCCTGACCCCGACCCGTGAGCTCTGCATCCAGGTCACACAGGCGATGCGCACCTTCGCCGAGCATCTGGGGATCGAGGTCGTTGCCGTCTTCGGAGGCGCCCCGATCCGCACTCAGCAGGCGCAGCTCCGGGCAGGCGCCCACGTCGTGGTCGCGACAGTGGGACGGATGAAGGATCTGATGGCGCGACGCTCTCTCGTCCTCACCGCGGCCCGCTTCGTCGTGCTCGACGAGGCTGACGAGATGCTCGACCTCGGCTTTCTCGAGGATGTCGAGCGGATTCTCCGCATGTGCCCGAGCGGCCGTCAGACGGCGCTCTTCTCGGCGACGATGCCGCCGCCGATCAAGAAACTTGCCGAGGGTCACATGTATGACCCGGTGATGATCAAGATCACCCCGAAGAAGCTGACCGTCGACGCAATCTCGCAGGCTTTCATCGTTGTTCCCGCCAAGGACAAGACCGCCCGGTTGGTCGAGTTGCTCAAGGTCGAGGAGCCCGAGCAGGCGATCATCTTCTGCAGGACCAAGATCGGCGCCTCGAAACTGGAGTCAGCCCTCAAGAACACCGGTCTCTCGGTCAAGGCCCTCCATGGCGACATGAGCCAGGGTTCGAGGGACGGCGTGATGATCTCCTTCAAGGAGCACCGCGTCCCGCTCCTGGTGGCGACCGATATCGCCGCCCGGGGTCTCGATGTCGAGCACGTCACCCACGTGATCAACTTCGATGTCCCCGATACCACGGAATCATACGTCCACCGGATCGGCCGTACGGGCCGCGTCGGCCGCACCGGCCGCGCAATAACCTTTGTCACCCCTGCACAGCGCGATGAAATCGGCCGGATCGAGCGCGAGGCCAGCACGTCACTCGGCGAATGGGAGACCCCCGAGGAGCGCCTCGAGCACGCGCCGCGGCCAAGACGGCGCAGGCGCAACACCGAACCCGAGCCTGCAGTTGTGGCTGTTCCCGAGCCGGAGGACGACGCTCTCAGGGTCGACGCTGAGCCGATTTCAGAAATCGAGCCGGCGGCCGCAGCCAAGCCGGTTGCCGAGGAAGGGCAGGCTGACGATGCCGAGGAGCCGACGCGCGACACCACGCTTGGCACGGAGGCCGGAAGCGACGATGGCAGGGCGGAGCGGAAGACCCGCGAGGGTGTCGCGAAGCTGTTCGTCAACCGCGGCCGCCGCAGCGGAATCGAGGAGGAGGATCTTCGCTGGGCGCTTCGCGAGGGCGCTGTCGTGCCCGAGGACGCGATAGCCGACGTCAGGGTGCTCGAGCGGTTCTCGTTCGTTGAACTCGACGAGGATCAGGCTGAGCGCGCAGTCGAGTTTCTCGACGGCACCAAGATCAAGGGCAAGGAAGTCCGGCTCGAGGTTGCCCGGAGCTGATTTTCCCCGGTGCTCACTCTGCCGTCAGGATGGGGATCAGCGCAAGCAGTTCATCGAAGTCGATCGGCTTCGCTATGTAATCGCTGACCTCGAGATCCGGGGCGTCGAACATCTCGCGCACCTGAGGGTGGGCACTGATGATCAACACCGGCGTCCCCAGACCCTCGCCGCGCAGCGTTCTCAGGACATCGAGTCCCGAAACACCCGGCATCATCGCGTCGAGCATGATCACGTCCGGCGCTTCGCGGCCGGTCCGGCGCGCGTCTTCCATCGCGGTCTCGCCATCGATTGCGGTAATCACCTCGTATCCCTCGAGCTCGAGGCGCCTTCGCATCAGCAGCAGGATCGTCTCGGAGTCGTCGGCGACCAGGATTCTTGTCGGTTCAGGCATCGGTCGGCCTGCCGTCCGCAAGTGGCGCTGCCGGGGACGAAGTTGCCGATCTGATCTCGGTCAGGAACGGCAGCGAGATGCGGAACGTGGCGCCCCCGCCCGGCGCCGACTCGGCAACGAGGCTGCCCCCGTGCAGTTCGATCAATGACTTGGAGATCGCGAGGCCGAGGCCCGTGCCGTCGATGCGCTGGGTGATGCCGGCATCGCCGCGCGTGAAGCGGTCGAAGATGTGTTCGATCTGCTCTGGGGGGATCCCGGCACCGTTGTCAGTGACCAGGATCTCGATCCGCTCCGCCACCTGCCTCGCACTGATCCGGATCTTCGAACCCATGGGTGAGTAGTCAGCCGCGTTGGTGATCAGATTGACCAGCACCTGCCTTATCCGGTCAGGTTCGACTTCGACCAGCGGAAGATCCTCGGCAATCTCGACTTCGATCGTCTGGCCCTTCGAATCCGCCTGGGCCCACATCGCACGAACGGGATCCATGATCAACGGCTCGACTTCGGCTGGGATCGGCTTCACCTCGAGGCGGCCGGCATCGCTTCGGGCAAGGTCGAGCAGGTCATTCAGAAGCCTGACCAGGTGCCGGGAGTTCTCGAGGATGATCTCGACCGTTTCCGCCTGGCGCGGCGTCAGTGTGCTGCTCTCCATCAGCAGCAGCTCTGCAAAACCCTGCACCGAGGTCAGGGGGCTGCGGAGTTCGTGTGACGCGGTCAGGACGAACTCATCCTTCATCCGCTCGACGCGATTGCGCTCTGAGATATCGCGAACTGAGAGCACCGAGCCCGCACCTTCTCCAAGTGACGAAGCCCGGATCACGAGGGTCCTTCCCCCGTGCTCGAGGCTGATCTCCCCGGCACCCTCATCGGCAAGGATCCGATCGATCTCCTCCGGACTGCCCAGGTCACTGATGGCATGCCGGATATCGACCTCGGCGACGACCGTGGGCAGGAGGCGCCTCGCGGCCGGGTTTGCATCGTTGACGATCCCGGCCTCATCCACCGTGATCACACCATCGGAGAGACTCCGGACGGTGACCGCGAGCTGCTCATGGCCTTCCTCGACGTGCCGGTAGGCAAGTTGGAGTTCGTCGGCCATCTCATTGAAGGCGGCGCCGAGCGCCGCGGTCTCCCTGGGACCGTCGATTGCGACTCTTGCCTTCAGGTCGCCGCTGGCGAGCCGGCCCGCGGCATCGACGAGCTGATCAAGCGGGCGTCTGACCGCCGAGACGATGCTGCTGACCAGAAGGATCGCGGCAACCAGCCCGGATATGAAACCGATGCCAACCAGCAGCGCCGTGACGCCGGTGTCGCCGTCAACGTCACTTCTCAGTTCGGCACGTCGGTTCTGCTCTCTCTGCGCGAACTCCCGGTCCGCCTTGAGGACTGCGTCTGCAAGCACCTTCTCGCGCGCAAGCGGCGGGGCGCGATTGTTGGCCAGGCCCCGCGTGACCAGTGCCAGCCATCGCGCCTGCGCCTTGATCCGCAACGCAAACGCCGCCTCGCTTTCCGGGTCAACCTCCAAGGCTGACCGGGCCGTGTTGGCGATCACCCGCGAGGTGGCGATCGCCCTATGGAGATGCAGCGCGGCGCCCGTGGGCATGACCGCATCAAGATCCGCTGCATCCCTCTCGTGCTGGAATGCCTGCTGGAGCTGGCCGACGCTGAGCTCGCGCTCATACGAGCGCGCGACATCGTGTTCATAGTTGCTGCGGATCTGGAAGAGGCGACCGACGCCGAAGATCGTCACCACGGCAAACACCGCGAAGGTGATCGCGAAGCCGATTCGGAGCCTGTTGGCGAGGGATTGATTCACACAGTGCGCTCCCCATCAAGCCTACCTTCGTCGGTTTCACGACGGGCATATGCTTTCCTGGTGAGCGCCGACGAGATTGACGGGGGCAGCGGGCCGGCAGCGGATCCGGACGGGATCAATCGGAGAAATGTCGAGGCGTGGTTCGCCGAGCATGCCGGACCGGTCGAGCTGCCGCTGAGATTCGATCGGATTGCCGGTGGCCGATCCAACCTCACCTACGTGGTCGCCGATGCAGCCGGGTCCAGGTGGGCGCTGAGGCGGCCGCCGCTGGGCAAGCGTCTCGGCTCTGCGCATGACATGGGGCGGGAGTTCCGGGTCATCTCCGCGCTTGGCGAAACCGATGTTCCCGTCCCGCCCGTGGTCGGGCTCTGCGATGACCAGAGCGTCAACGAGGCACCCTTCTACGTGATGGAGTTTGTCGGGGGGCCGATCCTGCGAACCCTCGCCGAGGCCGAGATCTTTCCCGACCCTGATGACCGGAAAGCGATCGGCCATCGGGTCGCCGACACCCTCGTCGCCCTGCATGCGGTTGACCCCGATTCGGTCGGATTGGGAGAGCTCGGACGCAAGCAGGACTACGTCGCACGTCAACTTCGCCGCTGGCAGGGACAGTGGGAGAAGTCGAAGTCCCGTGAGATTCCGGCGATCGACGAGGTACATCAGCGGCTGGCGGCCTCGATCCCGGAGCAGGGCCCCGCGACGATCGTCCACGGGGACTATCGGCTCGACAACATGATTCTCAGCACTGGCGGCGATATCGCCGCCGTCCTCGATTGGGAGCTCTGCACCCTCGGTGATCCGATCGCGGACCTCGGCCTTCTGATGGTCTACTGGGCCGAACCGGGCGACGAGCTGATCCCGCTCTTCGAGCCCGCGACGATGGCCGATGGATTCCCCGGCCGCAGTGAGATCGCCGCGCGCTACGCCGAGAGATCCGGTCGGGACATCTCGCAGCTCGACTACTTCGTCGCGCTCGGCTACTGGAAACTCGCGATCATCCTCGAGGGTGTCTTTGCCCGCTATGCGGCGGGACAATACGGCAAGTCTGATGAAGCCTTCGTGCAGTTCGGCACGGTTGTCGAGCGCCTCGCCGAAGCGGCCTCCGAGGCCTCGCTGCGCGCCGGCGCCTGAACCCGGACGTAGTCGTACCCACTCATCGACCTCTCGGATTGCTCCCAGCGGGCTCCCAGCTTCGGATGGAACTCTGGGCCAATGAATGAGATCGAGATCACCGGCGGAAGCCGTCCCGGAAATGCCCTTCGCCTTCGAGTTCTCGGCGTCGGTGCCGTCATTGCACTAGGTGCCGGGCTCGTAGCCTGTGGCGGAGGCGATGCTGCTGCCACCGGTGCCTCGGCAATGCCCGGTGCTTCAGCCGTTGGCTCCTCCCCCGCCGGCGGGGGACCC
>JBBQZL010000130.1:0-8028 GCA_038207745.1 Solirubrobacterales bacterium
CGCCTACATCACCGCCTACATGACCATCGAGGATCGCGTGTTCATCGCGCCCTGCGTGCGCACGACCAACGACGACTTCATGGGGCGCACCGAGAAGCGGCACGCGCTGATCAAGGGCGCGACCATCCGCCGCGGCGCCCGCATCGGCGGTGGCGTGGTGCTCTGCCCTGGCATCGAGATCGGCGAAGAGGCGTTCATCGCCGCCGGAGCCGTGGTGACCAAAGACGCGCCGGCCCGCAAGGTGCTCATGGGCGTACCGGCGCGCGTCGTGCGCGACGTCTCCGAGGACGAGCTGCTCGAGAACCAGTAGGCGGGCGGCGGAGCCCTTCGGCCCCGCCCGCCCTCTTTGGTTTGCCGTCGGGAACAACCTCAGCGACGGTTTCTCATTGGACGGAGCAGGGCATGACCGACGATCGCGACCAGGACGCGCGCGAACACGACCAAGAGAACCGCCCCGATGCGACTGCGCGTCCGTCCGGCCTGCGCTACAGCCGCAGGTGGTTCCTGGTCCTTGCCGGCAGTTTCGTCGCGGGGGTGCTGGGCGTGTTCGAGGTGTTCCGCCGACTCGCCGGCTCCGGAGGCACCGGGGGCGGTGCCTCAAGTGCGATCAAGGACATGTTCGGCCCGTTCCCCGTACGCAGCATCGAGGATGTACCCGACAGGACCTTGGGGGAGTGGACGATTCAGGTCGACGGGCTGGTAGAGAAGCCGCTGAAAGTGGATGCCGCGACATGGGGTTCGCTGGAGCGTCTCGATGAGACCGTCGACTTCCATTGCGTGGAGGGCTGGACGGTCGACGACGTGAAGTGGGCGGGCGTGGCGCCGGCGGTGCTGCTCGAGCGGGCCGGGGTCAAGCCCGAAGCCAAGTACGCCGTCTTCCACGCCTACGGCGGGGACTACCTGAGCAGCGTGCCGCTCGCGCTGGTCACGGCTCCCACGACTGTCTTGGCCGACGCCCTGAACGGCGAGCCGCTGCCGGACAAGCACGGCGGGCCGGTGCGGCTCGTCGTGCCGGACCAGCTGGGCTACAAGAGCGTGAAGTGGGTCACGCGCATCGAGCTCACCGATGCCGTTCGTGCCGGCTACTGGGAGAAGCGCGGCTACCCGGAGGACGCGCCCATCCCCGGCTGACTGCCCGCCCCGCCCCAGCAGGCGTCAGCCGGCTCCGTTTCGCTGACGCCGTCAGATGACGCCGGCGACTTTGAGAACGATCAGGACGACCACCGCAAGCATGACGACGATGGCGATGAGGGCGGCGGTGCTGATGCCGTGCTTCTCCGCTGGCGCCTTCCAGCTTGGCGTTTTCGTGTCGCCGTGCAGCTGCTGGGCATTCAGCTGGGGCCTCCCGATGGGCGGACCCTCGACCGCCTGCACCGTCTGGCCCACGCCGTGGTCGAACGGTCGTCCGTCGACCTTGGCTTCGCTCGGCTTCTCCTCGTTCACGGCCCCTCGCTTCTGATCCGATCCTCGCCCCGAAGCTCGCTGCGGTCTGCATCGACGCGGCCGGGGCGGGCCTCGTCCGCTGGCTGCGCGACGCCGGATTCGAGATCCTCGATGTGCCGATGGCCGAAGCGTTCGCGCTCGGCGTCAACGCGATCTCGCTCGGTGACGATCGCGCCCTCTCCAGCCAGTACTCCAAGAGCCTCAACGAGCAGCTCCGCGCTCGTGGGATCGAGGTCTTCGATCCGGATCTGAGCATGTTCACCCTTGGTGGAGGAGGCGCCCACTGTCTCGCGCAGGCCCTGCGCCGGGAGCGCGTCGGTTGACCGAGCCGGGGGAATCGGCCCCGGCGATCGATGCCGACCGCGTGCTGGCAGACCTCCGCGATCTCGCTGAGCTGACCGGTGGTCCCGAAGGTGCGCGACGCGTGTGTTGGACCGACCAGTGGCAGGCCGCTCGCTCGATGCTTCGCGAACGGCTCGCCGAAATCGAAGTCGAGCGGATCGAGATCGACGAGGCCGGCAACCTCTGGGCCCGTTTCCCGGGCCTCGACCGCGACGCGCCGGCACTCGCGGTCGGCTCTCACCTCGACTCGGTCCCAGCCGGGGGTCCGCTCGACGGAGCGCTCGGTGTCATGGCGAGCCTCGGGGTGCTACGGGCGTGGGCGCGAGCGGACAGGACCCCGCCCCGGGACCTCGTCCTGATCGACTTCGCCGACGAGGAGGGGTCCCGATTCGGCCGCAGCCTGTTCGGCAGCTCCGCCCTCGCCGGAACCCTCGAGCCGGAGGAACTGAAGGGATTGACCGATGCCGATGGCCGCGCTGTCGCCGAGGTGCTCGCCGGGTGCGGCGTGACCCTCGCCCGGGCGCCCGAAGCTCGCGGCCGGCTGGCGGGGATCGGGGCTTACCTCGAACTTCATATCGAACAGGGCCCCGTGCTGGAGGGCGAGGGGGTGGGCTGCAGCGCCGTCTCCGGCTGCGCCGGGGTCGAACGGCACCTGCTCAGCTTCCGAGGCCAGGCCACGCATGCCGGAACGACACCGATGGATCAGCGCCGGGACGCCGGCCTCGTCGCCGCCGAGGTCGCGCTCGAAGTGGAGCGGATCGCCACCCATCGTGGGGGCGTCGGGACCACCGGCGCGCTGGACCTCGAGCCGGGGATCGTCACCGCGGTTGCCGGAGTCGCAGACCTCCACGTGGACCTGCGCCATCCCCAGGCCGGGCCGCTCGCCGAGATGCTGTCAGAGATCCGCGCCGCTGCTGCGGCGATTGCCCGTCGGCGGAGATGCGAGCTCGATCAGCGCGCGATCTGGCAGATCGAGCCGATCCCCTTCGACGACGACCTGGTTGCGCTGGCCGAGCGCGCGGCCGCTGCGGCCGGCGGACGCGAGCGGGCGATCGTAAGCGGCGCGCTCCACGATGCTGCCGAGATTGCCCGCGTGGTTCCGACCGCGATGGTTTTCGTTTCGTCGGTTGGGGGAACGGGCCACGCCAAGGAGGAGCGCAGCACCGATCAGGACCTTCGGACCGCGATCGGCGCGTTTGGGCAACTGACATGGGCGACGCTCCAGAGATAGTCCTCCAGCGGAAGGGGCACCGGCATGGGGCAGGGCGAGGAATCCAAGCAGGCGGGGGGATTGGAGCGGGATCCAGCCGAGACCAGGGAGTCGAAGACGCGGCTCGCCCGGAGGGTGGGACCGATCATGCTCCTTCTCTTCATCGTCGGCGACATGCTCGGCGGCGGCATTTACGCGCTGGTCGGTGAGGTCGGCGGTGAGGTCGGCGGGGCGATCTGGACCGCGTTCGCGGCGGCGTTCATCCTCGCCGCACTGACCGCCTGCGCGTACGCCGAACTCGTTTCGAAGTATCCGCGGGCGGCCGGGGCGGCCCTCTACACCAACAAGGCCTTCCACCGACCCTTCTTCACCTTCATGGTCGCCTTCGCGGTGATGGCGTCGGGAATCACCTCGGCGAGCACGCTTGCGCGAGGTTTCGCCGGCGACGCGCTGACGGAGTTCGTCGATGTCAGGGTGATTCCCGTGGCGATTGCCTTCCTGATCGTGGTCGCGCTGATCAACATGCGGGGAATCGCCGAGTCCGTCCGCATCAACGCTTTGCTGACGCTCGTCGAAGTCGGCGGCCTGCTGATGATCATCGTGATCGGATTCGCGGCACTCGGTGAGGCCGGCTCCGACTTCGGGCGCAACCTGGAGTTCAAGGAGGGCATCACTCCGTTCTTCGCGATCCTCTCCGGGGCCGGCCTCGCGTTCTACGCGTTGCTCGGATTCGAGGACTCCGTCAACATCGCCGAGGAGGTCAAGGAACCGTCGCGCAACTATCCGAAGATCCTCTTCGGTGGCTTGAGCATCGCCGGGCTCCTCTACCTCTTCGTCACGTTGGTGGCTTCCGCGGTGATCCCGACCAACGAGCTCGCGACCTCATCCGCGCCGCTCGTCCTGGTCGGCGGGCAGGGCCCGCTCGGGCTCGACCCCAAGGTGTTCGCGGCGATCACCCTGTTCGCGCTCGCCAACGGCGCGCTGATCAACATGATCATGGCTTCGCGGCTCGTCTACGGAATGGCGGAGGAGGGCATCTTGCCGGGCTTCTTCGGCAGAATCCTCTCGGGGCGACGGACGCCGATCACCGCGATCGCCTTCACCACCGTGCTGGGCATGATCCTGGTCTCGACCGGCGACCTCGGGAAGCTCGCCGAGACGACCGTCCTGCTGTTGCTCTGCGCCTTCACCATCGTCAACATCGCAGTACTGGTGCTGCGCAAGGATGTGGTCGACCATGATCACTTCCACGCTCCGACGGTGGCTCCGATCCTCGGAGCCATAGCGTGCGTCGTGCTCATCGTGAACAACGAAGCTGAGGTCTTCCTCCGCGCCGGGCTGCTCCTACTGCTCGGGGCGGTGCTCTGGGTCGCGGCTTATGCCGGCGGTCATCGGACGGGCGGGCACTAGGCAATCGAGAGCTAGATGGAAGCCGCGGCGATGGCGTTGGCCCCCGCGTTCGTGGTCCCGTAACGTTCCGGGCAATCGTGAGCGCCGCCTGGGAGACCATCGAATCGCTGCCGTTGAGAGTCGAGAGCTACGAACTCACCGGCCACGATCGCGAGTACGGCGGCTTCACACGGCCGTCGACCGTCATCCACCTCCACGGCGCCGGCGAGGAGGGGGTAGGTGAGGACGTCGTCTATGACGTCCTCGACCACATCGCCCATCGCGACGCCGGGCCGACCCACGACTTCACCGACGTAACCACTTTGGGTGACTTCTGCGCTCTGGCCGGCGAGCTCGATCTGTTCGCGATCGCCGAGCCGGGGATGCCGGCCTCCCGTCTCTACCGCCGCTGGGCGTTCGAGAGCGCCGCCCTCGATCTCGCGCTGCGGCAGTCCGGGGTGCCCCTTCACGAGGCCCTCGGACGCGATCCCAAGCCGCTGCAGTTCGTCTGCTCGACCCGCTTGACGAGCTTCGAAGGCGGCGATGGTTCGACCACTGAGGCGATCAGCAAACGGCTCGCCAAGTATCCCGGCCTCGGCTTCAAGCTCGATCCCGAGAACGACTGGACGCCGGAGCTGATCGAGGAGATCAAGGCGCTGGCCACCGTCCACGTGCTCGACCTGAAGGGCCACTACCGCGGGACGCCGGTCGACGTCGACACCGATCCGGAGCTGTATCGGCAGGTCGCCGAGGCGTTCCCCGATGCCTACCTCGAGGACCCCGACGTCAACGACGAGACCCGCGCCCTGCTGGAGCCGCTGGCCGATCGGGTCACCTGGGACGCCCCGCTGCATTCGCTGGACGACATCACCGGGCTGGAGTGGAAGCCGAAGGCGATCAACTCGAAGCCGTCGCGCTTCGGCTCGTTGCAGGAGCTGCTGGCGATCTACGAGTACTGCGACGGTGAGGGGATCGAGATCTACGGCGGCGGCCAGGGCGAGGTGCAGGTGGGGCGTGGCCAGATCCAGTACCTGGGGTCGCTCTTTCACCCCGACACCCCCAACGACACGGCACCCGCCGGCTACAACGACCCCGCGGTCCCGTCCGGGCTGCCGACTCCGCCCATGGACCCGGTTCCGTCGGCGACCGGCTTCCGCTGGGGCTGAACAGGCACCAGGTAACCCAGGCTGCCCTAATCGCGGCTTCGGCTGACCGAACTTCGGCTTTGGGCTACGGTCGGCCCCCACCCACCGAGACCACCTAGGAGGACAGATGAGCCAATCCAAATTCGGCGACGCGCTGAACGAGCAGGTCGCAAACGAGTTCGCCGCCCACCAGCAGTACGTCGCCATCGCCGTGCACTTCGACGCCGAGACGCTGCCACGGCTCGCGGCCTTCTTCTATCGCCAGGCCGTCGAGGAACGCAACCACGCGATGATGATCACCCAGTATCTGCTCGACGCCGATCTCGACGTGGCGACTCCCGGCGTGGATGCTCCCGAGGTCGGCTTCTCCGACATCGTCACTCCGGTCGAACTCGCGCTCGCCCAGGAGCGGCGGGTCACAGAGCAGATCAGCGGACTCGCCGCCAAGGCTCGCGACGAGGACGATTACCAGGGCGAGCAGTTCATGCAGTGGTTCATCAAGGAGCAGGTCGAGGAGGTCTCGACGATGTCCGACCTGCTGAAGGTCGTCGAGCGGGCCCATGACAACCCGCTGCTGGCGGAGGAGTACCTCGCGCGTGAATCGGTCGGCGAGGAGGGCCAGGATCCGACCGCGCCGACGGCGGCCGGAGGGGCCCTCTAGACCCTCCTGTGCCGATCGGCACGAAGGCCGTTGAAATGGGGTACGGTGCCCGTCCCTAAGCGCGATCGCCCTTCGCGTTTGCCCTCAGCAGGATGCGACCGGCAAGAATTTCGGGCGGTCCCCGCTCTCGGGGAGGGGAGGAAGAGAACAGGACGACAGCCGCCAGCCGGGTGTCGTCTTGTCTCTGCGCCGGCACATAGGATCCAGGCTCTGGAGACGACTTGAGGCTTTCGCGTTTCAATCCCCTTCGCAACGTCGCGACCAATGCCGACATGGGTGGCCTGCACGAGACGTTCCTGGTCGTCGCGATCTCGACGATCCTCGTCATCCGCACCCAGCTCTGGTTGACCAACTACCCGCAGCTCGGCGGCAACGGGCTCCACATTGCCCACCTGCTCTGGGGCGGTCTGTTCATGGTGATCACGATCGGCCTGCTGCTCTCACTGCTCGGGCGTCGACCCCGGTTCCCCGCAGCAGTGCTCGGCGGCATCGGCTTCGGGTTCTTCATCGACGAGCTCGGCAAGTTCATCACCGAGGACAACGACTACTTCTTCAAGCCCGCCGCCGGGGTGATCTACATCGTCTTCGTGATCCTCTTCCTGATCTCACGGCAGGTGCAGCGCAAGCGGCGGCTCTCCGAGGCCGATCTGTTGCGCAACGCGATCGAGCGGATCGGCGGAGCCACTCACGGAAACTACGATGCCGACGATCACGCCCGAGCCATGGAGATGCTCGACGCGGTCGACCAGACCAACCCGATGGTGGAGCCCCTCCGGGAGCTGGCGGATCGGGTGGAGATCGCGCCCGCCGCGCCCCGATCGCGGGCATCCCTTCTCGCCGAGCGGATCCGTGACCGGTTCCTGGCGCTTACGAAGCGCAGCTGGTTCGAGCGCGCCGTCTTCGTCTTCTTCGCGATCTGGACGGCGGTGGTCGTGCTCAACCTCCTGGCCCTGACCCTGGCCCTGATCGACGGATCCGAGTTCGAGTCCGCGACGCTCGATGCGAACGGCCCGTTCCTCGCGATCGCGATCGTCGGCTCCGCGGTCGTCGCGGCATCGTTCGTGTTCTTCGGGCTGCTCAGGCTCCGCGGCGGCCGGGCCGGGAGGGGTACGAATGGCTGGCCCGCGGGCTCCTCGTCTCGATCCTCGTCACCCAGGTGTTCCTGTTCGTCCAGTCGCAGTTCGGGGCCGTGTTCGGGCTCGCGATCGACGTGCTGCTGCTGATCACGGTGCGCACCCTGCCACGTTTGATGTCGGCGCCCCGGCGGGCAGGATTGCCTGCGGACGGCGCTGCCCTCCCGGCGGCGCGGCACACGGAGCACAGCGTTCCTCAAGCAAGGAGGCCGAGCGTGAAGAAGTACATCTGCAGCGTCTGCGACTACATCTACGATCCCGAGGTCGGCGACCCCGACAACGGTGTCGAGCCCGGTACCTCGTTCGAGGATCAACACGAGGACTGGGTGTGCCCGGACTGCGGCGTGGAGAAGGACGAGTTCGAGCCGGTGGAGGACTAGCCGGCGCTCACGGATCTGACGGCGTGCCGCTCGGCGCAGGCGAAGCCTTGGCGTCGAGCGGCAGGAGCCCCTCAGCCAGCGCGAGCAGCTCCTGTCGGGTCAGGCCGCCACTTATCACCACGGCGTAGTGGTCGTTGGCCACGAACAAGGTCGGACCGACTTCCGTATACCACGTGTGCGCGGTCGCGCCGGCGAAGGCGCCGTACTGCAGCACGTCGCTGCGCGGGGACAGCCCGCGCGCGGCATAGAGGTCCACTGCCCTGTGGCTGAGCGCCGCGAAGCGTGGGGTCCCGCGCGCGGCCACCATCTGCAGCGAGAACCAGGT
>JBBQZL010000131.1:0-7986 GCA_038207745.1 Solirubrobacterales bacterium
AGCAGTGCCGTCGGGACGGCAAGCCCGAGGCCCAGCCCGAGCACGAGCGACGGGGGTCCGAAGAACAACGCCGTCGCCGTCGCGATCATGCAGACGCCGAACATGACCACGGTCGGTGCGACGAGGTGGGACCGGATCAGCCGGTCCGCGCGGACCGGCAGAAGGTCCAGGATCGTCGGGTGGTCGACCTCCTGGGCAAGCGGCTCGACTGCGTCGAATGCCGCAAACAGGAGCGCCAGCCCGGCAACCACGACGAGCGGCGTCGTACCCTGCCAGGCGGCGCAGATCGAGAGACCCGCGACGCCGCCGCATAGGGAGATTCTCAGGACCCTCAGCGAGGGCCAGCGCATGAAGCTGTGCCAATCCCGCCTCCAGATCGGGTTGCTGCTGGGGCGCGGGTGGGAAAGCCGCAGCCACGGCCTGCGACGCGGCGTCTCCGAGGCCAGCTGGCGGCGAAGCAGGATCACCGTCCGCAGATCCTGCAGTGTGACCGCGAATCGAAGTTGCGCGGCCAGGGATGCCCGGTGCCGCGCGGCCTCCAGGGATAGACCGCCGAGGCCGCGGATCGCAACGAGTGAAGTGATCGCGGCCGCTGCCAGACCGATCAGGGGGAGGACGAAGGAGAGACCGGCCTCGTGTATCGGCCAGATCGCCAGCTCACCGAGCAGGGTGGCGGGCGATGTCGTCGTCTCGAGCAGGATGTCCGCTGCCGACCAGGCCAGGATCGGGACAGCGATCAGGAATACCGCGAGCTTCCCAAACCGGCGACCGGAGGCGAACATCGCGCTGCTCAGGGTCCAGAGAGGCACCACCGACGCAAAGACGGCCAGGCAGGCGATCCACTCGAGCGCCGTACCGGGCAGCCGGCGAAAGGCAAAGTTCCCGATGATCGCCCCGGTTACGGCTCCCGCGAAAAGCCCCGTCCTCAACTGCCGCACCGCAGAGGCGCGAAGCGCGATCCCGCGGTCGATCGGTGCCATCAGGACGTACTGGACCTCGGGTGGTTGGATGGCGAGCGGGCCGCCGCGGGCACCCGAGCGAAGCCCCCCGACAATCGCGAGCGCAATCACAAGGCCGATCAGCGCCGGGCCATGCCTGGCGACCTGGTTCACCGAGTGGTCGCTGAGCGAGGCATCGGCCAGTGCGCCGGAGATCAGGGCCAGGCCCCAGACGCCGAAGATCACGGCGACGTAGACGCGGTAGAGGACGTCGAACCACTCGAGCTTCTCGACCAATCGGCGACGGCGGGCCGAGCGCATATCGCGGAGCGCACTCATGCCGGGACTCTCTTGCTTGACCAAACCGCTCTTTCGACGATCGACACAGACTGTCGGGCGAAGGCCGCCCAACTCTGACCAGGACTATAGGCGTGGACGTAAAGCGGAGCTATGGATACGGCAGAGCTCGCGAAACGCAAGCTTGTCGAGCGCTGGTTCCACATCGTCGTCGTGCCCGTCCGATCGGCGCAGATCGGTCTGATCAGGTCTGGTGGCCCGGCCGGTCCTCGGCCAGGAACTCCATCAAAAGGCTGTCGTGCCAGCCGTCGCCACCGACGTCCCGCTCATAGCGACGCATTCTGCCGACCCGCTTGAAACCGGCCTTCTCGTAGGCACGGATCGCCACAGCGTTTGCCGTCGCCGGATCAATCGTGATCCGGTGATGGCCGCGCTCGTCGATCAGCATCTTGACGACCTGCCTGATCGCCTCGGGGCCGAGGCCACGGTCGTGCAGGGCCGGGTCCAGAAAGAGGTCGATCGCCGTGTGTCGGTACCTGGGGTCGAGTTCCTCGTAGAACTGGATCATCCCAGCTACCCTCCCGTCGACCTCGATCGTCAGGCGCGACAGTTCGGGTTCGTCCGACCATGGGAAGCCCTCGCCCGGAACATCCCACCAGCGGACGACTTCGGGCGCATTGTGAATGCGCAGCAGTTCGGCCTCGTCGCCCGAAGCCAGCGGGCGAAGTTCCAGGGACGCCCGATGGTGCTGTTCGGACATTTCCCAATCATGAACGATGGCCCCGCGATCGGCGCCTCGCAGTCGCTGCTTTGGGCTGCACAGCGCGCAAATCAGCCGAAATGCCATGGGTCAAACGTCCGCCCCGGTCAGAAGATCGGCCGTTGCTGCCGATAAGAACGGATGGAGATGTACAGCCATGAGTAGAACCGACGGCGCGCAGACATCGATGACTCCAGACTACGGGATTTCGGTGTCGCCATATCGTCGTGCCTGGGAACGAATCGTCGAGTTCGAGGGCGAGTGGTCGGTGTCCGGTCCGGCGGTCTTCGCGGTGATTGCAATTGCATTGTTGATCTACAACCACGTCCTTG
The DNA here is from genome assembly GCA_038207745.1 of Solirubrobacterales bacterium. GTDB lineage: Bacteria > Actinomycetota > Thermoleophilia > Solirubrobacterales > 70-9 > JBBQZL01. The sequence continues at coordinate 2,328 of JBBQZL010000131.1, forward strand.
AAAACGTCACAGACCTCGCCTTCTGGCTCGGTCTTGCACTGGTCGCAGCCGTCTTCACCTGGATGCTCCAGAACCACCGCCGGCAATCGAAGTCGCTGGAGGGCTACGGGTGGCGGGACGCCGTGACCAGCCTGCCGAATCGCATGAAGCTCCAGGTCGATGTCGCCGACGGCTTGGCGTCGTCGTCTGATCAGCGAACCCTGGTCCTGCTCGAGCTCGATGGCCTCGTGGGCTACCGGGACCGCTACGGTTTCGAATCGGGCGACGGGCTGCTCCGCGACTTCGCGAGCGAGATGTCAGGCGCCGTCGGGCAGCTCGGCGGGGCCGTCTACCGCATCGACGGAAGTGAGTTCTGCGCACTGGTCCCGGGCGGGAGCCATCAACTTGGCGAGATCGTTGCGGCGACCTCCATGTATCGCGGAAATGGCGATGACGAAACGCCGATCGATCGGTCCTATGGCGAGGTTGTGCTACCTGATGAGGCGCCCAACCTCGACATCGCAATGCAGGTGGCGGGTCAGAGGCTTGCGGCTCGCAAGCAACGCCGGCAGCGCTCGGCAAAGCGCCAGTCACACGATGTGCTGATGGCTGTCCTCAGGGCGCGACGCCCCGAGCTGCGCACACACCTTCGCGACGTCGCCTTCCGCTCAATCTCGATCGGTAGACGGCTTGGCTTCGACAACGACCAGCTCGACGACATCGTCTTCGCAGCCGAGCTGCAGGACATCGGACTTCTCACCGTCCCGGAGGCGATCCTCGAGAAGCAGACTCAGCTCAGCAGCATTGAGTTCGAGTTGATCCGTGGACAGCCGGCAGCCGGGGCGGGAATCATCTCTGCGGCCCCGGCAATGGCCTCGGTGGCGACGTTGGTCCGATCGAGCCACGAGTTCTTCGACGGAAGTGGATTCCCTGATGGTCTCGCGGGGGAGGCGATTCCACTCGGATCACGCGTCATCTCCATCTCCGTTGCCTTCGCGGCGCTGACATCAAGCCGCCCCTATCGACCGGCCCGCAGCCCAGAGGAGGCATTGGCAGAGCTTCGGCGCTGTGCAGGCAAGCAATTCGATCCCCGCGTCGTCGAGGCGCTGGCCGAAGACATCGTCGGCGAGGTCTTGCAGCCAGACAGGGAGACCGCCGCACCGTCGTCGGTCGGCAGCGGCAGATCAGAGGGCAACTGATCGAAGTCCTTGGGCATCGGGCACAAGCCTCGCAAGATGCTTGCAAGACTGAGCGCCATGGACGACTTCCACAGGGCTCGCTGGTATGTGGTGCGCCCCGCTGCCAACCGCAAGCCGACGACCTACCGCTGCCCGCTCTGTGGTGGCCGGCTTCCGGCATTGAGAGAGCACTTGCTCGTCCTGCCCGAAGGCGACGCATCTCGCCGCCGCCACGCACACACGAAGTGCGTATTGGCTGCCCGGCGCGAAGGCCGCCTCCCGCTTCGCGAGGAAGCCGAGCCGCCGCGCCCAGGGCTGCTGTCGCGTCTCCTCGGTCGCGGATAGACGGGTGGCGTTTCAGCGACCGCCGTTTTCGCCGACCCGGGGGAACCGTACTCGGCCGAATAGCTCCTCGGTCGTGTTCGAAGTCAGATTGGCGAGGGCCATTACGCGTGCGATGGTCTCGACGGCCGTCACCTCATCGGATGTCAGGTGTTCGCTTGCGATTGCCGCCAGATCAGCACTGATCGGCTCACGAAAACGAGCTTCGGCCAGCGCCGCGGCGTAGGCAACTGCCGTACGGCTGCGATCGTCGAGGTCCCCCAGGTCACCAAGGCCGATCGCTTGCAGGTCAGCGGCGGCGACCCCCGCGCGGCTCGCCCATCGCTCGTGCACAAAGGTGCAGCCGCGGCAGGAGTTGACGCGGCTGACGGCGACCATGACCCGCTCACGCAGGGCGGGATCCAGGCTGCCGCGAACGTAGACGGTGGCGAGCGGACGAGCCCGACGCGCGACACCGGCCAGGTCGCGTATCGCCTCACCTGGCGAGGCAAACGTGCGTGGCGATGAATCAGGAGCGGGCACGGGCACACATTAGCGACCCCCGTCCCCAGCCTGGCGTCCCGCCCGAGGCCAGATGCGGCAGCTCGAGGTCCCGGCGGCGGTGCCCTCCGAGGCTCAGATCGCGCTGGTCGAGATCAGCAGCACGAAAAGTGAGATCGGCACACCGAGGTCACTGAGCAGGATCGCCGTGTTGCCCGGTGCGTAGTTCTTCTCCGGCACGATCTCGACGATGTGGTTGAAACCGGCGAGCAGCATGAAGATACCGCCGGACAACGATGCCACGATCCAGGTCGAGGGCGAATCGAGGTTCGACGCGTAGATCCCCGCAAGCCCGATCCCGAGACTGGCGAATCCGACCTCATGCTGGAAGCCGTTTTGTCTCCCACCCGATCGTCTTTGCAGTTCCGCGGGCAAAGATCGTGTGCATGAAGAAACCCGCGGCGATGCTCCACCCCATTCCGAGGAACAGCATCCATCGCAGCGTCTGCTCATCGAATGGCGTGGACACACCCGTTCCGGGCGCGTCCATCCCAATCAGCGCGAAGATCCACGAGAGGACGAAGACGAGCGGCGGCGCGTAGGCGATCATCGGGCGCCCCTACACCGCGGATGGCGGTCAACGCCGGCAAAACCCGCTGGCCCTCCGCCGCTTCTGAGTCAGCGTGATTGCGCATTCCGGACCTGGGAGGACGAAATGGACTGGAGCGCGACTATGATCCCGTTATCTCTGGTGTCGCTCTCCGCTCTCCGCCGCGGGGCACTTGTCCAGCACGACGAAGGAATCGAGATCGAGAATTCGACGCGACGGCGGTTTCTGCAGGATGGCGCCGGCGCGATCGTCGCCGCAGGGGCGGCGTCGCAGCTCGGCTGGCTCGCGGGATGCGGCTCCTCGAACTCCTCAGCCTCGAAGCCGGACTGGGACGCGCTCGGCGCGCGGCTCAAGGGCCGCCTCGTGCGCCCGCAGGACCCCCGCTACGGCCTGGTCAGCCGCCCCTACAACTTGCGCTACGCCGAGGTTCAGCCGAGCGGCGTAGCCCTCTGCTCCGGTGCCGCCGATGTCCGCGCCTCAATTCTGTGGGCGCGCGACAGCGAAGTGCCAATCGCCGTGCGCTCTGGCGGCCACAACTACGCCGGCTACTCGACCGGTCCCGGGCTCATCATCGATGTGGGCCAGATGCGCGATCTGGCCGTCGAGGACGCTCGCGGGACTGTGACCGCCCAGCCCGGGGCCCGGAACACGATGATCTATACCGGACTACAGCCGCATGGGGTTGCGATCTCCGCCGGCCGCTGCCCGACTGTCGCCGTTGGCGGTCTGGTGCTCGGCGGTGGCATCGGCTTCAGCTCACGCAAGCTCGGGCTGACCTGCGATCACCTGGTTGAGGCCGAAGTCGTCACCGCGACCGGAAAGCATGTGAAGGCGAGTGCAGACATCAATCCCGACCTCTTCTGGGCCCTTCGCGGTGGCGGTGGCGGCAATTTCGGCATTTGCACCTCCTACACGTTCGAGACGCACCCGGTCAGCGATGTCGGCCTCTACGACATCGAGTGGGAGTGGTCCGACGCACCCGCTGTGTTCGAGGCGTTTCAGGAGGTGATCCGCCGCGCACCGGACGATTTCTCCGGCCGCCTTGGCGTCGGACGGCCGGGCCGTCCCGGCGGCGGCGGTTCGCCGTCCATCTCTGCGCTCGGACAGTATTTCGGGCCCGTAGACGAGCTGCGCGAGCTTCTTCAGCCGGCGCTTACAGCCGGGGCGACTGTCAAGAAGATGATCAAGCAAGTCACCTTCTGGGAGGCGAAGGACTATTTCTATGACAACGTTCCGCACGCCGCATTCGCGGTCAAGTCGGCCTTCCTCGACGATCCCCTTTCGGGCGATGGGGTGGACGTCCTGCTGAGGGCGGTCGAGCGCTGGCCCGGCAGTTCGAACACCGACGGTGCGGGTGCCGCCCTGTTCGCGTCTGGCGGGGCGATCAACAAGGTGGCCGCGGATGCCACGGCCTTCGTCCACCGCAGCCAGTTCGCGATCCTCGCGACCGAGACGACCTGGGAACCCACAGATTCCCAGCGGACCGTCGACGCGAACATCGACTGGCTCGAAGGACTCAGTGCCTCCTTGCGTCCCCACGTCACCGGCGCCGCGTATCAGAATTTCATCGACCGCTCGCAGCGCGACTGGCAGCAGGCCTACTACGGAGACAACTTCGATCGGCTCGTCCGCGTCAAGATCGCCTTCGATCCCGACGACGTCTTCACCTTCAAGCAGAGCATCCCGACGAGCTGAGTCGAAATGCGATGGAGCTAGTCGGATTCGAACCGACGACCTCCTGGGTGCGATCCAGGCGCTCTGCCAACTGAGCTATAGCCCCGCGATCTGCCGCCGGGCCAACTTGACAACGACGGAATTGAGACAAGGATACGTTGTCAAGAGCTCTCTGGATTGATCGGGTGATCTTGTTGACCCGTGTAGGGACTTGGCCCTCGGCGCCGAACTGAGTCTTCTGAATGCGCATGATGCAGACAAAAACACTTAGTCTTATGCCCTGAGGGCTGGAGAACATGGGCATTCTCGACGAGGCAATAAAAGAGCATCTTGAGCTCAAGAAGCACAACGGGGCCGATGAGTCCGAGCTGAGCAAGCTCGAGTCGGAGGCTTTCGGCGCTTCTGCACGCCCCGGTGAGGAGTCGATTGCCTCGGCAGAGGACGCCGCTTCGGCAGAGGCTCCAACCGAGTTCCTCTCCGTTGCTCAAGACGCTGCGCAGGATTCCGACATTGATCCGGAACTCCGGGTGGCCGAGGCCGAGCCAGGTGCAGAGGTTGTGGCGCCAGAGGAGCCGGCCGAGTCACCTGTGGCTGAGGCCCCCGCCACGGAGGCACCCGTGGAGCCCGAGGCGGCGGACGCAACAGGAGTTCCCCCGGAGGATGTCGCAGATACCCCAGCGGCCGAACAGAGCGATCGGGAGGAGATGTCAGGCCACCCGACTGAGCACTACGACGTCGCGGCGGAACACCTGGCAGCCGACGCCGACGCCGAGAACGAGGCACCGGAGGCCACGGACACGCCGACGGCTTCGGCGACCCCTGCCGGACCGGATACCGAGCCCTTCGGCGGCTCACCCTTCGACGAGACGGCCTTTTTCGACCAGCAGACGCTCTCCGACGAGCTCGACAAGGCGCTTGACGCTCCGCCGCATCCCGATGATGAGTGGGACGACGAGACCCCTGCGGCCCCGGCTTCGCCGCCCGCGGCAGATGTCGCGGCTCCGGCAGAGCCCGCAGGCGCTCCGCCCGCAGATTCCGAGCCGGCACCCTTGCCTGACGAGCCCGAGACCGGATCGAGTTTCTTCGACGACGGTGAGGAGGATGAAGAGGCACAGGCGCCTCTCGGTCCCGACGAGGATGTGCTTGAGGACACTCCCGAGTTCCTTCGCGATGCGCCCGAGAGCGACAGCCTCTGGTTCGATCAGAAACCGCCAAAGGATTTTGACTTCGACGATTGAGTCGTCGATTCGCGTCGGCTAGACACTATGACCCGGTGAACATCCGGCCCGGGCGTTAGGCATAGGTCGGCACCCCGCCATCGAGCGGGGTGAACAGGTGCGCCGCGGGTTAGAGCCGCGACGCGACCCAACTCAAATAGGAGGCACCGACATGCCAA
>JBBQZL010000132.1:0-7940 GCA_038207745.1 Solirubrobacterales bacterium
TTGTGGCCCTCGTAGAGGCGGCCGTCGTCCCAGAGCCTGCGCAGCGACCACCAGACCGACTCGATGTAGTCGTTCTCCAGCGTCACGTACGGGTCATCGAGGTCGATCCAGAACCCGACCCGCTCGGTCAGCCGGTTCCACTCCTCGACATAGGTGAAGACCGACTCGCGGCAGCGCTCGTTGAACTCGGCGATCCCGAACTCCTCGATCTCCTGCTTCGAGGAGATCCCCAACTGCTTCTCGACCTCGAGCTCGACCGGCAATCCGTGGCAGTCCCAGCCGGCCTTGCGGGGAACGCGGTATCCCGCCATCGCCCGGTAGCGCGGATAGATGTCCTTGAATACCCGCGAAAGCACGTGATGAGACCCGGGGCGCCCATTTGCAGTCGGCGGCCCCTCGTAGAAACTCCAGACCGGGGCGTCGGCCCGCTGCTCCAGGGAACGGTCGAAGACCCGGCCCTGCCTCCAGCGCTCCAGGATCCTCTCCTCCATCTGGGGAAAGGACTGCTTCGGGTCTACTGGGGCAAAGCCGGACATGGGCAGGGCATTGTATGAAGCGCGGTCAGCCCGCCGACTCGCCGGTGCTTCGCTAGGGCCGGGTCAGCTCTTCGAGCAGGAAGATGAACGACTCGAAGCGCTCGCCGGTGGCGCGCTCGAGGCCGACTTCGCAGGTTCGGTTCGAGCAGATGTGGGCGTCGGTATCGGCGGCCTCGACCTCTGCGGTCTCTGCCGCTGTCGCGCTGGCGGCCAGCTCCGGATGGAGGAAGCCGCGGTCTCCGGCAAACCCGCAGCAGGTTGCCGTGATCGGCACCACCACCCTGTCGGCGAGATGCCCGGCCAGGTTTTCGAGGCTGCGTTCGAGACCCATCTCCCTGACCGAACAGGTCGGGTGGACGGTGACCGAGCCGATCCGCCGGTCGATCGTCAGCTCCGGGATCAGGTGATCGTTTGCCCAGGCGACCGAGTCGATGATCGTCATCGCGGCGTGGCGCTCGGCGTTTTCCTCGGTCAGGGCCTCATCGGCGACGTTGGTCAGGCCCTGGGTGCATGAGCTTGCGTCGATGACGATCGGGAGCCTGCCGGCATCGCTCCATCTCCAGAATCGCTCCACCGATTGATTGGCCATGAAGGCGTGACCGTCCTTGTATCCCTTCGAGCTCCACGGGACGCCACAACAGCTACCGGCAACGTCGCCGGGGATCCAGAGCGGCTTACCCGAGCGACGCGACACCTCTACAAGCGCCTCCTGAATCGACGGGCGTCCGGGACCCTCATCGGATCGGCCGAACATCCGGTTGATGCAGGCAGGGAAGTAGACGGCCGCCGCGCCTTCTCGGCTGGTCGCAGGCATCTGCGGAGCCGCGGCCGGCGGCATCGCGGCGCCCCACTCTGGGACCAGCTCGCGGGTCACCCCGGCGCGCATCGCACGAGTTGCCCCGCGGAGCGGCGCGTCCCCTATCGCCCCGGAGACGGAGGAAGCCATCCTGAGACCGCCCCGGGCGCCCTTCTCAACCTTGTCCCAGCGCTTCGCGACCCGCAATGCCATGCGCTCGCCGGCGCCGGAGCGCTGCCGGGATCTGAGCTGCTTGATCAGGGCACCGGTGTCGATGCCGACCGGGCAGACCAGCATGCAGGAGCCGTCGGCGGCGCAGGTCTCGAGCACGTCGTACTCGAACTCGTCCAGCAACGCCCGCTGAACCGGCGAACCATCTGCCTGGCGCACCATCTCGCGGCGAAGCACGATCCGCTGGCGCGGCGTGGTGGTCAGGTTGCGACTCGGGCATACCGGCTCACAGAACCCACACTCGACGCAGGCATTTGCCGACTCCTCGATCACCGGGGTGGCCTTGAGATTCCGAAGGTGGATACCTGGATCGCGGCTGAGGACGACTCCGGGGGAGAGAAGGCCGTCCGGGTCTGCGAGTCGCTTGACCCGCCACATCAGCTCGGTTGCCTTCTTTCCCCACTCGCGCTCGAGGTAGGGCGCCATGTTGATGCCGGTGCCGTGCTCGGCCTTCAGCGAGCCGTCGTACTTTCCGATGATCATCTCGACCAGCTTCGACATGAAGGCCTCGTAGCGCTCGAGGTCCTCGGTCTTCGAGAAGTCGGGAGTGAGCATGAAGTGCAGGTTGCCCGCCGAGGCGTGGCCCGCAACGCCGCCGAGAAATCCGTGCTCGGTCAGAAGCGCCTGAAGCTCTACAGCGCACTCGGCGATCCGTGCCGGGGGGACGCAGACGTCCTCGACCACCAGCGCGGCCTCAGGGGGTTTGAGCTTGCCGACCAGCCCGTGGAGACCCTCGCGGACCCTCCAGTTGAGCTCGATCGTCTGCTCGTCGCGGGCGAACTCGTAATCGCGGATCAGCTCGAGGCCCTCGAGGATCTCCTCCGCGCCCTTCACATAGGCGTCGAGCGCCGCGTCGTCGTCGCCCCCGAACTCGACCAGAAGCGCGGCCGAGGTCGGCTCGAGCTCACGCCACTGCTCCGGGGCGCCGGGCATGTTCCAGGAGGCGACGATCAGCGCCGGGGCGACCATCAGCTCGACCGCCGTGGCACCGACAGCGATCAGCTCGGGGACAGGGTCAACTGCGGTGGCGATGTCCGGGAAGTGAAGCCAGGCCAGCGTCGTCTTCGCGGGCTTGGGAATTGTCTCCATCTGCACCTCGGAGATGAAGCCGAGCGTTCCCTCGGAGCCGACCAGCAGCCGCCGGAAGATCTCGGCCGGCTCGTCGGCGTCGAGGAAGGCGCAGAGCCGATACCCGGTCGTGTTCTTGATCTCGAACTTGTGCCGGATCCGGCCGACAAGCTCCGCGTCGGCCCGGATCTCATCGCGGATCTGCCCGAGCCCGGCCGCAAGCTCCGGCTCCGCGTCGGCGAAGCGCTCGGCGGCATCGGGCCTGCTCGTATCGATCACGGTTCCCGAGGCAAGCACGAAGGTCATGTCGCAGACGGTCGAGTAGGAGTCGAAGGTGGTCCCGCATCGCATTCCGCCGGCATTGTTTGCGACCACTCCACCCACGGTCGCGATGTCCTTGCTTGCCGGGTCAGGCCCGAGCTTGCGGCCGTGCGGGGCCAGGACCTTGTTCACGTCGCCGAGCACATTTCCGGGGCCGACCCGGGCGATCGTCGCGTCGTCGTTGACGGTGATCCCGTTGAAGTGGCGCCGGACATCGACCAGGATCCCGGTCGTCTGGCTCTGGCCGTTGAGGCTCGTGCCTCCCGCGCGCAGGGTCACCGGGATACGTCGCCTTCGGCCGAACTCGAAGACCCGCGCCACATCGACAGCGTCGTGGGCCATCACCACCGCCTTGGGGAACATCCGGTAGGGAGAGGCGTCGGAGGCATAGCGGATCAGATCCGATGCACGCGAGAGCACGCGCTCGCTGCCGAGCAGCTCATTGAGCTCGCTGCGGAGCGGCTCGGGTGTTCCGGCCGCGATCCAGTCGGGCGCCCGGTCGGCCGCGGGCTCGCCGGGCGGGGGAGCCAGTGTCGCGACATCGGGTTCGAGTAGCGCCACGAGTCTGCCTCCCCTCTAGAAGAGTGCCATCCCGGGTGTGACCGGAACCTCGACCAACCTCGGTGCGGGGTCCGCGATCGCCTCGGTCAGCTTCTCCCTCAACTCGTCCGAGCCGCTTACCCGGTCCGACCTGACCCCGTAGCCCGTGGCGATCTTCGCGGTCTCGAGCGCCGGCAGGTCGAGTCCCGGTGCGCCGGTCACCGCCTCGACCTCCGCGAACCACTTGAGGATCGCGTACTCATCGTTTCGAACCACGAGGAAGGTGACCGGGACGTTGTACGCGACCGCCGACCAGAGTGCCGAGATCGCGTACTGCGCCGAGCCCTCGCCGAGCACGCATACAACGGGCCGATCCGGCTGGGCGAGTTGAACCCCGACCCCGGCCGCGAGACCGAAGCCAAGGCCACCGCCGGCTCCGAAGTAGTAGCTGCCGGGACGCGAGATCCGCAACCGGTTGCGAAGCGCGAGCGTGCTCGAGGGCGACTCGAGAACGATGATCGCGTCATCGGGAATCACGTCTCCGAGAACCGAGTGGACAAGCGAGGGATTCAGCGGGTCGGTCTCGTCGACCGCGGGTGGATCGCCGAGGACGGGCGGGGCGGGGCGGCTCGACTCGCCGACGACATCGCCGAGCGCCTCGAGCGTCAGCCGCACGTCGGCGACGATCGCGTCACCCATCGGGGCGCGCGCCGCCTCGTCGGGATCGGATGTGATCGCGACCAGCGAGGTGTTCTCGCCGAGCAGTGGCCCCGCCATATGCGGGTAGTAGGGGAAGACCGAGCTGCCGACGACGAGGACCAGGTCATAGGCCTCGAGCATCTGGCCGGCCGGGCCGATCGCCGGGGCGAGGATCCCCTGGAAGTTCGGATGGCCCTCGGGGAATCCGATCCGCCCGCCGCCCGGGGCGGGCGAGGCCCAGACCGGGAGATTCTGGCGCTCGGCCAGACGGATCGCGGCATCCCAGCCGCCGCTTGCGTCGATGTCAGGGCCGGCGACCATCGTCGGGTTGGCAGCCCCTTCGAGGCGGGCTGCGAGGCCGGCCACGGTCTCCGGTGATGTCCCTGCCACACCATCGACCTTGCGATGGATCTGCTGGCGGACATCGTTCTCGTTGACCTCGGAATACCAATCATCCATCGGGATCGAGACGAATACGGGGCCGCGCGGCGGCAGCGAGGCGAGGTGGGCGCCGCGGGCGAGCGCGTGGGGTACGTCCTCGGCGCGGGGCGGCTCGTAGGACCACTTGACCAGGGGATGCGGCATCCGGGTGGCATCACGGTTTGTCAGGTTTGCCTGAAGCGTCATCTGGGCACGGACCTGCTGGCCCGCCGTGATCAGCAGCGGGCTCTTGTTCGCCTGGGCGTTGAAGATCGCGCCCATCGCATTGCCGACCCCGGGTGCGGTGTGGAGGTTGACGAGCGTCGTCTTCCCGGAGGCCTGTGCATAGCCGTCGGCCATCCCCACGACAGCGGCCTCCTGCAGGCCTAGGACATACCTGAAGTCCGACGGGAAGTCGGCAAGCATCGGCAACTCGGTTGAACCCGGATTGCCGAAGACAGTGGTCATCCCCTGCTCTCGAAGGAGATCGAACGTGGCCTCGCGAACACTCGACATTCCCGAACCCTACCTGTGGACGCTGGTGTTCGTGTCAGGCAAGACGGGCCTGTGCCAACAGACGCACGTAGTCGAGGCCGGACTCGGTTAGTCGCTGATCTCGTCAGCCGGGATCGGCGCCGGCCGCGGGACCAGTTCGGCCCGTACGTCTGTGAATCCGGCCACCCCGAGATCGGCGATCGTCTGCTTGTCGCTCTCATATGTCCAGGGGCTCCAATCGAGCCCATGGCCGTGCAGGGTTGCGACAACCGAGGCGATGTTGCCCTCGCCGCCGCAATCGAAGAGCAACTGGCCACCCGGCTTCAGGGCATCCGCGAATCGCCGGAAGACCCCTGCGTGGTCGGGAACCCAGTGCAGGGTCGAGGTCGAGACGATCGCATCGAGGCCAGCCTGGGGCAACGGCAGATTCAGGTCAGCCTGGATGAAGCTCAACCGGGGGCCATCGCCGTGCCGACGCGGTCGTAGACCTTTGCGTCCCACTTCCTGTGTCCCCTCCCGGCACGGTCATCGATCCGGCTCATTCCTGGTTCCTAGGCCGTTGCAACGCATTGAACATTTGGTTGCGCGGTTGCAGCGACCGGGCAGAAGGCCGATACAAGTTCAATCGTGACTCCTTCTGGCAGGAACCGACCTGGAAGCGGATCCGCAGCGATCCGTTGGCCGGCGATGCCGATCGCGTTTGCGCTGACCCTCCTGCTCCTGGCCGCAACCGCCCTGACCGCCCGGTCCGAGCTCCCGGGAACTCTCGGCATCAAGACCGTCTCCACTCCGAAGCGGTTCATCGCGATGCCCGCGGACATCCCCCACAACTCCGGGGTGATGATCGACCGCAGGATCCTCCCGGATCTTCGCTACCTCTACAGCCGCTTCAGGATCTACGTGACCGAGGGCTACGCCGGTCCACTTCCCGGCGGGCGTGAGGTCGGCTGCCGGAGCTGCCACGTCGGCCACAGCGACCACTTCACCGGTGCGGCGGTCGACATCGTCCCGGAAGGGGGCTCGGCGCGCTGCGATGCAACATGGAGGCGGATCACCAAACTCGCGCACTGGGCCGAGCCACGGCAGAACGTGGTCAGGGCCCCGTTCCGATGGGTCGGCTACAACGGCGATGTCGCGCACGGATGCGGCAATCACCTCCACCTCTCGTGGACACACGCTGACTCTGCCTCCTTTCGCCTCGCCCGCTGGGTCGAGGTGATCCGAATCGACAACAAGGGGGACCAGCCTCCTCCGCCGACCGCCATTCCGATTACCCCGAGCAAGAAACCACCTGCGGCAGACCCCGGTGGCATCGGCGCCGCCCGGTCGCCGAACGCCGGCGGCGGCGGAATCGGCGGACCCGGAGACTGAGGCTCCGTAGGATTGGCCGGGATGCGCCACCGACTGATCCCCTCCGTGCTCGTCCTGCTCTCGCTCGGTCTGGTCGCCGTCGGCTGCGGCAGCAAGGATCCCGAGACGCCCACCGCCTGCCGCGATGGCGCCGTGGCATTCACCGCCGCTCTGGCTTCGGCCCCCGGCACGGTCGCGCTTGATGACGGGTCACCGATCAGCGGCTGTCTGGTACCCAACCAGAGCGGCGCGATCCTCAGCCGGGTCGGCCTCGGGATGACGCGGGCGGCCTCGCGGCTCAGCGCAGAGGCGCGGTCCGACCCAGGCGGTCAGTCCAACGTCGAACTCGGCTACCTGGTCGGCGCGGCCGGGAAGGGAGCCGAGATTACGGCCGGCATTCACACCGAGCTGATTCGCCGGATCGAGGCTTCAGCCGGATACAGCCCGGGCGGAGCGCCGCTGCCGCCGGCCTTCAAGAAGGCCTACCGGGAGGGACTCAGCGCCGGTCGAGACTCGGGCTGAGGCCACCGCTGGATACCCTCTTGAGGACCACGAATGGACCTCATGGAGGCAAAGACTTGACTGATCAACTCTGGGGTGGCGAGACCACCAAGGCAATTGAGAACTTCCCCGTCTCGGGCGAACGGATACCGGTTCCGGTGATCCGCTGGCTGGGCCGGATCAAGGGCGCCGCAGCCGAGGCAAACGCGGAGCTGGGCCTGCTCGACTCCGGACTCGCCGAGCGGATCTCGGCAGCGGGCACCGCGATCGCCAACGGAGAGCACGATGACCAGTTCCCGGTCGACGTCTTCCAGACCGGCTCGGGCACCTCGTCGAACATGAACACGAATGAGGTGCTCGCAAACCTCGCCGGTGACGATGTGCACCGCAATGACCACGTGAACATGGGCCAGTCGTCCAACGATGTATTCCCGTCGGCTGTCCACCTTGCGGCGCTCGGGGAGGTCAACAACGATCTTCTCCCGGCGATGGTGGAGTTGGCGGTCGCCCTGGACGCGAAGGCGCGCGAGTTCGAGTCGATCGTCAAGGCCGGGCGCACCCACCTGATGGATGCGGTACCCGTCACCCTCGGCCAGGAATTCGGCGGCTATGCAGCGCAGGTCAAGCTGGGGGTCGAGCGGATCGGCGCAACCCTCGGTCGCGTCGGCCAGATCCCGCTGGGGGGAACCGCCACCGGCACCGGGCTCAACACGCACCCGGAGTTTGCCGAGAGGGTCCGTGAGAAGCTGACAGCCGAGACCGGCCTCGAGATCTCGGCACCACTTGACCGCTTTGAGGCTCAGGCCAACCGCGATTCATTGGTCGAGCTGTCAGGTGCGCTCAAGGTCTACGCGGTGTCAATGAACAAGATCGCCAACGACCTCGCGCTGATGGGTTCCGGGCCACGAGCCGGGCTCGCGGAGCTGCGTCTCCCGGAGCTCCAGAAGGGCTCATCGATCATGCCGGGCAAGGTCAACCCGGTG
>JBBQZL010000133.1:0-7924 GCA_038207745.1 Solirubrobacterales bacterium
GGGTGGAGGGACTGGCCCGTTGAAACCCCGGCAACCACTCGGACCTTGTTCGAGGAAGGTGCCAACTCCAGCAAGCGCACAGCGCGTTTGGAAGATGTGGGGAAATGTCCGATCGGACCTCTGCCCCACGAAGTTGGCGGAGGTCTCTTTTCGTTCCTGGTTCAAAAGGAAGTGACGATCGGATGTCAGTACAAAACCTGAGGTGCAAGGAGTGCGGCGAGAAGTATCCCCTCGAAGCGCTCTTTGTCTGTGAAAGCTGTTTCGGCCCGCTGGAAGTCGCCTACGACTACTCCGGGCTCTACCCTGATGAGACTCGGCGCCGTATCCAGGCTGGATCGGGCGGAATCTGGAGGTACTCGGATTTCCTGCCGTTCGAGACCCGCGCCGGGGATCCACTCGAGCCCGGCATGACTCCGCTCATCCGAGCTGATCGCCTGGCGGAGCGGCTTGGCGTCGACGCCGAGATCTGGATCAAGAATGACGCAGCCAACCCGACCCACTCATTCAAGGACCGGGTTGTGGCGGTGGCGATTGCGAAGGCGAAGGAGCTCGGCTACGAGACCGTTGCCTGCGCCTCGACCGGCAACCTGGCCAACGCCGTCGCCGCCCACTCGGCGGCCGCAGGCCTCGAGTCCTATGTATTCGTCCCGGCCGACCTCGAGGAGCAGAAGCTGCTCTCGACCGGCATCTACGGAACCAACCTGGTCGGCGTGCGGGGCAACTACGACGAAGTCAACCGGCTCTGTACGCAGATCGCAGACGAGCGCCCTTGGGCCTTTGTCAACGTCAACCTGCGCCCGTACTACGCAGAGGGGTCGAAGACACTCGCCTATGAGACCGTCGAGCAGCTTGGCTGGGAACTTCCCGACCGCGTCGTCTGTCCGATTGCATCCGGCTCGCTGTTCACCAAGATCGGTCGCGGCTTCCAGGAGTGGATCGATCTCGGGCTCGTCTCCGGCGAGCAGCCGATCTTCAACGGCGCCCAGGCCGAGGGATGCAATCCGGTTGCCACCGCCTTTGCGGACGGTACCGACATCTGCAGGCCACAGAAGCCCGACACGATCGCGAAGAGCCTCGCGATCGGCAATCCGGCCGACGGCCCATACGCGATCGAGCTCGCACGCAGGACCGGTGGTGGGATCAACGCGGTCAACGACGATGAGATCCGCGCGGGCATCCGCCTGCTGGCGGAGACGACCGGGATCTTCACCGAGACCGCCGGCGGCGTAACGGTCGGAGTCCTCGCCAACCTGGCCCGAAGTGGACAGCTGAAGCCGGGTGAGCGGGTTGTCGCCTACATCACCGGTGAGGGCCTCAAGACTCTCGACGCTGCCCGCGATAGCTTCTCGATGCACGAGATCGAGCCCGATGTCGCTGCATTCGACGCAGAATTCAAGCAGAAGGTGGCAGTCTGATGCCGATCACAGTCAAGATTCCGACCCAGCTCCGTGCCGCAACGGCGGGCCAGGCCGAGGTCGCGGTCGACGGTGCGACGGTGGGTGACGTCCTCGAGGCAACCTTTGGTATGCACGGCGATCTGCGCGAGCGGATCACCCAGGATGGTGAGCTGCGCCGCTTCGTCAACGTCTATGTGGGGGGCGAGGACATCCGCTTCCAGGATGGACTTGGTACTCCGGTTGCCGATGGCGCCGAGATAACGATCCTCCCCGCGGTTGCAGGCGGCTAGCTCGCTGCCCCCGGTCGCGATCCTCTGCGGAGGACGTGGCACCCGCCTGCGTGAGCGGACCGAGACCGTCCCCAAGGCGCTGGTGGAGATCGGCGGCATGCCGATCCTCTGGCACGTGATCGGCATCTATGCAGCACAGGGCTTTCGGCGCTTCATCCTCTGCACCGGATACCTGGGCGAGATGGTTGCCGAGTTTGCGGCCACTGAGACCTGGCCCGAGGGTGTCACGGTCAAGTGCGTCGAGACCGGCGCCGACACCCAGACCGGTGGCAGGATCCACGCGATCAGGGCCCTGGTCGGGGAAGGTTCGCTTTGCGTCACCTATGCAGACGGTGTCGCTGACATCGATCTGGGCGCGCTTCTCGCCTCCCATCGTGAACATGGACGCGTCGCGACGGTCACCGTGGTCCGGCCGAGGCTGCAATGGGGGCTCGCGATGATCGACGAGAACGACCGGGTCGAGGGCTTCATCGAGAAGCCGCTGCTCGACGACTGGATCAACGGAGGCTTCTTCTGCTTCGAGCCGGCGGTCTTCGACTACCTGAAGGAGAACAGCGTGCTCGAACACGAGCCGCTCGAGGGGCTCGCGGCCGATGGACAGCTCTCTGCCTATCGCCACGAGGGATTCTGGGACTGCATGGACACCTACAAGGATGCGGTCGCGCTGAATGACCTCTGGGAGACAGGCGACGCACCCTGGCTCCGGAGAGCGGTCGGATGAAGCGCTCGCTGGTCACCGGTGGACACGGCTTTGTCGCCTCTCACCTGGCCCGGGCGCTGCTTGAGCGCGGCGATACGGTCACGGTTGTCGACCGCGCGGAACCGGAGCTGTCGGGGCTCACCCTGCAGGGCATCGAGTCCGAGGTCGAGCTGTTTCGCTTCAACCTCGCCGACATCGGTCGAACCGACGCGGTCGTCGGGGCCGGCGAGTTCGATGCCGTCTTTCACCTCGCCGCGCAGACGATCGTCGGTCGGGCGATGGCCGACCCGATCGGCACCTTCTCCGACAACGTCGAGGCAACCTGGAAGCTGCTGGAGGCATGCCGGACCGCGGACGTGCCCGCCGTGGTCGTAGCGTCATCTGACAAGGCATACGGGACTTCGGAACAGCTTCCGTACCGGGAGGATCAGCGCCTCGCACCGGGGTCCCCATATGAGGCGAGCAAGGCCGCCGCCGATCTGATCGCACTCTCGTATTGGCGAAGCTACGGCCTTCCCGTCGCCGTAACCCGCTTCGCGAACATCTACGGGGGAGGGGACCTCAACTTCAGTCGCCTGATCCCGGAGACCGTCACCGCCCTGCTCGCCGGAAGACGCCCGTTGATCCGCTCCGACGGCAGCCCCGAGCGCGACCTGCTTCACGTTGATGACGCGGTCGCCGCCTATCTGACGATCGAAAGCGCCGTGGGGGCGAGGGGTCCCGCCGCGGGCGAGGCGCTCAATGCCGGCGGTGAGCAGCCTCACTCGGTCGCCGAGATCATCAACCGGATCGCTGAGATCTCCGGCACGGACCTCCAACCCGAGTATCAGGGCACCGGCAATCCGAGCGGCGAGATCGATCGTCAATACGTCGACTCGACCAGGCTCAGGGAGCTGACCGGTTGGCGCCCGCAGGTCGATCTCGATGACGGTCTCCGCCGAACCGTCGAGTGGTACTCCGAGCACACCGAGGCACGCCTCACGGGTTAGCCGGGGCGGGCCGGTAGCGTTTGGTTGCGCATGTGCGGACGATTCACACTCGCTACTCACGGCAATGCCGATCTCGCTGATCGCTTTCGGTTCGAATTCGGCGGTCCGTCGAAGGACGCGGTCGAGGGCGGGACGGAGCGCTTCAACGTCGCACCCACACAGGAAATCCTGGTTGTCCGGGCAAAGTCCGATGAGCAGGCCGCGGCGGAGGGCGGGCGACAGGCGCAGCTGATGCGCTGGGGCCTGGTGCCACATTGGGCCAAGGACCTCAAGGTCAGCTACAAGATGATCAATGCCAGGTCCGAGGGATTGCCGGAAAGCCGCGCCTACAAGCCGCTGGTCGAGATGCCGCGCAATCGCTGCCTGATCATCGCCGACGGGTTCTACGAGTGGATGAAGTCCGAGGACAAGAAGCAGCCAAGACAACCCTGGCGCTTCACCGTCGATGGCGGTGCGCCCTTCGCTTTTGCCGGCCTCTGCACCCGACGGATGTGGGAGGACGAGTTCCTCTACTCCTGCACGATCATCACGACCGCCGCAAATCCCCTTGTTTCAAAGGTCCACGATCGGATGCCGGCGATTCTTCCGTCGCAAGAGGCAGAAAGGGCCTGGCTCGGGGTCGATGTCGAGGCCGACGAGGCGCTTGCGCTGCTCGAACCCCTCGATCCACGCCGGATGTCGGCGACACCGGCCAACCCATCGGTCAACAAGGTCGGCGGAACGGCAGAGGGTCCGGAGATGTTCGTCGCGCCTGAATAGCCTGGCAGGACGCGGGGATCGACTTGGCGCCGTCAGCCCGTGGTGTCGCCTGGGACTGGTGTCATCGAGATTTTCGTGCTCAGCTTGGCGGTGTTGTCACCGGCGGCAGCGGTGCACTCGATCTTCGCCGGCAGTCTCTCGGTGGTGCGAAAGAGGGAGAAGAAGCCCAGCTTCGCGGTCTTCCCACTCTGCTTCTCCGGCAGGAGCCAATCCCAGACCGCGTGGTTGTCGAGGTAGGTCTCCCAGAGAAGCTCGGTGCCGGGCAGATCGCTGTATTCAACGAAGCTGAGATTCTCGCCGGGCGTCGTGTCAACGGCCGAGTAGGCGCCGCCGCGGGCCGCGAACTCCGCAACCACATAGTCGGTGACCGACTGGTCGTCGAGGTTCTCGCTGGGCCGTGGATAGGCGGCGCGCTGATTGGGGGTCTGCGCGTTGGTCGCCGGAAGGGGCGCGGAGATCGAACAGCGGGCCGCTGCGCGCCCGTCGTACCTGCCGACATTTAGGGCCAGGCGGGTCTCGATCATGAACAGGGTGTAGCCGGCGATATTCGTCTTCGAGGCGAAGATCCTCGGCTTGAGGAGCCGGATCGAGCCTTGGGGCCCGAGGGGAACCGCCTTCGTTGAAGCCATCGTCCTGCTGCCCGCCCAGGGCAGGGTGTCCGCGCTGGACAGATTCTCGTTCGTCAAGACGGCAGCCAGAATGCTGGCAAACACGCCGATCGCGACAACAGCAATTGCTCCTCGAGGGAGGCGATCCTTACGCCGTTCATCCATAACGCGCCCGACAGGATTCGAACCTGTGACCTCATGCTCCGGAGGCATGCGCTCTATCCAGCTGAGCTACGGGCGCCGAGGGTGGGCAGTCTAGCTGCGAGGGGGCTGGGCAACGCGTCACCGTTGCTCCTTCTAGGCTAGGTGCGTGGACCTCTGGGTGGCATTCATGGGCACCGGCGCCTCGGTGCCGACCGCTCGCCGATCAACCGCGGCAGTTGTCGTCGGGCGCGGCGGCGATCGGATGCTGTTCGATTGCGGCGAGGGCACGCAGCGCCAGCTTCAGCGCTCGCTCGGCCTGATCCACCTCGACGAGATCTTTCTGACCCACCTTCACGCCGACCACTTTCTCGGCCTGCCCGGACTGCTCAAGACCTATGACCTCGGCGATCGCTCGGTGCCATTGACGATCTACGGCCCGGCGGGATTGCGCGAGTTGTTCGGCACCCTGCGCCGGGTGATGGGCAGGACCCGCTACGAGATCAACCTCGTCGAACTTCGCCCGAACGATGTGGTCGGGAAGTCCGGGTATGTCGTCAAGGCTTTTTCCGTCAGCCATGGGACGACCACCGCGCTCGGCTATGAGCTTGCGGAGGAGGATCGTCCCGGGAGGTTTGATCCCGAGGCTGCGATCGCGCTCGGGGTGCGTCCCGGCCCTGACTTCAAGCGGCTACAGGACGGCGAGCCGGTTATCGGGGAAAGCGGAGATCCCGTTCCTGCCGACAAGGTTCTCGGCCCGGCGCGCAGCGGGCGCTCCGTGGTGATCACCGGGGACACCTCGCCGTGCTCGGCAACGGTTGCCGCCGCCGCCGATGCCGAGCTGCTGATCCACGACTCGAGCTTTGCCGAGGAGGATGTCGATCGCGCAGCCGAGACCGGGCACTCGACCGCGCGCCAGGCCGGGGCGGTTGCGGCGGAGGCCCATGTGAAGATGCTCGCGCTCGTCCACATCTCGGCCCGCTACCACGTCGGATCGATCCTCGAGGAGGCACGGGGCGAGTTTCCCGAGGCGCTTGCTCCGCGTGACTTCGACCTGATCGAGATCCCGTTTCCGGAGAGAGGGCCGCCCGAGCTGATCCAGAACGGCGCCCGCGAGCGTGGAGAATCCGCAAAGAGCGCTGTCCCTGCAGCGGACGCCTGAACCCCTGCTACTCTCAAGACCGTTCCTTTAACCAGGTCCAGAGAGACCAGGAAGGGTGTTGTTGGGCGAGAAGGTCGTGCTTCAAAGCGACGATGTAGGTCGCACTCTGCGCCGTGTCGCGCACGAGATTGCCGAGAAGAATCCCGAGGCCGAGAGCCTCGCCCTCGTCGGTATCCACACCCGCGGAGCGATCCTCGCCCGCAGGCTCAATCCTCTCGTTGCCGAGCTGACCGGGTCCGCTCCTCCGCTCGGTGACATCGATATCTCCTTCTACCGGGATGACCTGCCGGCCCGGACCCCGGACGCGCAGCCGGTGGTCCATTCCTCGCATCTCGATTTCGACCTCTCCGGACGCACCGTCGTCCTGGTCGATGACGTTCTCTTCACCGGTCGCACGGTCAGGGCCGCGATCGATGCGCTCTTCGACTACGGTCGTCCTGCGCGGATCCAGCTTGCGGTCCTTGTTGACCGCGGCCACAGGGAGCTGCCGATCCGCCCCGACTACGTCGGCAAGAACCTTCCGACCGCCCGCTCGGCGCGGGTCAATGTCCGGCTCGAGGAGGTCGACGGCGTCGACATGGTCGCAATCGATGATCCCGAGGCGCCGCAATGAAGCACCTGCTCGGGATGGATCAGCTCTCACGCGAGGACATCGAGACGATCCTCGACAGGGCCGAGAGCTTTGCCGAGGTCGGCAGGCGCGACATCAAGAAGGTGCCGACTCTACGCGGCCGGACAGTGGCGATGCTCTTCTTCGAGTCGAGCACGAGGACCAGCTCCTCGTTCGAGCTCGCTGCGAAGCGGCTCTCGGCCGACATGGTCTCGGTAAAGGCCTCCGGATCCTCGGTTGACAAGGGCGAGTCGCTCGAGGACACGGTCGCGACGATCTCGGCCTATGACCCCGCGGCGATCGTGATCAGGCACCCATATGCCGGTGCCGCGAACCTGGTCGCGGGTTGGACCGATGCAGCCGTGATCAATGCGGGCGATGGCAAGCACGAGCACCCCAGCCAGGCCCTGCTCGATGTCTTCACCCTGCGTCGCCGGCTCGGGACCCTGGAGGGCAAGAAGATCTGGATCGTCGGCGATGTCCTGCACAGCCGGGTCGCGAGGTCGAACCTGATCGCCTTCCAGGCGCTTGGCGCGGAGGTCACCCTCTGCGGCCCGCCGACCCTGATCCCCCGCGGGATCGAGCAGGCCGGCTGCAAGGTCTCCTGCTCGCTCGACGATCTCGACGAGGCCGATATCGTCTACGTGTTGAGGCTGCAACGCGAGCGGATGTCGGAGGCCTTCCTGCCTTCCACCCGCGAATACATCCGCCACTACCAGGTCAATGCCCGCCGTCTTGGCCAACGCCAGCTCCTGATGCATCCCGGTCCGGTAAATCGCGGGGTCGAGCTCGCAAGCGACGTTGTCTCGTCGCCGAACTCGCTGATCACCGAACAGGTTGCCTCGGGACTGGTCGTCCGCATGGCGATCCTCTACGAGCTGCTTGCCGGCGGCGAGCGCGGAGTGGATCGCGATGAGGAACGGCCATCGCCTCCGACCTTGATCGGTGAGCCCGCGTGAGTGAGCTCAAGTCGATCTCCGAGACGCTCGATATGCGGGATGGCAAGGCTGCCGACCTGATCCTCCGCGAGGTCCAGATCTTCGATCCGGTCGCGGGAGTCGACGCGGTCCGGGACGTCGTCGTGCGGGGCGGCACGATCGCCGAGCTGGCGGAGCCCGGCGGCGGCTCGGCCGATGGGCTCGAGGTGATCGAGTGCATGGGCCTCCACGCATTTCCGGCCTTCTTCGATCCGCATGTGCACCTGCGCACACCGGGCCGAGAGGACAAGGAGGACATCGAGACCGGCTCGCGCGCGGCTGCGGCAGGCG
>JBBQZL010000134.1:0-7909 GCA_038207745.1 Solirubrobacterales bacterium
AGTTCAAGCAGGCCAGGCGCGGCCGGATGATTTCGGTGGCCGAGCACTCCGAGTAGTTTCGGCCCCCGCGGGGTGTTTCCCTGAAGGCGGGCTCCCCTCGCAGGGTTCGGACAACCGCCCAGGGGACGGCAGGCATCCTCAGCTCCAGAGCTGACATCGCCAGGCGGCACAAGCATCCCTGACCGGACTGGCACTCCGCCGCAATTCCGGCCGGCTTGACTCCACCGCAGGCGTCTGTGGCCGGCCCCTGAGCGCCGCAATACCTCAAGAACGCCCGATCAGGAGGGACTGGGGCGACAAAGTGACCGCATAGGTAGTTTTGTCGTCCCGGTCCGGCTGAAACGCCGAGCGGACCCTGGATCCGGCGCGCCACCTTCAATGCCCCGAATCTCGTCCTCCCGGGCGACCGGCCCTGACTTCTCAAGTGATGTGAATTGCGGGTGGCGGCGGGGGTTGGGTTGATCCGGGTGCTTCGTTTGCCCCGGGGGGGCCGCAGGAGTACTCCGGCCCACCCCAGCCCCCGCACCCAAACCCCAATACCCTGAGCCTGTGCTGTACGACAAGGCGAAAATCTGGGTCGAAGGCGGCCGTGGGGGACATGGGTGCATCTCGTTCCGGCGTGAGGCCCATGTGCCCCGCGGTGGGCCCAACGGCGGCGACGGTGGCCACGGGGGTGACGTCGTCCTCTTCTGCAGCGAGTCACGGCGCGACCTCGGGGCGATGCGCTCCAGCAAGCATTTCCGCGCCGGAAAGGGTGGCAATGGTGAGGGATCCAATCGCCATGGTGCGCGCGGCGAGGACACGGTCATCCCCGTCGCACCCGGTACCCAGGCAGAGACCGTCGATGGAGCGTTGGTCGACCTGATCAATTCCGGACAGACCGCGATCATCGCCCACGGTGGACGCGGTGGCCATGGCAACAAACGCTTCGCGACCTCGACCCGGCAGACGCCTCGATTCGCGGAGAAGGGCACAAAGGGCGAGTCCGGCTGGGTCGAGCTGCGGCTCAAACTGCTTGCCGACGTCGGGTTGATCGGCCTGCCGAATGCGGGCAAGTCCTCGCTGCTATCGCGGCTGACGCGGGCACTGCCGAAGATCGCCGACTATCCGTTCACCACACTCGAGCCGATCCTGGGAACCATCGATGGCGAGGATCGCCAAACCGTGGTCGCCGACATCCCCGGGCTTATCGAGGGCGCGGCAGGCGGTGCCGGCCTTGGTCACGAGTTCCTCGCGCACGTCGAGCGCTGCGCGATCTTGATCCACGTGGTCGACCTTGCACCGCTTGATGGCGACCCGGTTGCAAACTACGAGACGATCCGGGCTGAGCTGTCTTCTTATGGCGGCGGCCTCGACCGGCTCCCCGAGTTGCTCGCGCTCTCCAAGTCCGACCTGATCACCGACGACGAAGCCAGGGAGGCCGTCGCCGAGTGGCGGGGGCGTCTACCCGACCACGAGGTCATCCTGCCGATATCCTCCGCGACGGGCGCGGGACTCGATGCACTTCGGATGGAGATGCTGAGGGCGCTGCCCGAGACGCCGATCCTCGCTGCCGGCCGTCCCGCCGAGGTTTCCGCCGGATTCCAGACCGAGCACCGCGTCTACACCCCGCAGGGTGAGGGCGGTTACTCGATTCAGCAGGATGAGGACGGCGCATTCAGGATCATCGGTCGCGGCGTCGAGCTCCTGTTCGCCCGATACGACCTCGAGAACGATGAGGCGCTCGGATACCTCGAGGGTCGTCTCACCGAGATGGGCGTGATCTCTGCGCTGCGCAAGGCCGGTTTCCACTCCGGAGGCGAGCTGCGGGTTGGCGACCACGAGTTCGAGTTTCACGCCGGTTTCTGATCGGAATCTAGACTTCCCCTCATGACCCTGATCGTCAAGCTCGGTTCTTCGATCGTCGCCGCGGACGACGGTGCGCTCCGTGAGGACGTGCTGGACTCCGTCTGCGAGCAGGCAGCCAGCCTCGCCGTGGACGGTGAGCGCGTCGTCATGGTCACCTCGGGTGCGATCGCCCGTGGCATGCGTTTGATGGAGATGGACGTCCGTCCCCGGACCATGGATGAGCTTCAGGCGGCCTCGGCCGTTGGACAGGGGGATCTGTTTCGTGCCTACGAGCGGCGTCTGGGCGAGGGAGGCGCGAGGGCTGCGCAGGTCCTCCTGACCGCATCCGATATCGCAGCCCGCACCAACTATCTGAATGCCCGCCAGACGCTTCGGCGCCTGCTCGAGTGGGACGTGGTCCCCGTGATCAACGAGAACGACACGACGGCAACCGACGAGATCACCTTCGGCGACAACGACTTCCTGGCCGCTCAGGTGGCGATCCTGCTCGATGCGCGACTGCTCGTCCTCCTGACCGACACCGACGGGCTGCATACCGATGACCCGAGGACCAATCCGGACGCGACCCTGGTCACCGAGGTGGTGGATGGAAGCAGCCTCGACGATCTGAAGATCGACGATCGCACGTCGCCCTTTGGGTCAGGCGGAATGCGAAGCAAGGTCGCCGCGGCCCTGATGGCGAGCGAAACCGGAATCCCCGCCGTGATCTGCAACGGGACGACACCGGGAACCCTGCGCCGCGCAGCGATCGGCGAGCAGGTGGGCACCCGGTTTGCGGCTCAATCAAGTCGTGCGTCCTCATTCAAGCTCTGGCTCAAACACGCAAAGCCCGCCCACGGCCGGGTCACGGTGGACAGCGGCGCGGCCCGGGTGCTGCGCCAAAGCGGATCGAGCCTCCTACCGGTCGGGATCACCGCGGTCGAAGGTGACTTCAGCGCCGGCGACGCAGTCGACGTGATCGCCGATGGCGAGCGGGTCGGCAAGGGGATCTCCAATTATTCGTCGGCTGAGATCGGGCGGATAATGGGCCTCAAGACCGATGGGGTCAGGGACCTGATGCCCCACGCTGCAGACGAGGCGATCCACCGGGACAACTTCGTCCTGGCGTGAAAGGTTCGGCTGAGAAAGCAGCATGGATCGGCCGAAGGGGCGTCGCTGAGTGCGCGGGAGTCGCGCCGGTTACCCTTGGTGAGTGATTTCAACCACCGTTTCAACCGTCTCCGACGCCACCCTTGCCGCCCAGCGCGCTTCGCGAGCCCTCGCTTCGGCCCCGACTGCGGCAAAGGATGCCGCGCTCGATGTGATCGCGCGCCTGCTGCTCGAGCGGACTCCGGGAATTCTCGAGGCAAACGCGCTCGATCTTGCCGATGATCACGCGGCAGGCCTTTCGGAGGCATTGCTCGACCGTCTTTCACTGACCGCAGAGCGGATTGCGGCGATGGCGGACGGCGTACGCGAGATCATCGCGCTGCCTGATCCGGTAGGCGAGGAGATCGAGCATCGGGAGCTGCACAGCGGGATCGATCTGCGCAAGGTCCGGGTTCCGCTCGGCGTGGTCGCGGTTGTCTACGAGGCTCGTCCCAACGTTACGATCGACTGCGCCGCGTTGACAATCAAGAGCGGCAACGCGATCGTGCTCCGGGGCTCCAGCTATGCACAGCACTCAAACGGCGTGCTTGCGGCAATCGTCCGCGAGGGCCTCGCCGAGGCCGGCCTGCCCGAGGATGCGGCGGTGATCATCGGTGGCGGCAATCGCGAGGAACTCCAGCAGCTCGCGACCGAGGAGGACACCATCGACCTTCTGATTCCGCGCGGTGGAGAGGGCCTCAAGAAGTCCCTGAAGAACGTTGCCACGGTTCCCGTGATGTACGCGGCGGCCGGCAACTGCCACGTCTATGTTCACTCCGATGCCGACCTCGAGATGGCCCGCGCGATCGCCTACAACGCCAAGGTCCACCGACCGGGCGTCTGCAACTCCGCCGAGACACTGCTTGTCGACGAGCAGGTTGCGCCGGCCTTTCTTCCCGGGATCCTTGCCGATCTGCATGAGGCCGGGGTCGAGTTGTTCGGGGACCCCGAGGTGATCGGTAACGCGGGCGAAACCCCGGTCGGGGAGGCGCTGCCCGAGCACTGGGACACCGAGTTCCTCGACCTGAGGATGGTCGTCGGCGTGGTCCCTGATCTCGACGCGGCGATCGACCACGTCAATCGGCACGGCACCGGCCACTCGGAGGCGATCGTGACCGGGTCGGAACAGGCTGCCGACCATTTCGTCGCCGCGGTTGACGCCGCAGCGGTCTACGTCAACGCGTCAACGCGCTTCACCGACGGCTTTGAGTACGGGATGGGCGCCGAGATCGGCAACTCGACCCAGAAGCTGCATGCCCGCGGTCCGATCGGACTTCGCGAGCTGACGACCTTCAAGTACATCGGCCGCGGAAGCGGCCAGGTACGAGGGTAGGGCGTCGTCGCCGGCATCGGAGTTCTCGGATCGGCGTTCAACCCGCCACACCTCGGTCATCTGGCACTCGCCCAGGAGGCCTCCTGGCGGCTGGGGCTTTCAGAGGTGATCCTGATCCCGGTCGGCGAGGCGCCCCACAAGGTGATCGCCGACGACCCCGGCAGAGAGATCCGGCTGAAGATGACCAGGCTGGCAACCTCCGACAACGACCGATTCTCGGTTTCGTCAATCGAGGTCGACCGGGAAGGTCCGTCCTACACATATGAGACTTTGGAATCGATTGCAGAACAGCACCCCGACAGTGAGTTGGTCTTCGTGATGGGCGCCGATGCGGCGGTCGGTCTCGAGAGCTGGCGAGAGCCGGGGCGCGTGGTCGAGTTGGCCAGGCTTGCCGTTGCGCGGCGGGCAGGGATCGCCGACACGGACCTGAACGCGGTCCTGAAGTCGCTCGGCGCCAGGGAGCGGACGTCGATGCTGGAGATGCCGCAGTTCGGCGTTTCGTCTTCAGCGGTGCGCGAACGCGCCGCCACAGGCCGGCCGCTCCGATATCTCGTACCGGGCGCGGTCGCGGAGTTCATCGAAGAGGAGGGCATCTACCGATCATGAGTACGGACAAGACCAGGGTCATCGCCGAGCTGATTGCCGAGGCGGCCGACTCGAAGATGGGTGAGGACGTCGTCGTGCTCGATATGAGTGAGCTCGTCTCCTACACGGACTTCCTGATCATCTGCTCGGCACGAAATGAGCGCCAGGCATCGGCGATCATGGACGAGGTCCGGCTTCGGCTCAAACACGACCTGGGAATTCTGCCCGGTGGTGTGGAGGGCAAGAGCGGAGAGGCCGGCTGGGCAGTGCTCGACTACCTCGACTGCATCGTCCATGTCTTCACACCCGAAGCCCGGGCGCTCTACAACCTCGAGGATCTCTGGCGCGACGCTCCGCGGCTCGAGATCGAGCCTGCGGAGGCATCGTCAACCGCCGCCTCCGCCGGCTGACTTGGTGAGCACCAAGCCAGACCGCCCTCGCCCGGTGCTTCCCCGCGCCGACCGCGTCCTTCCCGGAATCTGGCGTCTGCGATTGCCGCTGCCGTGGCCCGGTGTTCCGCACGGAAACGCCTATGCGCTGAAGGCCGGCAACGGCTTGGTGCTCGTCGATACCGGCATCGGCGGTCAGGGCGCGCTCCAGCGCCTCGAACACGCGCTGGCCCAGGCTGGATTCGCCGTGGAGGACATCAACCTGCTGGTCTGCACCCACGCGCACGTTGACCATTACGGGCTTGCTGGGCCGGTGGTCGATGCCGCGCATTGCGAACTCTGGATGCATCCGGCATGGGGCCACATCCGCCTGCTTGCCGAGGATCCCGAGGCCTCGCTCGAGAGGAGGCTCGAGGTGGCAAGGCAGTGCGGCGTCCCCCCGGAGGCCCTGGAGCGCTACAAGGAGGCCCGAAGCGGGTCTGACCCTGGGATTGACCGCCTGGTACCCCCGGATCGCGACCTCGTGCCCGGAGTCGAGGTGGTCACCGATCACGGCGCCTGGCAGGTGCACGAAACTCCGGGTCACGCTCCCTCGCACGTCGTCCTTCATCAGCCAGAGAGTGGCACCCTGCTCAGCGGCGACCATCTGCTCGGCCGTGTCTCGGTCTTCTTCGACTATGGGCACACTCCCGATCCCGTCGGGGAGTTTCTCGACAGTCTCGATCGGGTGGAGGAGCTCGAAATCGGCCTGGTGCTCTCCGGGCACGGCCGGCCCTTTCGCGATGCCCCGGCAAAGATCCAGGCAAATCGGGACCTGATCGACGATCAGCTCTTGCGCGTGGTCGCCGCGCTTCAGGAGCGTCCGAGGAATGCCTTCGACCTGCTCGAGGATCTGCTTGAAGCCGAGAACGTCACACCGGCAACTGCGCAATGGGGATTGCAGATCACGCTCGCCTACCTCGACCATTTGAAGGTTCTCGGCAGGGTCGCAAGCGATGACCTGGGCGAGACCCGGATCTGGTCGGCAAATTAGCGTCCTCCAGCGCATGTACGGTTGTGTCCGATGAGTGCATTCAAGAGGTCACTGTTCGGATATCGGCGAAGTGATGTCGATGCATCGATGGCTGCCGGGGAGGCCCGCTCCTCCGATCTCGAGCGCGAACTTTCGTATCTGGCCGGGCTCGTAGTTGAGCGTGACCGGGAGATCCGCGACATTCGCGACGATCTGAAATCGGCAAATGAGCGCCACGACAGGGGGCTGCTTGCGCTCGAGGCGCTCTCGGGCCGGCTCGACGAGATGCATGCCCAGGCTCGCGGGCAGGCAACGAGGATCCGGATGAAGGCCCTCCATGAGGCGGTGGAGGTCAGCCGGCGCCTCCAGGTGCTCTCGGCAACGGGCTCGACGGCGGACGCTGATCAGCTCGAGGGGTCGGTCGGGGCAGCCGCATCAACGACACCGATCGACATGGATGCAGCAGTCGAGGCCCAGACGATTCCCCTGACCACAGAACCTGGGCAGGCCATCGAAGATGCTCCCGGGGACGTCCCGATGCAGTCGGTCTACGACGGCAGGGTCGAGGTCGAAATCGGCCCGCTCGCGGATTTCTCCCAGCTCGTCGGATTTGAGGATGCCGCCGGCCAGATCGGTGGCGCCTCGGAGATCACGGTCAGCCGCTTTTCCGAGGGGCGCGCAACGCTCTCCATGTCACTCGGGGAGCCCGTGGATCTCCTGCGCAAACTGGAGTCGCTGTCACCGCTCTCATTCCGGGTTCGCAGGGCCGCGGATGACCGTCTCGTGCTCGATCTCGATGATCAGACGGACGGCGCCGAAGAAGCCGCCTAGTCTGTGGGGCAACCGCTAAACTGACCGCGTTCTCCCGCGGGGAACGACCCGGGGCTGTAGCTCAGCTGGAAGAGCGTCGCGCTGGCAGCGCGAAGGTCAGGGGTTCGAGCCCCCTCAGCTCCATCTCAAGCTTGCCTGCTTCATCGGGAAGCAGCGGCTCGGCGGAGCCACCTGGCCAGCGTCGGTCCGGCGTCTTCCGGCGACACTCCAACTGGAATCGCCCGGCGGCTTCAAGATCCTCCAGGGCCTTGGCCCCCGCGAAACTTGGTCGAGGCCAACGTCTCGCTGGAGGTTGTTCCCGGTCGTGCTCGCAGGCTGTCAGCGACTCGCCGCGAATGCAGATGTCAATGCCGTCATCGCCCTGGTTGGACTGGGGGTCCCCGCCAGACGACTGCTCATCCCCGAGCAGGATGTCCATTCCACCGTTGCCAACGAGCGTGATATCGCCGTCTTCGCCAAAGAGGCGGTCCGGTTGTTTGAGCCGGAGGCGGGCGCACATCGCCTGGCCGGAGGTTTGTGCGACAGGCTTCATGCAAAACGTTCATTTTGAGATTGCGCGCTGTGGACGAGAAGCGTGCATCGCGCGGATCTCCTATGACGGTGCGCGCCGGTCGGTGGGGCTGTGATTCGTGCAGCCCGGGCTGAGAAACCGGCTCCCGCCCAGGCTGAAACTGATGGTGATACGTTTAGCTCGCGATGAGCGGGCCTCCCGAACAGGATCAGCGCAAGTCCCGGTGGGAGCCTCCGTCCGACTCGGACCTGATCGGCATACCTCTCATCGTG
>JBBQZL010000135.1:0-7832 GCA_038207745.1 Solirubrobacterales bacterium
CCTGCGCATTTGCCGACGATGACGGCGGCATCGAGGTCGCATACGCCCGCGCGGTTGAGGCAATCCTCGATATCCGGCGCCGGCTCCGCGGGCCGGTTCCGGTTCCGGAAAAGCCGACGACCACCGAGCCGCCGAAGTTCACTTCGAACATGACCCGTGAGGAGTTCGAGGGCGTGGTCGGGCGAATCGTCAGGTACATCCACGCCGGTGATGCCTTTCAGGTCGTACCTTCGCAGCGCTTCAGCGCCGAGGCCTCGGTTGAGGCCTTCTCGATCTACCGGGGCCTGCGTGCGGTCAATCCCTCGCCCTACATGTACTTCCTCGAGTTCGGCGACTTCCAGATTGCCGGTGCCTCGCCGGAGCCCGTGGTCAAGGTCCAGGGCCGCAGGGTCGAGACCAGGCCGATCGCCGGCACCTATCCCCGCGGCAGCAACGAGGACGAGGATCGCCGCCTTGCCGAGAGGTTGATCAGCGACCCCAAGGAGCGAGCCGAACATGTGATGCTCGTCGACCTCGGTCGCAATGATCTCGGCCGCGTCTCGGAATACGGCAGCGTCAAGGTCGACGAGTTGATGGTGGTCGAGACCTACTCGCACGTGCTCCACATCGTCAGCCAGGTCTCCGGAACGCTGCGCGACGACGTCACCTCCATGGACGTCCTGCGCGCGGCGCTTCCACCGGGCACGCTCTCCGGCGCGCCGAAGGTGAGGGCGATGCAGATCATCGATGAGATGGAGAAGGTCAAGCGCTGTTCGTATGGCGGCGCGATCGGCTACCTCTCATGGGGCGGCGACCTCGATACCGCGATCCACATCCGCACGGTCGTCGTCAAGGACGGACAGCTGCATGTCCAGGCCGGCGGCGGCACCGTCGCCGATGCCGAGCCCGCCAACGAGTACAACGAGTCGGTCAACAAGGCGCGGGCGGTCTTCAAGGCCGTCGAGATGGCCTGCGAACAACCGGATTGGGCCTAGAGCGATGCGCGTCCTCGTGATCGACAACTACGACTCGTTCACATACAACCTGGTCCAGTACCTGGGTGAGCTGGGTGCGGAGATGGAGGTCGTCCGAAATGACAAGGCGACGGTCGAAGAACTCCTGGCACGCAAGCCGGATCGGCTTGTCGTCTCCCCGGGGCCATGCACGCCGTCGGATGCCGGCATCTCGATCGAGGCAGTCCGGAGTTTTGCCGAGGCGGGGACTCCAACCCTTGGGGTCTGCCTGGGTCACCAGGCGCTGGTCGAGGCCTTCGGCGGCGCAGTGGTCCAGGGCGAACCCATGCACGGCAAGGAGGCCGAGATCAGCCACGATGGCAAGACGATCTATGAGGGGCTGCCGAGCCCGATGGTTGTCGGCCGCTATCACTCGCTGATCGCCGATCCCGATCTTCCCGATGTGCTCGAGCTGACTTCAACCTTCGGCGACGTCGTGATGGGAGTTCGCCACCGTTCGCTGCCGGCCGAGGGGGTTCAGTTCCACCCGGAGTCGGTATTGACACCGATGGGGCAGCGGATCTTGGCGAACTTCCTGGAACAGACAACCGAAGAGAACGGGGGATAGGCGGTGCCAAACGAGATTCTCAGTCGTGCCATCGACGCCGTCTGTGCGGGTGAGCACCTGACCGCAGACCACGCCGCTGCCGTTCTTGCCGAGATCATGGAGGGGCGCGCGGAGCCGATCCAGACCGGCGCCTTTCTGATCGCGCTGCGGGCGAAGGGGGAGACAGTCCCGGAGCTGGTCGGCCTTGCCCGGACGATGCGGGCACTCGCGACTCCCGTGGAGGCCAGGCGCAGCGACCTGGTTGACACGGCCGGGACGGGCGGTGGCCCATCGACCTTCAACGTCTCGACCACAGCGGCGCTGGTTGCCGCCGCAGCGGGTTGCCCGGTTGCAAAGCACGGCAACCGCTCCAGCACCAGCCGCAGCGGATCAGCAGATCTGCTGGAGGCGCTTGGAGTCAGGATCGAGCTGTCCCCCGAACAGGTCGCCGCCTGTATCGACGAAGTCGGGTTCGGATTCATGTTTGCGCCCAGCCATCACAAGGCGATGGCGCATGTGGTTCCCGCCAGAAAGGCCCTCGGGGTCAGGACGATCTTCAACTTCCTCGGCCCCCTGACCAACCCGGCCGGGGCGTCGAGACAGGTGATCGGTATTGCCGATCGTCACTACCAGGAGTCGATCGCCGAGGCATTGGTTGGCCTGGGGAGCGTGCAGGCGATGGTGGTCAGCTCGGAGGACGGGGTGGACGAGCTCTCGATCACGTCCAGGTCCCGGGTGATCGAGGTGGTCGACGGCGGCACGCGCGAGTGGTTCGTCGACCCAGGGGACTTCGGGCTCAGCGAGGCCAATCTCGATCAGGTTCGGGGCGGCAGCCCGGAGGAGAACGCCGAAGTGACCCGCTCGATCTTTGATGGCGAATCCGGCCCGCGCCGCGAATTGGCCATCCTAAACGCCGCGGCCGCGATCCACGTCGGCGGTGCCTCGCCCGATCTCGGGGGCGGAGTCCAGCGGGCGACGGAGGCAATTGACTCGGGGGCGGCAGCGGGCATTCTCAACCGCCTCATTGAGTTCACCGGGTACCTGATCGACTAGGATTCCCGACCTCAAGTGGGAATTCTCGAGCAGCTGATCTCAAAAGCAGGCGCCGGAGTTGAGCGCCGACGTGCGCAGACGCCGCTGTCAGAGCTGCAGTCAGAGCTCCGGCAGCGCGGAGACGACCGTCCGTTCAGCGAGGCATTGACGCGCCCGGGGCTCTCGGTCATCGCCGAGTACAAGCGCCGATCGCCGAGCGCCGGCGTGATCGCATCGTCCTCGATCGGAGAGCAGGTTCAGGCCTATGAGCGTGGTGGCGCAGCGGCTCTCTCGGTGCTCACCGATGAGCACCACTTCGGCGGTTCCCTGGACGACCTGACGGAGGCAAGGGGTGCCTGCAATCTCCCGATCCTCCGCAAAGACTTCATCGTTGATCGCTATCAGCTCTATGAAGCAGCGGTCAGCGGGGCCGATGCGATCCTGCTGATCGTCAGAGCTCTCGAGGACCTGGGTCTTGACGAGCTTTACGAGGAGGCCCGGGCGCTTGACCTCGATGTTCTGGTTGAGGTCCACAACGAAGAGGAGCTCGACCGGGCCCTCGAGCACGGTGCCGAGGTGATCGGCATCAACAATCGGGATCTCGACGGCGGTTTCGTCGACGTCGCGACCACGTATGAGCTGATGCCCGAGGTCCCGGCAGGCAAGACCGTGGTCTCTGAAAGCGGCATCTCCAACGTCCTCGAACTCGAGGAGCTGGAGCGCATCGGTGTTGACGCAGTCCTGATCGGGGAGGCCCTGATGCGGGCGGACGATCCCGAGATGAAGACTCGCGAGCTTGCCCGTACCGATCAAAGCACCCGTGAGCAGCGGCTTCCCTAGCCGGATTTCGCCGCATATCCAGCGAATTTAGAAAAACTTGGGCGGGTCTTTAAGGACGGCTCAGCGGTCACGCCAATCATTGCGGGCATGAAACGCACAAACAGCCTTCTTCGTGTCCCCTTCGTCTCCGCCCTCCTGGGTGGGCTGATCGTCGTTGCCTTCGGCTGGACCGCCATTTCCGCAGGATGGATCAAGGCTGACGGCCCCGGGGGCTCCGGGAGCGTCGCGACCGTCGGTTCCCCGGTCGTCGACCACAGCGATTCCAGCAACACGATCAACCAGATCTACAAACAGGACGGGCAGGGGGTCGCATTCATCTCCGCCGAGCGGACTGCATCCGCGGGGTCGCAGCTCTCGCCGTTTGGCGGCGGCGGCAGCGGAGGCGGAACTGCAACCGGTTCCGGGTTCGTGATCGACACCGACGGCCACATCCTGACCAACAATCACGTCGTCTCCGGTTCGGACTCGATCACGGTCAAACTTGGTGATTCGGACACGAGCTATGACGCCACGGTAGTCGGCACCGATGCCGCAACCGACCTGGCTCTGCTCAAGATCGACGCGCCCTCGGACGCCCTTCATCCGCTTGCGCTGGGCAGCTCTTCGGACCTTCAGGTCGGTGACCCGGTTGTCGCAATCGGCAATCCCTTCGGTCTTGATCGCACGGTCACGAGCGGAATCGTCTCGGCGCTCCAGCGCCAGATCCAGGCACCAAACGGATTCGCGATCTCAAACGTGATCCAGACCGACGCTCCGATCAACCCGGGCAACTCGGGCGGGCCGCTGATCAACTCCAATGGCGAGGTGATCGGGATCAACTCCCAGATCGAGACCGGAGGATCCGGCAACGGAAACGTCGGCATCGGTTTCGCGGTCCCGATCGATACGGCCAAAAAGGTCGTTGATCAGCTCAAGACCTCGGGAACCGTCACCCACGCTTTCCTCGGGATCACCGGTGCCAGCATCGACTCGACCCTTGCCGGCGCGGTCAACCTGCCCGTCGATACGGGGGTGCTGATCCAGGAGGTTTCCAAGGGCAGTCCGGCTGACAGGGCCGGCCTCAGGGGCGCCACCTCCTCGGACACGATCGATGGCATTCAGATCGGGCTTGGCGGCGACGTGATCTCCAAGGTGAACGGCACTGAGATCGGCTCGATGGATGATGTTGTCGCGATCGTCAACGATGCCGATCCAGGTGACCAACTCGACCTGACCGTGCTTCGCGGCGGCGCGGCGAAGGACATCCAGGTGACACTGGCGGACCGGCCGGCATCGGTCTCCGCCACCCAGCGGCAGGAGCCGCCCTCAAACGGGTGACCCAGCCGGGGTTCGCCCGGGTCTTGACCTCACGTACCCTTGGGTGCGTGAAGGTCAAGATCTGCGGACTCACCAATCTCGACGACGCTGAAGAGTCGGTGCGCCTCGGCGCATGGGCCCTGGGGTTGAACTTCCATCGGCGCAGCCCGCGCTTCTGTGAGCCGGATGAGGCAGCCGCGATCGGCGCCGGGTTCCGCCGCAGGTGCGAGATCGTCGGCGTCTTCGTCAACCCGACCCTGAATCAGGTTGCCAAGGCGGTCGAGAACGCACAGCTCTCTATGGTCCAGCTGCACGGCGATGAGGGTCCATCGTTTTGCACCGAGGTTGCGCGCCGGACCGGCGCCAAGGTGATCAAGGCCGTGCATGTCCACAGCGCAGCCGATGTCAATTCCGCCGGCAGCTTCAGCACCGACTACCACCTCTTTGACACCCGCCTGGACGATCTTCGCGGTGGCACCGGGACCAGCTTCGATTGGGAGCTGCTTCGGGGACGCCACTCGAAGATCCCGATGATCCTCTCCGGGGGATTGAGTCCCGAAAACGTCGCCGAGGGTGTTGAGGTTACGAGGCCATTTGCCGTAGACGTCGCCTCCGGGATCGAAACCGACGAACCGGGACACAAGGACCACGAACTACTTGCCGCATTCTTCAAGGCCGCATCACCGGATGGTCCCGATACCGTGACCGAAACGATCCCCAACCCGTTCAACTCGCCGGCGTCCACTTCAACCCCATGAGCAGCCCGGAGATCGAGCCCAACCTCGGCGGAACCGAGATCCAGACCCGGTTTGGCCCATACGGGGGGCGCTATGTGCCGGAAACCCTGATCCCGGCCCTCGACGAGCTGACCGAGGCCTGGAACGAGGCTCGGCGTGACCCGGCCTTTGTCGCGGAGCTCTCGCTGCTGAGGCGCAACTACATCGGTCGCCCGACCCCCCTCTACCTGGCTACCCGGCTTTCTGAACGGGCGGGGAGGAGGACCTATCTGAAGCGCGAGGACCTCGCGCATACGGGCGCGCACAAGATCAACAATGCGGTTGGGCAGGCGCTGCTCGCGAAGCGGATGGGCAAGAAGCGCGTGATCGCCGAGACCGGAGCCGGCCAGCACGGCGTCGCGACCGCGACGGCATGCGCGCTGCTCGATATCGAGTGCGTCGTCTTCATGGGATCCGAGGACATCCGCCGCCAGCGCCCCAACGTCGATCGGATGAACCTGCTCGGCGCCGAGGTGCGGCCGGTTGAGGCCGGCGCGCGGACGCTCAAGGAGGCGGTCAGCGCCGCAATCCGTGACTGGGTGGCAAACGTCGGAGACACCCACTACATAATCGGCTCGGCCGTGGGTCCGGCGCCGTTTCCGGCGCTCGTTCGCGACCTTCAGCGCGTGATCGGCGACGAGGCCCGGGTCCAGGCGCTCGAGGCCGAGGGCTCCCTGCCCGGCCGGGTTGTCGCCTGCGTGGGTGGCGGCTCAAACGCGATCGGGACCTTCGCCGCCTTCATCGATGACCCCGGGGTCAGGTTGATCGGCGTCGAGCCGGCCGGCGACGGCATTGAGACCGGACGGCATGGCGCATCGCTCGGCGCCGGTCGAAATGGGGTCCTGCACGGCTCGATGTCCTCGATCATGGCCGACGAGGCGGGGCAGATCCTCGAGGCGCACTCGATCTCCGCCGGACTCGATTATCCGGGCTCCGGCCCCGAGCATGCGTTCCTGCGTGACACCGGCCGTGCGAGCTACGTCTCGATCACGGATCGCCAGGCACTCGATGCCTTCGGCGAACTCTCGCGGCTCGAGGGGATCATCCCTGCACTCGAGAGCGCGCATGCGATCGCCTGGCTGATTGAGAATCCCGGCGCCCCGTCGGACGCCGGGACCGACACCGTAGCCGAGTCTGGACCGTTTGATCTCGTCTGCCTCAGCGGCCGGGGGGACAAGGACCTCGACGAGGCGATCTCGGCAATCGAGAAGCTCGGCGGGGAGAAGCCCGGTGGGTAGGGAGGAGGGCGCGGTGCGTATCGCCGCATCCTTTGCGGCGGCGAACGCGGAAGGCCGGGCGGCACTGATGCCGTACATGATGGCCGGTTTTCCGGACCGTGAGACCTCGCTGGCGGTTGCCCGCGGCTACGTCGAGTCCGGGGTCGATCTCGTCGAGGTCGGAGTGCCCTTTTCGGACCCGCTCGCCGATGGCCCGGTCATTCACGCTGCCGCGACGAGGGCGCTGGAATCGGGAGCGGGTTTCGAGACCGCGCTCGAGGTGGTTCGCGAGCTCGGGGACGGTGTTTCGGCGGTCCTGATGTGTTACGTGAACATGATTCTGGTCCTCGGCCCCGAGCGCTTTGCAGGCACGGTCGCCGAGGCCGGTGTGGCCGGGGTGATCGTCCCCGACCTTCCCCTCGGCGAGGGTGCCGAGGTTCGTGCCGCGCTTGATTCGGCAGGCGTGGCGCTCGTCCCCCTGGTTGCGCCGACCACTCCGGCTGATCGCCGAAGACGGATTTGCGCCCAGGCAGAGGGCTTTGTCTACGTCGTCTCGAGCACCGGGACCACGGGCGAGCGCGATGAACTGCCGACCGGCCTGTGTGAGCTGGTCGATGCGGTCAGGGCGGACTCCGTCGTCCCGGTCGCCGTCGGCTTCGGAATCGGGACCCCCGAGCAGGCCGCCACCGTTGGGCAGGTCGCCGATGGCGTGATCATCGGCAGTCGCCTGGTTCGCGCCGTCGAGGAGGCCGGATCGCCGCTCGCAGCGGCATCAGAGGTGGCCCGCTTCCTTCGTCAGGCACGCGAAGCGATGGCCGGGTAGGATTCCGGGCCATGGTCATCGTCGTCAGCTTCTTTCTCGCCACCGCCGTAATGGTGATCTCCTACGCCCTCAATCAGGGCGGTCCGATCGCAGGGATGCTCTTCCTGCTGGTTCTCCTGATCGGTGCGGGTCTTCGCGTCTCACATCCGACGCGACAGAAGCTGAAGCGCTAGACACTATGACCCGGTGAACATCCGGCCCGGGCGTTAGGCATAGGTCGGCACCCCGCCATCGAGCGGGGTGAACAGGTGCGCCGCGGGTTAGAGCCGCGACGCGACCCAACTCAAATAGGAGGCACCGACATGCCAA
>JBBQZL010000136.1:0-7750 GCA_038207745.1 Solirubrobacterales bacterium
GTTCGAGGAGCGATGCGATCAGGACCAGGAACTCCGTCGCGACCTCGAGATCCAGCTCACCCTCCTCCTCGAGGTGGACCAGATATGTGGCGACCACCTCGCCAAGCTCAACCTCGAGCAGACTGACCTCTTCGCGCAGCACGATCGCGAGCAGAAGGTCGAATGGACCCGCGAACACATCCAGATCGAGATCGAGGTCGTGAATCAGCACCCGCCCAGCCTAGATGGTCGATTCGACGCAATCGCGCCGCAGGCCAATCCGGCCCCGGGTTTCGGTGCATTTGGGGCGCTGAGGCGACAAATCCATCGCCACGATGGAATTGTCGCCTCAGCGTGCTGGAAGACGGTCGGTGGTCAATGGGCGCGGGTGCGCACAGCGAGCCTCGCCGTGTGCGCGCCGCGCTGGGCGACGAAGACCTTGAAGGTGAGCCTTCTGCCCTTGTGAAGCTTCGGCGACGGCCTGATTGCGGCGGGCCTGACCTTGATCGAAACTGACTTCGCTCCCTTGCCAGGGAGGCCGCGGATCTTCAGATAGGACCTCTTGACCTCAATCTTCCCTGCGGCGACGCGGTGGCCACCCGCCCTGACCACGACGGCGTGCCCTGCCTTCGCGAGCCTGAGGCGCATCTGACCCGGCAGCCTCACCTTGATGCCCTTGATCCTGGCGCTCCCGGCGCGAACCCTGATCGAGACCTTCGGGTGATGCCCACCCGCGCCGACAACCCGGATCTTCGCCCTTGGTCTCCTCTTCGCCCCGCCACCGTTCTTGTCTCCGCCCGGGCAGCCCTTCTTCCTGGTGGCCACCGAGCGACTCACCATCTGTCCGGCCTGGGAGGTGAAGTTGGCGTTCAGGTGCGCCTTCGCGGCACAGACCTTGCCGGTCACGATCAGCAGGCTGTCGGCACCCCCGGGGAAGGTCAGTTTGAAGTTCGAGAGCGGCAGGTCGGGGAGGCCGTCGAGAATCGTCACGTTGCGGTTCTTGGCGCCCAGCGCGCTCGAACCCTGGAGCTTCAGATTCAGCTCCCCGTTCAGCTCGATCCCGATGCCGGGAAGTCCGGTGGCGCCGGTGAGCAGATATACCGGTCCCTCGAGCGGCGCCGAGAGCAGCGGAGTCTGCGCGATCGCGTTGCCGACGTGGGACTTCGCCGCGCAGGTGCCGGCAACGAAGTCAGCCGGGGGACAGGTGAAGTTGAGGTGTTGGACGTCGATTGCGAGGCCACTCGGGAGGATCACCTCGGCACGCCTCGAGTTCGCCTCGCCGTCGGCCTGCGCGATCACCGAGGTGACCTCGGGGCGTGAGTTGGTCACCAGCTTCCTGCCGAGACCATCGATGTCTAGAGCCGCCGTGGGGGCGTATGGCTGCTTGTCGCAGTTGGTCGAGGTGAATGAGCTCGATCCGGTGGCAATCGGGTCGCTCTCGGTCCATGACGTCGCCGCGAAGTTCGTGATCTCCTCACCGCACGAAGTCGGGTTGGACATGAATGAGGCACCCAGGGTGAGGTCGACCGAGTTGATCGTGATCGGGAGCACCGAAAGACTCCCGATCCTTGCCTGCTGCGGAAGATCGGTGAGCACGGTGTCGAGGCCGAAATCAGGGCGAAGGTTGATCTTGACCTGGCTGAAGATCTTGTCACCGAGATCGGGCCTCAAGATGATCCCGAGCCGCGCCGGTTCGCCGGCCTGCGGCACCAGGTTGTACACCCCGCCCTGGACATTGAGCGGCAGGGCACCGCCCGCGGTGATGTTGTTGACGGTCGAGCCAACCTGTGATGCCGCCGGGCACCCATCCGCGTTGAATTGCGTGACCGTGCATTTGGGTACGGCCTGGGGATTTCCGGAGAGCCCGGGCGGGAGGCTGACGGTCAGGTTGCGCAGGCTTCCGCCGCTGATGTTCAGGTGCGTGTGAAACTGGGAGTGCGCCCCTGCGTCGGTGTTCACCGGAGCGGCCACGAGGCCGCTTACTCCGAAGGCGGCCTGCGCAGCGGGCGCGAACACCAAGGCGCCCAGGATCAGAACCGGCAAGGCGATCAGGCGACGAAGAACCGCACGCTGCATCAAGAGCACTCCCCTTCAGTAGCCAACGAGTGGTCGGGTCCCGGTCCCCAGACTCTGAGGCCGGCACATTACTACGGGGCTATGCTCGGGTTGGGTCAGCGTCAACCGGCGGAAACGCCGACACCCATTGCCGCGCGCACGTCGCTCAGCGTTTCCGCGGCGAGTACCCGGGCCTTCTCGGCCCCTGAGGCAAGGGTTGCTTCGAGCGTATCGACGTCGGGCCGGATCTCGGCGTAGTGCTCGCGGACCGGCGCCAGGAACCCGACCACCGACTCGGCCGCAGCCTTCTTGAAATCGCCGTAGCCGGAGGCGAGATGCTCGGCGACGACCTGATCCCGGGACTTGGCCTGGGTGACGGCGAGGATCTCGATCAGATTGGAGATCCCCGGCTTGTCATCACCGAGGCGGATCTCATGACCCGAGTCCGTGACGGCGCTGGCGAACTTCTTGCGGATCGCCTTCGGCTCGTCGAGAACGTAGACGGTTCCGGCGACTCCGCCGCCCGTCGTCGACATCTTGTTCTCCGGGTTCTGGAGGTCCATCACGCGTGCGCCGATCCGGGGGATCCGATGCTCGGGAATGACGAGGGTCTCCCCGAAGCGCTCATTGAATCGCCTGGCGATCTCGCGCATCAGCTCGATGTGCTGGCGCTGGTCCTCTCCGACCGGAACCTCATGTGCCCGGTAGGCAAGCACGTCAGCGGCCTGGAGCACCGGATAGAAGAAGAGCCCCGCCGAAACCAGCTCACGCTGCTGGGAGGACTTGTCCTTGAACTGGGTCATCCGGTTCAGGTCACCGTGCGCACAGACACTGGCGAGCAGCCAGCAGAGCTCGGTGTGCTCGTGGACATCCGATTGGCGAAAGAGGACGCAGCGATCTGGATCCAACCCCGCAGCGAGCAGGATCGCGGTCGTGTCAAGGAGCCGCTCGCGCAGCTCGGCCGGGTTGTACGGAACCGTGATCGCGTGAAGATCGACGATGCAGAAGATCGCCGGGGCGCCGCGGTCCTGACCCTCGACGTACTGACGGATCGCGCCGATGTAATTGCCGAGATGCTTGCTTCCGGTCGGCTGGATTCCCGAGAAGATGCGGATCGGAACTTTGGCTTCAGTGGTCACGCTGCGGAGACTATGCCGCAGGCGTCCCCGGCGCCGCCCCGCCGGCCCGGTCGGTGGGCGCGGGGTTGCGGCCTGCCGGGTCGGTGGGCGCGGGGTTGCGGATCGCGGCCCCGGCCAGGGTTCCACCGGCGATCATCAGCAGGGCAGCCAGCACGGCGCCGAGGTGGAACGCCTCGGTCGAGGCCCGGCGCGATGCCGAGACGACCAGGTCCCTCTCTGCCGGCTGGAGCGATCCTGCCTCCGGAACCGCAAGTGGCTTCAACTCCGCCCCGGCCACAACCGCGTTCGCCGAGGGGCTCAGCGGGGATGCATCGATCTCCTCGTTGAGGCGGGTCACGAAGGCCGATGAGATCGCCGCACCGAGGACGGCGATCGCGAGCAGCCCCGCAACCCGGGAAATCCCGTTGTTGACCCCGGAGGCGATCCCTGCACGGTTGGGTCCCACCGAGTCGAGAGCGGTCGCGGTCAGCGGCGCCACCGTCACCGAGAGGCCAAGCCCGAAGACCAGGATCGCGGGCAGGATGCCGGTGACGTAGTCGGCATCTGCATCGATCCTGAGCATCAGCAGCATCCCGGCCCCGGCGACGATCGGGCCGACCGCGATCGGGAGCCGCGGACCGTGAGCCGACGCGTAACGCCCCATCCGGGGGGACAGAAGGAAGACCATCACCGAGATCGGGGTGGTCGCGAGCCCGGCGTCCAGCGCCGGGTAACCCAGGGTCTGCTGCATGTACAGGCCGATGAAGAGGATTCCGCCCATCAGCCCGCCGTAGACGGCCAGGGTGGTCGCATTGACGACCCAGAAATTGCGGATCCGGAACAGGTCCAGGTCCAGCATCGGGTCGCTGGTCCGGGACTCGTGAATCAGAAAGGCGGCCATCGAAGCCAGGCCGGCGATCATCGGCAGCCAGACGACCGTCGCGCTCCAGCCGTGGGCCGGCTGTTCGATCAATGCGAGGACCGGCCCGCCGAGACCGATGACCGAGAGCAGGATCGCCAGATAGTCGATGTCTCCGGTCGCGCCGGGATCGCGGCTCTCGTCGACCACGCGCACGGTCAGCAAGATCGTGATCACGACCAACGGGACATTGACCCAGAAGATCCAGCGCCAGGAGAGCGAGTCGACGATCGCGCCGCCCCCGGCGGGCCCGAGTATGGTCGAGATCCCGATCCACGCCGTCCAGAAACCGATCGCCCGGCCGCGGTCGGCGCCGTCGAAGGTCGCGGCCAGGATCGCCAGCGAGCCGGGAACCAACAGGGCGCCCGATACCCCCTGAAGCGCCCGGAAGCCGATCAGGGCCTCCTGTGACGGAGCCTCGGCGCAGAGGATCGAGCTGATCCCGAACCCGACCAGGCCGGTCAGAAACATCCGGCGCCGGCCGAAGCGATCGCCGAAGGAACCCCCGACCAGGATCAGCGAAACGGTTGCGAGGAGATACGCCTCCACGACCCACTGCTGCCCGGCCAGGCCGGCACCGAGGTCGTCGCTGATCGCCGGCAGCGCGACGTTTACGACCGTGGCGTCGAGAAAGACAATCGAGGAACCCAGGATCGCCGCGAGAAGAACGAGCCTGTGGCGGGTGGTCATCCCCGCCCCGGCCCTTGCTGCGCCCTCCTTCAAGCAGCGACTATCGCGTCGATCTCGACCAGCGCGCCCTTGGGAAGCGCCTCGACCCCGACCGCGGCCCGGGCCGGCGGATCATCGCCGGGAAAGAACCCGGCATATACCTCATTGATCTGACTGAACGAGGCGAGGTCGG
This sequence comes from Solirubrobacterales bacterium, assembly GCA_038207745.1. GTDB lineage: Bacteria > Actinomycetota > Thermoleophilia > Solirubrobacterales > 70-9 > JBBQZL01. Next base: position 4,934 of record JBBQZL010000136.1, read on the forward strand.
TCGTGTAGATGGTCAGCCGGATCGCGCTCGAGAGATCGGTTCCCGCGGCCTCGCAGACCGCCCCGAGATTGGCCAGGCATTGACGCGTCTGGGCTGCGACATCGGCGCCGACGATCTCACCGGACTCTGGATCGAGCGGAATCTGGCCGGAGCAATAGATGAGGCCGGCAGAGCGGACGGCGTGGCTGTAGGGCCCGACCGCCACCGGAGCCCCCCTGGCGTCAATCGTGGTTCGGTCGGCATCCATCTGGATCAGCTCTCCTTCTCGTCTGTATGTGTGACCTCTCGGACTGGATAACCGCCCTCCCGAAGCGCTTGAACGATCGACTCGGCGTGTTCAATCCCGCGGGTCTCGAGCACCAGCTCGACACCGGTCTGCGACATCCCGAGCAGGACTCCGTCGCGGATATGGCCGACGTCCACGACGTTGCCGCCGGTCTGCCCGACCTTCTCGAGCAGACGCGCAAGTGACCCCGGCCGATCCGGGATCGTCGACAGCAGGACCAGTCCGCGTCCGCGCTGCGCCTCGCTTCGACGCGCAACGGAGACAAGCATCTCCTCGTCGATGTTTCCCCCGGAGAGGATCACGGCGGTGGTCCCGTCAGCCGGGTCGATCGCCGGCTCCGAGCCGATCATCGCCGCAATGCCAACCGCTCCGGCCCCCTCGACGACGAGCTTCGCCTCGCGGAGCAGCAGGGCCATCGCGTCGCCGACCTCGTCTTCGCCAACCACGACGACTCGATCGAGCCACCTGCGGATCAGCGGAAGGGTCAGATCGCCGGGCCGCTTGACCGCAATCCCGTCGGCGATCGTGATGCCCGCAGGGACCATGACCGGCTTCGCGGCCTCCAGTGAGGCCGGGAATGACGCGCAGGCCTCGACCTGCACTCCGATCACCTCGACCTCCGGCCGAACCGACCTGACAGCGATTGCGATTCCAGAGGCCAGCCCACCGCCGCCGAGCGGCACCACCACCCGCGAGAGTCCCGGAACCTGATCGAGCAGCTCGAGTCCGATCGTGCCCTGGCCGGCGATCACATCCGGGTCGTCGAAGGGGTGGACGAACTCGACCTCATGTTCGGCGGCAAACTCGCGGGCCGCCGAGACGCAGTCGTCGACGGACCCGTCGAGCGTGTGGATGGTGGCTCCAAGCAGCCGCGCCGGAACAGTCTTGGAAAGTGGTGCGTCTTCAGGCACAAAGAGGTCACAGCGCAGATTCAGCCGCCGGGCCGCAAGCGCCACGGCCTGACCGTGATTTCCGGCCGTACCGGCGACGACGCCGGCCGTGGAATCGGCCGGCGAAGCGGTCAGCTTCGCACTGGCACCACGGATCTTGAAGGAGCCGCCCTGTTGGAGGCTCTCGGCCTTCAGCGCGACCACGTTCCCGGTCGCGGTATCCACCCCCGATGAGCTCACCGTCGGTGTCCGGTTGATCAGCCCCTCGATCCGCACGGCCGCAGCCGCAATCTCGTCGGTTCCGATGGAGACAGATCGGTTTCGATCGCTCATCCGGAATCCGCGGCTCTCAGCCGGTCGGCTCGTCGATCGCCTGGCGCAACACGGGGTGACGGGTCGCCTTGACCTCGTCGAGGCGCCTGACCGGGGTCGAGTAGGGAGCCTGGCGGGCGATCTCGGGGTCGGTCTCGGCCTCGGTGAGGATCTCCTCCATGGCATCGGCAAAGCTGTCGAGCGTTTCGCGACTCTCGGTCTCGGTCGGCTCGATCATCATCGCCTCGTCGACCAGCAGCGGGAAGTAGACGGTCGGGGGATGAAAGCCGAAATCGAGCAGCCGCTTGGCGATGTCGAGCGTCCTGAGGCCGAGCTGCTTCTTTGCCGGCGCCCCGGAGAGGACGAACTCGTGCATGCAATGCGTTTCGAAGGCGATCGGCAGGTATTTCCCGGCTCGGCCCTCGGCCAGACGCGCCATCAGGTAGTTGGCGTTAAGAACTGCCGTCTCAGAGGCCTCTGCGAGCCCGTCAGAGCCAAGACTGAGGATGTAGGCATACGAGCGCACAAAGACGCCGAAGTTGCCCTGGAAGCCGCGCAGACGCCCGATCGACTTCGGGCGATCCATGTCGAGGTCATAGCCCGGGCCTGCGCCGTTGCCGCTCTCGACCCGCACGACCTGTGGACGCGGAAGAAATGGCGCGATCCGCTCGGAGACCGCGATCGGGCCGGCGCCCGGTCCACCGCCACCGTGTGGCTGGCTGAAGGACTTGTGGAGGTTGACGTGGATGATGTCGAAACCCATATCGCCCGGACGCGTGTGGCCCATGATCGCGTTGAGGTTCGCGCCGTCGTAGTAGAGCGTGCCACCGACCTCGTGGATCAGCGACGCCAGCTCGGCGATGTTCTCGTCGACGAGCCCGCGCGTGTTGGGGTTGGTCAGCATCAGGCAGGCGACCTCATCGCTGACCTTGGAGCGCAGGTCGTCCATATCGACCCCGCCGTCGGGGTTGGTCGCGACCTTGACGACCTCGTATCCGGCCATCGTCACCGAGGCCGGGTTGGTGCCGTGGGCCGTATCGGGAGCGAGGACCTTGGTCCGGGTCTCGCCGCGGTCGGCGTGGTAGGCCCGGGTGAGCAGCAATCCGGCGAACTCACCGTGAGAGCCGGCCGAAGGCTGGAGGCTGACGTGCGGCAGACCACAGATCTCCGAGAGGGATTCCTGGAGCAGATACATCAGCTCGAGAGCACCCTGGGCCCGGCGCGGATCCTGAGCCGGGTGCAGCCTCGCATAACCGGGCAGCGCGGCAACCCGCTCGTTGATCCTGGGGTTGTGCTTCATCGTGCACGAGCCGAGGGGGTAGAAGCCCG
>JBBQZL010000137.1:0-7734 GCA_038207745.1 Solirubrobacterales bacterium
CGTCGTCGAACGCTCCTTCGCCCTCAACAAGCAATGGCGCGGCATCGCGACCCGGTACGACAAACTTGCCATCACCTACCGCGCCGCCGCCGTCCTCCACGCCTGCATCACCTGGATCCAAATAGGAGACACGCCCTAGTCGTCGAGTGCCTCGCGTCGGACGCCGAAACTGTCGCCGACATCATCCGTAGCGCGATGCACGTCGAAATCGCCGGCACACCCGTTTGGGGCGACCCCGAGATCATCGGCACCCGTTGGCGCAAAAGTTGAAGACACGCAGACCTGCCTCAATGCGTCGTTATCTCAAGCGGGGTGCGACAGTCGGGCTCGAAGTGAGGGTCGGCAATCAGCCTTCGCGCCCGTATACCTCTGCGTCGAACTGCGCGCATATTGCTATGGAGCTCTCGCAGCGCCCGCCGGCTCGCCCACCGACCCGTTCCCCTCGCCTCCCGCCAGTCGTCACGCCTACCGTCCCGCTCAGTCCAGTGCATCGCTCACTTCCACGAGCAAGCAATCACGAATCCTGTGGCAGTCCTGCGCGACGGGCGTCTCGATAGGCGATCCGACCAACGACCCGCCCAGCCTCGGCACGTCCACCGATTCGCCCCACCGGATCGCCTAGCCCCGCTGGGCCCGCCGCCGCCAGGTCAGCGCGAGTTCGTCGCCTTCGTGGAGGTCGGCGGATCGTGGGGCGATTCGGTGGACGATCCGGGTCGGCCCGCGCCATTCGAACTGTTGGATTTACAGCTGAGTTGCCCGCAAGGGGACGGTCAGCGATAACGTCGGGGGGCAGCGGCTGCGCATCGCGTCAACGGGTCCTTTGGCAACGAAGTGCGGTGTGAGAGTGACCAGTGTACGCGAGATTGAACCCGCCGGCGATAGCATCAATCGCGGCACCGCGCCAGTGGCCCGCTCCAGAATCGTATGTCGAGTCTCACAGATACGCTCAGCTCATTAGGCCCGAAAGGTGAAGCATGGCGAGGAAGCCCCGGGTCCACGAGATTGCCGCAGAGCATGGCATCGACTCGAAGTTAGCGTTGCGGGCGCTCAGAGATATGGCGGAATACGTCAAAGGGCCGTCGAGTTCTGTCCAACCACCTGTCGCCCGCAAGCTGGGTGAGCTCCTCCGGTCAGGATGGCAGCCTGGCGATGCAGTCCTACCTCAGTACATGCGAGATCCGCGGCTGCCAACTCCTGAGCCGAAGCCTGATGACACACTGACTGTCTTGGACCGAGTGCGCGCGACAGTTCTTGCATTGCATTTACCTCACGAGCTCCCTGCACTGATGGACCTTCTTGCTGCGTCAGCAACCGCGGACACGGCAGGTCAGCGGTTGCTCCGGGAAGCGATCGCATCGCGGAACCTTTTCTACTCGCCAGGTGCAGCAGCCGACTCGATCGAGGCTGAGGGTGGGCGTACTCGCTTTCTCGGCGTAGAAGCGGTGCCAGTGCCACTTGGCCTTGCAGTTATCCGCGGGCGACCGGAGGATGCTCACCAGCCAGATTGGATCCTTGCATGGCGGTTGCGCGAAGCTTCCTTGTCGGTCGTGGAATGCCAGATGCGGTTGCACAACGATGCCGGTGCACCGACATTCAGGCTGAGCCCTCTCGTCACATACGAGGTTGATGCGACACCCGCGGGTTTCCTTACGGCCGCGCCCGCTCTCCGTCGCCTAGCTGGACTCGTCGGAAGCATCCCGACGACAGAGCAATCGGGGCCGGATGGGGCCGAAGACCAGACACGTAATCCCGACGGTGAGACTGTACGTCAACGTGACGTCTCCGGCACGCAACTGATCTACCTGCATCAGAGAACTGGCCAGCCGGAGCGTGGAGCAGGGTCTGGCGTGCGCAGGGAATCGCAGTGGATGGTCCGTGGCCACTGGCGGGAGCAGTGGTATCCGTCAGCCGAAGACCACAAACGGATCTGGATAGATCAGCACGCGGCAGGTAATACGAACGGACCGGTTCCTGAACGCCGCCGGGTGTACGTCATCCGGCCGCGCGAGTAAACGACGGCGCCGGGGCCTGCAGGACGGGCGGTGAACGGGCACTGGGCACAGGAGATTCGGATTGGCCAACCACATGGCGGCGTTCCGATCGAGAGTAGCAATCGGCCAACTCGGACAGCAATGGAGACCAACCCCGCTCCCCGATACGCTCGAACGTATGACGGAGGAGAAGGGCACGCCGCACTTGGTGATCGTTGAGCCTGACTCCGAGGGTGACGACTTGCCGGGGCTCGACTGGATTTCCTCCTCGGGTATCGATGCCTCTGGCGAACGGGACGATCGGTCGGGGCTCCCCGTCGCGCTGCACGAATCTCCGCGGGATTAGCGTCCGCCGTTCCGAGCTCATCCACGGCGCGATCATAGCGGCCGGGTCTCCTGCCTGGCCGATTAAGTTGGCCACACCGCCCTCCCAAAAACGACCGGTTCCGGGACGTCGGGCCGGGCGGGCGACATACCGCGCATGTTCTCCCCAGAACCCGTCCCAGAACCTTCCGATTCTCAGAACCGGCTGGAGACGTTTCTGGGACAGGAGCACACCATGGCGATCATTGGCTACGTCCGCGTTTCGCGCGAGGACCAGAAGGCAGACTTGCAACGGGACGCCCTCGAGGCGGCCGGCTGCGTAAAGATTTTTGAGGACTTGGGCGTTAGCGGATCAAAAGCCTCGCGGCCTGCGCTCGACTCAGCGTTGGCCTTCCTCCGGGATGGCGATATTTTTGCCTGCTGGCGGCTAGACCGTGCGGGACGCTCGACACTAAACGTCCTCGAGCTGCTCCGAACACTGGAGGATCGCAAGATCGGTTTCCGGTCGCTGACCGAGGGCGTCGATACAACGACGCCAGCCGGCAAAATGCTTGCAACCATGCTCTCTGCATTCGCCCAAATGGAACGCGAGACCATCGTCGAACGCACTCACGCAGGCTTGGCGGCCGCACGCGCCCGCGGCCGAGTAGGTGGCCGGCCGCGGGCGCTGACGGCGGTGCAAGTCGAGCAGGTCCAGATAATGTATCGGCGCGGTACGGGAGTCTCAGAGATCGCTGCGGAACTTGGATGCTCGCGGTCGACCACCTACCGGGCACTCGAAAGCTAGAGAACCCAGGCCTGCCGCGCATGATCTTCCTGTGACGCTTCTCTTAGATCTCGCCCCGGACCTCGACCTGACCCTCGAGACGATTTTCGAACTCGCGCCCAGCGAGAGGATCCAGTGGACGAACGCGCGCCGGATTGAGACTCGATGGAAACCACTCCACTCCGAGCATTTCCTTCGTCGGATCTACGCAGCGGTCTCCGACGAGGCGATCTCCTTCCGAATCGAAGGCCGACCCGGCTCCCGCTGGGCGCAATCGATTGTCGCGGATCATGGGATTTTGGTCGAGGTCTCCGAGGGCGGCGGCACGACTTACGCGGTCGCCTCGGGGCGACGGTCGAGCCGGATTATCTGGCTGACCTCCGACGCCGTGCCCGGGGACCGATTCCCGGCAGATATCGCGACCTTGCACTCGCCTAGCCAGGCAGCCCGCCTCGTCTGGGTTTGGATGACATCGGCCGCACTCCCGACAGGCTGGCATTTTGAGCCCGCGCTCGAGGGGCCGCATCGTGTCGAGCGGTAGGGCGGGGCGGTCAACTATTTACCGGGCAATCGAGGTGCGTGATCATGCTCGCGGAGAGTGATTTTCGCGAAAAAGGGCGCGACACGCCGTATTTCCAGCCGATTTCGGGCTCCGCGCATAGAAGAGGTATGGACCTACAACTCACACCACTCAACCTCACCATTCCGCAGGCTGCAGCACTCCTCGCCTGCTCTCGGAGCCACCTCTACGACCTGCTGCTCGATGGGTCGTTGCCGTACGTGCAGCTCGGTGGTTTGCGTTCCCACCGCCGCATCCGGATGGTGGACCTCGTCAAATACAACGATGACCGTTTGGTCGACCGTTCAGGGGTCGCCGCCTGAAGCTAAACTCGGCGCATGAGCACGGTGCCCGCGAAGACCCGTCGGCCTAAGGGCTCCGGCGGGGTCATCACGGGTACCGGCAGGAACGCCGGCCGGTTCCGCGGCTACCGGACCATCGCTAAGGTCCGCGTCTATACCCCCTGGCTCCCCGGCAAGCTGCTCGCCTCGGAAGCCGCGATGGCTCTGCAAGCGCGGCCCGTTGCTGCAGTCAAGAAGATCGAGCACACCCTCGGGGATGCGATCGCTGGCTGGATGGCGGAGAGCCGCCACACGCCCTCGACCCGTGGAAACAACGAACACAAAATCCGAACGATGCTCGCCGCCTGGACTCCGCGCTCCGTCACTGGAATTACCCGGGAAGAGCTAAGCACCTTCTACCGGCAGACACTCCCCGACCAGGGATATGCCCCGTCAACGATCCATCAGGTCTCGCAAATCGTCATCGGCGGCATGCGCTACGCGCACGACAACGGCTGGACTACGGCGAACGTTGCGCTGCGGATCAAGTTGCTCAAGGTCCCGCCACAGGATCCACAAGGATTCTCTGAACGCGACCGGAAGAAAATCCTCGAGGCCGCGGTCGGCACGCGACTCGAAGCGCGAATCCGGATCGGGATCCTTTGGGCGATGCGGCCAGCCGAGGTGTGCGGGCTCCGGTGGAGCGACATTGACTTCGACGAAGGTTCTATCACGGTTCGCGGCCAGCTACAACGGCTAAAGCAGGAGCTCGACGGCGGGGTTCTCGGAACCCTCTACCGCGACGCCGCAAAGTCGTCCGCCGGCATGCGGACGATTTGGATGGATGAGGGCACGATGGAGGCTCTCGCTGCCTGGAAGGTCGCACAGGCGGCAGAGGCTGTCGGTCGGGCTCTGTCCCCGCTCCAGGTCGCCCGGCGGAAAGATCAAGCGAACCGGCTCGCATCGGCGAAGAAGCAGCGGCTCCTTGACGAGCCGGAGCTTTACTCCGTCGCTCCGGACGACCTCGTTTTTACGCTCGCGAACGGTGATCCGCTACTCGCCCGCAAAGACGCCGATGAGTGGAAATCGTTCCTGATCATTGCCGGCGTTCCTCATAAGCGGCTCTACGCAATGCGTCACACCGCGATCAACCACCTAATTTCGAATGGAGCGCCAATCGGCGCGGTCTCGGTGATCGCGGGCCACACAAACTCGAGTTTCACGGAATCGCGATACGGCGGCGATCGCTCAAAGCTCGGCCGCGGCCTGGCTGCCCTGATCTAATGCGCCGACACGTAAGCGGCGCTATTCTCGGCGAGAGAGGGATTGCGCGGTCATCTGCTGCTACCTATTTTGCCACCTATGAAGCCCGTCTGCTACCTATTTTTGCCACCTATGCCAGCTACAGCGGTGGACACCAGCGGACAATAAACGCCCTTCTAGCCCTGAATAGCCCCGGATTTCCGGTGTTCTGAGGACATCGACGGACTTCAGTGGACACGAGCGGAATTTATGAGCATCGGACTTTTAATCCGTGGGTCGTCGGTTCGAGCCCGACGGGGCCCACTCCTCCCGATCCCTTTATTTACGGGGATCTGGATTCCGCAGTCAGGCGCTTGGATGGGCTATTCGGGCATATCACGGAGCTGCTCGCGCCGACCAACTCCGGTTACGGCCCGCACGCGTTCGGGATCTCCGCCTTCTCCAATGTGTTGAGTAGCTTCGGCGGAGGCCCCGGGCAGATCGGTTTGCACGGCACCAACGACGCTGCGAGCATCGGCCGGCCGGTGAGCCACGGCTGCATCCGCCTCACCAACCCGGACATCACCGAGCTCGCGAAGCTACTGCCGCTGGGGACGCCGATCTCGATCGCGTGGCGGTTGCTCCCGCTGCCGCTTCTCTTGCCGCATCGATGCGCTCATCGTCGAGCCCTCAAGCGGCGATCAGGTGCGGCAGGAGACGATGCGGCGAGGGCATTGCGCCACGGGGACGCGAATTCGTATACTTGTATAACAATGTTGTCGTCCAGAGTCTCGTACCCCCGGAGCGCCCCGCTCAAGACCACGTCGCTGCCCGAGGCGGTCTACGACGCCCTGCGCGAGAGCATCGTCACCATGGTCGACCGCCCGGGAGCCCTGCTCACGGAGACGGCCGTAGCCGAGCGCTATCGCGTGGCGCGACCCACGGCGAAGGCAGCCCTCGAACGGTTGGTGAGCGAAGGCCTTCTTTCGAGACGGGCGCATCACGCCGCGCAGGTTCCGCAACTCAGCCGCGACGACATCCAGGATCTCTACTCCAACCGGGCCATTCTCGAAGTGACCGCGCTGCAGAACCTCGCGGCCGACGCCGAGGTGCCCGTCGCCGCCCTGACCGCGCATCGGGAGCTCCTCGAGCACCTACGCACCGACGATCGGGCTGCCCTGGCCCGAACGGACCTCGACTTTCACCGACAGCTCGTGCTCGCCCAGCGCAGCCCACGACTCGCGAAGTTGCATGGCCTGCTGATGGGCGAGATCGAGCTCTGCATCGGTCAGGTGCAGTCGCACCAGCTCATCCGCCCAGCGGATGTCGCGCACCAACACCAGGGCATCCTCGATGCAGTGGCGGCTGGCGACGCCACACTCGCCGGTCGACTCACCCGCGAACACATCGAGGGCGCGCGCGACCGACTCTTGCAGAAATATGACGGTGAGGCCTCCGAATGACCATCACCGTCGCGGTACCCGACGTCGCAATGCTCGACCGCCTCACGCCCGCCGGAGAGGATGTCGTGCTCGAGGTCTGGACGACGGATGACCCTCCGCTCGATCATCCCGTCGACCTGGTCGTGCTGCCATACTCGGTCTCCGCCTCCGCGCTGCCGAAACTCGCAGAGTCCCCCGTCTCGGTCATCCAGAGCCAGGCACTCGGGTACGACGCTGTCGAGCGGGCGCTCCCGGCGGGGCTCGCTTACTGCAACGCGGTCGGAGTGCATGAGGGCCCGACCGCCGAACTTGCGGTCGCCCTGATTCTCGAGAGCCAGCGTGGTCTCGACGTCGTAGCCCGCGCCCAGCCTTCCGGAAAATGGCAGCGCGACTGGTACCCCGGCCTCCTCGGGCGCTCGGTACTCATCATCGGGGTCGGTGGGGTCGGCGAGGCCGTGGCCGCGCGAGTGGAGCCCTTCGGCGTCACCATCAACCGGGTGGCGCGCACCGCCCGTGAGGACCAGCGGGGAATCATCCATTCCCTGGAGGATCTGCCGCGCCTGCTCGGCGCTGCCGACATCGTCGTGCTCGGCATCCCCCTCACCCCCGAGACCACCGGCATGGTCGACGCGGCCTTCCTCGGCGAGATGAAGTCCGGCGCCCTGCTCGTGAATGTGTCCCGCGGTGCGATCGTCGATACCGCGGCGCTCACGGCGAGCGTCGAGAGCGGAGCCATCCGCGTAGCCCTGGATGTCGTGGAACCCGAACCTCTCCCGTCCGATCACCCGCTCTGGGCCCTGCCCGGAGCGATCATCACCCCGCACCTCGGTGGTCAGGTCGCGAGCATGCCCTCTCGCATCGACCCGCTCGTTCGCCGTCAGATCTCCCGGCTGCGAAGCGGCCTCTCCCCTCTCAATATCGTCGTCGACACAAGGACACCATGATGAAACTCGAACGACACATCCCCAAAATGCGTGACCTCGCGCCGCTCCTGCACTTCGCGACGCCGGAGTTCAACGCGAAGAAACGGCGGCTGGAGAAGGCGCTCACGATCTACGACCTGCGGGCGATCGCCCAACGCCGTACCCCGAAGGCCGCGTTCGACTACACCGAGGGCGCAGCCGAGGCC
>JBBQZL010000138.1:0-7564 GCA_038207745.1 Solirubrobacterales bacterium
GAGAGTCCGTCACCCCGCGGTGCTAGAAGAGAGGAGTGCTTCGAGAGCTTCGCATCGAGAACCTCCTTCTGATTGAGCGCGCCGAGCTGAGGCTCGGCGAGGGCCTCAACGTGATCACCGGCGAGACCGGTGCCGGAAAGACCGTGCTTGCGCACTCGCTGGATCTCTTGATGGGCGGTCGGGCCCGCCCGCAGATTGTCAGGCCCGGAGCCTCCGAGGCCTGGGTCGAGGGCACCTTTGACCTGCCCGAGGGCCTGCTCGCGGACCCCGACCTCGGTGACCTTGCGGAGCGGATATCCGCAGACGCCACCGATCTGGTCCTGGGACGCCGCGTATCCAGCAGCGGCCGCACCAGCGCCTTCGTGGGCGGTCGTTCCGCGACGGCCGCCGACCTGAAGATGCTCGGCTCGCGGCTGCTCGCCTTCTATGGGCAGCACGAGCACCGCAGGCTGACCATCGCCTCGGCACAGATGGAGATCCTTGACGGGTTCGCGGGGCCCCGGCATCTGGAGACACGCAATCGCTACCGGGACGCCTACCGCGAGCAGGCGCGGATAGTGGCCGAGCTCGAGGAGCTTCATGAGCGGGACGGCTCCAGGGAGAGAGATCTCGACCTCTACCGGTTTGAACTTGGTGAGATTGAGGCGGTCGCAACCACTCCGGCCGAGGTGGCCGGGCTCGTTGCCGACCGGGACCGCCTTCGCCATGCCGAGGGTCTTCGCGACGCAGCGCTGACCGCACTCGAGGTTACGACCGGGGGCGAGGACGATGGGACGAGCGGAGGGGCCGCAGCGCTCGGAGCCGCATCCGAGTCACTGAGGTCACAGGCTGGGCTCGATGCGGGGCTCGATGAGATGGCCGCCCGCCTCACCGGGCTTGCCCTGGAGCTCGAGGACCTCAGCAGTGACCTTCGCGGCTATCTGGATGGACTCGACTCCGACCCCGGCCGGCTGGTCGGGGTGGAGGAGAGGCTTGATGCGATCGACCGCCTCAGCCGCAAGCACGGCGGAAGCGTCGAGGCGGTCCTCGAGCATGCCGAGCGCTGCCGGGCCGAGATCGCACGACTCGAAGGGTCAGGAGAGAGGACGGCTGACCTGGAATCCGCGCTCGCCGATGCGACCGTGCTTCGCGACGAGCTTGCCGCCGGACTGACCGACGGCCGCAGCGGGATAACTTCGAAGTTCGAGAAGCGGGTTGCCGAGGTGCTTGATCGCCTCGCGATGTCAGGTGCCTCGATCGAGGTCGTCCTCCGGCCCCATCCGGATTCCTTCGGTCCCAACGGTGCCGAGAGCGTCGAGCTGCGCCTGGCTCCAAACCCCGGCATCGAGGCCGCCCCGCTGGGTGACGCCGCCTCCGGCGGAGAGCTCTCGCGGGTGATGCTCGCCCTCACCGGGCTCGGTGACCGCGGCGCCGGTCAAACGCTCGTCTTCGATGAGATCGACGCCGGAATCGGCGGCAAGACGGCGCGGGTGGTGGGGGAGCGGTTGCGAGATCTCGGCACGAGTCGTCAGGTCATCTGCATCACCCATCTTGCGCAGGTTGCCTCGCTGGCCTCGGTCCATTTCCGGATCGCCAAGAGCATTGAGTCGGGCGCCACGAGAGCAGAGGTCGAGCGGGTCGAAGATGACGATCTGATCGAAGAGATCTGCAGGATGCTCGGCGCAACAAGTTCCGACGAGGCGGCGAGCCGTCACGCTCGTGAACTTCTTGCCGCAGCCTGAATTGCGTACCGGCGGTACCCTGATCGCATGGTCTTGCCCTGCCCAGAGCACCCGACCCGGCGTCGCCGCGCCCGGAAATCAAGCTGATGGCGGGGTCTCCGGGGCTCCGGCTTGTCGGTCGACGGGGCGTTCCTGAAGCCGTACCGATCCAGATCCACGGGACGCTGAGGCTCGGTCGCAAGACCAAGAATCTGGTCAAGTCGCTGAAGCCGGCCGACATCGCGGTGATCAATCACACCAACCTCGACCGGATAGCGGCCGAGGACCTGGTCAAGACCGGGGTTGCGGCGGTGATCAACGCGGCAGAGTCATCCACCGGCCGCTATCCGAACTCGGGTCCGTTGCTTCTCGCGCAGGCCGGAGTGCGGCTGATCGACGCACCGGGGGCTTCCGTGTTCGAGCTGCTCGACGACGGGCAGGAGGCGACGATCGAGGGTGCCACGGTCTTCGTCGACGGCAAGGAGATTCTCAGGGGACGGGTGCTCGGGGTCGTCGAGCTGACTTCGCAGCTCGACGAGTAGCGCGCCCGGATCGGTGAGGCGATCGAGGATTTCGCTTCGAACACGGTCAACTACATGCGCGAGGAGAGCGATCTTCTCGCCGGCGACCTGGATTTCCCGGAGACCCGGACCGACTTTCGTGACCGCCACGTCCTGATCGTGGTCCGCGGCACCACCCACCGCCATGACCTCAAGACCCTGCGTCCATATATTCGTGACGTGAAGCCGATTCTGGTCGCCGTCGACGGCGGCGCGGACGCGATCATCGAGATGGGAATGAAGCCCGACATCGTGCTGGGCGACATGGATTCGGCCACCGACGCCGCGCTTGGATGCGGCGCCGAGCTGATGGTTCACGGCTACGAGGACGGGCACGCGCCGGGGCGCGATCGGCTTGTCGAACTCGGACTCGATTACACGGTGGTCCCCGCGGTCGGCACCAGCCAGGACGTCGCGATGTTGCTCGCCTTTGAACGCGGAGCGGCGCTGATCGTCAGCGTCGGCGCCCACTTCAACCTGATCGAGTTTCTCGACAAGAACCGTGAGGGCATGTCGTCGACCTTCCTCACACGTCTGCGGATCGGTGAGGTTCTCGTCGATGCCAAGGGCGTCAGCCGCCTCTACAACCCGGGCGTCGGACTGGGACCAATGACCCTGTTCATGGTCGCCTTCGCCGCTCTGCTGATCATCGTCATCGTCACCTCACCGGCCCTTGACGGACTGATGCAGCTGATCTGGCTGAAGATCAGAATTCTGCTGGGGCTCTAGATGCACGGTCCCCGGCACGCGGTCGAATAGCCTCCACGCCCTATGGGGTTCAGCGCGAGATACCACGCGGCATCGCTTGCCGCCGTCTTCATCGCACTCGCGGTCGGGATTCTGATCGGTTCCGAGTTCGGCGGAAAGGTGATCTCGAACGCGCGGCAGGGGCTGGAGGACAGCCTGACCCAGAACCTCAATGAGGAAAGGGATCGCGGCGACGAGCTCTCATCCCAGCTCGACCGGGCAAATGAGTTCGGCGAGCGCGTCTATCCCGGGCTTGTCGATGGCAGCCTGCGCGGCAAGAAGATTGGAGTGCTGGCGCTCGGCGGTCTTCCGGAGGGCACGCTCAGCGACATCGAGGCAGCGCTCGAGCCGACCGGCGCGGAGATCACGGCTGTCGGTGTGGTTCGCGCGCCTCCGAATCCCGATGACTTCGCCTCCTCGCTGTCGGAGACCAAATTCTCGGCCGTGGCCCAGGATCAGAACCTCTTCGGCGACCTCGGCATTGCGACCGGAAAGCAGCTCGTCGATGGTGGAAGAATCCTCAACCGGGTCGACGGGGATCTCTTTTCCCGGGTCAGTGGCGAGTTCACCAACCTCGACGCGGTTATCGTCACCAGGGCCCAGCCGGACAATCTCAATGGCGGCGAGGTTGCCGCGACGCAGCGGCTTGAAAACGGCCTGATCAAGGGACTTTCGAGCACCGGGGTCCGCGTGATCGGCATTGAGGCCTCCGACACTGATCCATCGTCGATCACCTTTTTTGACGGTCGTGGTATCTCGAGCGTCGACGATGTCGACCTGGTTGCCGGCCGCGTCGCCGCGGTATTCGCATTGCTGGGCGCCGAGGGCAGCTTCGGCGTCAAGTCAACGGCCGACCGTCTGCTTCCTGACCTGCTCACCCCACCGAAGACAGCTCAGCCGACCAAGGGCGGGTGACGCCTTGGAGTGGGTGGGCCTGCCGCTCTCGATCGTTGTCGGCGCACTGCTGATCCCGGCCGGAATGCGTGGTCTGCTCGGGGCCGGGCACACGAGGATCAACTTCCGCGGTGTCACGGTCGCCTTTCCACTCGGGGTGATCCTGACCACGACCGCGTTGGTTGCCCTGGCGCCGCTCGCCTTCCTGAACGATCGCGCCGACCTCGAGCTGCTCGACCCCGATCTCCGTCGCTGGATCACCTACCTGATCGGGATCGCCTTTCTCGGTCTGCTCGACGACGCGCTTGGCCGGGGCGCGGCGACCGACACGCCGAGGGGTGGAGGGGACACGGCCGAGCGCTGTTTTCGGGAAGCCTCACGACCGGAGTGGTCAAGGGCCTCGGCGCACTTGCCCTGGCGGCCTATGTGGTCAGCGGCACCGGCCGTGAGTCGCTCGAGTACATCGCCGATGTCGCACTCTTGATCTTCTACACGAATCTCTTCAATCTCTTTGACCTCCGGCCGGGTCGGGCAGAGAAGGCGCTGGTGATCCTCTGCATCGGCCTCTGCGTCGGTTTCTGGACTCTTGTCCCGGTCGAACTCCTCGGCGTCTTCCTCGGCCCAGTCCTGGTCGGGGCCTGGTTCACGTTGCGGGAAAAGGCGATGCTCGGCGACACCGGATCGAACCTGCTCGGGGCGATGGCGGGGGTCTGGTTGCTCGCGACCCTTGACGACACCGGGCGATTGGCCGCTCTCGGGATAGCGATCGCGATCACGATTTACGGGGAGTTTCGGTCAATTTCAAAGACCGTCGATTCGTTTCCGCCACTTCGACTACTAGACTCGCTGGGGAGACCCAAGTGATCATCCCCTTGAGACACATCCCCACTGCTGAGCGCCCCAGCCGGGCACCTGCATCTCGGGGACCCTCATGAGCGCGATGCCTCCAAGGGACTCGGGCGACACCCGATTCATCTTCGTGACCGGCGGAGTCGTCTCTGCACTCGGCAAGGGAATCGCCTCCGCGTCGATCGGTCGTCTCCTGGTCAGCCGGGGCTTCGACGTGCAGCTCCAGAAGTTTGATCCGTACATGAACATCGACCCGGGAACGATGAGCCCGTTCCAGCACGGCGAGGTCTTCGTCACCGAGGACGGCGCCGAGACCGATCTCGACCTCGGGCACTACGAGCGCTTCACCGACGAGAACGCATCACGTGCGTCGAATGTGACCGCCGGTTCGGTCTACAACTCGGTGATCAATCGCGAGCGCCGTGGCGATTACCTCGGTGCGACCGTCCAGGTGATCCCGCACATCACCGACGAGATCAAGAACCGGATCCGGATCGTCGCCGAGTCGCGGACCGTCGATTTCGTGATCACCGAGATCGGCGGCACGGTCGGTGATATCGAGTCGCTGCCCTTCCTCGAGGCGATCCGCCAGCTCTACACCGAGCTCGGCCCGAAGCGCTGCATGTTCATCCATCTGACGCTCGTCCCATGGATCGGCCATGCCGGAGAGTTGAAGACCAAGCCGACCCAGCACTCGGTCAACGAACTTCGACGCATCGGTATCCAGCCCCATGCGCTGCTCTGCCGTTCCGAGAGGGGCCTCGATCGCGAGATCAGGCGCAAGATCGCCCTGTTCGCAAGCCTCCCCGAGGAATCGGTGATCTCGGCCCGCGACGTCGACAACATCTACAAGGTGCCGTTGGTGTACCGGGTGGAAGGCATGGACGATCTCGTCCTCGACCACTTTGGGCTCGAGGACGCGCCACCGCCGGATCTCTCCGATTGGGAGGAGCTGGTGCGAAGGGCCGACTCCGCCACCGGACATGTCCGGATCGCCCTTGTCGGCAAATACATCCAACTTGCCGACGCCTACAAGTCGGTGATCGAGGCACTTGGGCATGGCGGGTTTCACCATGGGATCAATGTCGACATCGAGTTGATCGATTCTGAGAATTTCGACCCCGGCCTGCTTGACGACGTCGACGGCATCCTGATCCCGGGCGGCTTCGGTGAACGTGGCATCGAGGGAAAGATCGAGGCCGCCAAGATCGCGCGCGAGCGCAATATCCCGTATCTGGGGATCTGCCTCGGCATGCAGATCGCGGTTGTGGAGTTCGCCCGAACCGTGGCCGGAATGGACGGCGCCAACTCCGCCGAATTCGACCCCGAGACTCCGTTCCCGGTCGTTGATCTGCTGCCAGAGCAGAAGGAGGTTTCCGAGATGGGTGGCTCGATGAGACTCGGAGCTGACCCGGTCAAGCTCCATGAGGGGACGAGAGCCCGCGAGATCTATGGCGAACAGGTGATCTACAAGCGCCACCGCCATCGCTATGAGGTCAACAACCAGCTGCGCAGGCGTCTCGAGGAAGAGGGACTGGTCTGCAGCGGCACCTCACCAGACGAACGTCTCGTCGAGATCGTCGAACTGCCGGATCACCCGTTCTTCATCGCATCGCAGTTCCACCCCGAGTTCAACTCGCGGCCCAATCGTCCCGAACCCCTGTTCAGGGAGTTCATCGGCGCGGCAGTCAACCATGCCGGCGAGCAGGAGACCGAGAACCAGACCGACAACGAGTCCCTTCTGGACGCGGAATCGGTTGAAGACGGCGACGTGAGCGTCCGCCGCTCAGGCTGACCCTTCCGGCTCGTGCAGTCGCGCTTCGTCCGCCTCTGCGAGACCTCGAGCCCGACAGGGTCTCAGCGCCAGGTGACCGATATGCTCGCCGCCGAACTACGTGACCTCGGTCTGAGCGTTTCCGAGGATGGCGCGGCGACGACCGTCGGAGCAGACGCCGGCAACCTGGTCGCCCGTCTCCCGGGCGAGTTCGACAGATGGGTGATGTTCTGCGCCCACCTCGACACCGTTCCCCACGTTGGACCGATCGAGGTCGACCTGATCGACGGTGTCTACGGAAGCCGCGGAGAGACGATTCTCGGCGCCGACAACAAGGCCGCCGTAACTGTCATCGTCGAGTTGATCAAGCGGGCGATCCTTGGCGAGCCGAAGGTGGGGATCGAGTTGGTACTGACCGCGTCGGAGGAGATCGGCCTGCTCGGCGCCAAGGCGTTTGACCTCGGGACCCTCCACTCAGAAGTCGGGTTCGTACTCGACCACGCCAGCCCGATCGGCGAGGTGATCACGACCGCGCCGACATATCAGCGTCTGATCGCGGATTTTCAGGGCCGCGAGGCACATGCCGGGATCCGGCCCGAAGACGGCCAGAGCGCGATCGAGGCGGCAGCCGCCGCGATCTCCGCAATGAAGCTCGGTCGCATCGACGGCACTTCGACCGCAAATGTCGGGGTGATCGCCGGTGGCACCGCGGGAAATGTCGTGCCGGCGCACTGCATGATCGAGGCGGAGGCCCGCAGCACCGTTTCGGGCCGGGCCTCGGAAATGATCGGCGAGATGGCCGATGTCTGCGCCTGGGCGGCGAATGATCGCGGCTGCGATCTCGATCTCCGGATCGAGGAGATCTTCCGGGCCTACTCGATTCCCGATGATTCAGAAGCGCTCCGGCTTGCCGACGCGGCGCTCAGGAGGGTCGGAATCGAGCCACTCCATGTTGCCACCGGAGGTGGGAGCGATTCAAACGCGTTCGTCGCCGCCGGCTTCGACAGCATCCTCCTGGCAAACGGCACCACCGCCAACCA
>JBBQZL010000139.1:0-7542 GCA_038207745.1 Solirubrobacterales bacterium
TGAAGTCGCAGGCCGGTCGTGGTCGGTGGCCTAGCGCGCTGTCCTTTCGCCCCGGATGGAGCCCTTGTCGGCGATGCACGCGGCATCGAGAATGTCGTCACCGAAGTCGACCTCGACCTTGCCGTCGTCGGTGAGGATCAGGCCGAGCAGGTTTTCGAGGTTCTTGGCGTAGAGCTGGGAGGCGTGTGACGGCATCTCGGAGGCGAGGTTTCGCGGACCGATCACGCGGACCCCGTTCTCAACCACTGTCTCCCCCGCAACGGTGACCTCGCAGTTGCCTCCGCTTTCGGCTGCCAGGTCGATGATCACCGAGCCCGGTGACATTCCGCGAACGGCATCCGCAGTGATCAGAATCGGAGCTGCGCGGCCTGGAATCGCCGCCGTGGTGATGATCACATCCTGCTTGGCGGCGTTCTCGCCGATTGCGTCGCGTACCTGGGCGTTCTCATCGTCCGTAAGTGGTCTCGCATAGCCACCCTCCCCCTCCGCATCGGGGATGAAGTCGAGCTCCAGCGGCTTGCCACCAAGCGATGAGATCTGCTCCCAGGCCGCGCGACGGATATCGAACCCGGTCACGATCGCCCCCAGCTTCTTGGCAGTGGCGATCGCCTGAAGGCCTGCCACTCCTGCTCCGAGAACCAGTACCTTGGCGGGCCTGATCGTTCCGGCGGCAGTTGTCATCATGCCCCAGAATCGACCGGATTCCCGGGCGGCGATGAGGGTCGCAGCGTATCCGGCCATCGATGCCTGGGACGAGAGCGCGTCCATGGCCTGCGCCCTGGTCGTCCGCGGAACCGCCTCCATCGCGATCGCGGTCACACCCGAGGCGGCAAGCGCGTTGTTGGTCTCGGCAGCCGTCCACGGCGAAAGATGGGAGATCAGCAGTTGCCCGCCGTGCAGACGGCCGGCCTCCTCAACGCTCGGGACGGCGACCCGGAGGACAATGTCCGCCCCCCAGGCGTCCGCACCGGAGCCGATCACTGCACCTGCATCGGTGTAGAGGGAATCAGGAAATCCGGAGGACGCGCCGGCCCCCGACTCGACCACCACATCGACACCCTCCCGGGCAGCAAGGGACTTGGCCACATCGGGGATCAAAGCGACTCGGCGCTCCCCATCGGCGGTCTCTTTCGGTACTCCGATCTTCATCTCAGGACGTCGCTCACTCGCTCCACGACGCGCCAGACTATTGACATCTGGGTCAGGAGGATGAGCCGACCCCGGCCAGTGCGGCGAGACCCTCGATCGTACGGATCCGCTCGGCCGGATCGAGGTGGACGGGTGAGACGATCAGCCGGTCCACTCCGGCTTCCTGGAATCTCTCGATCCGCTCGGAGACCTCTTGCTCAGAGCCGATCAGCGAGGTCGCGGCGACGAGTTCGTCTGTGATCGCGTTGTAGGCAGCTTCGCGGTCGCCATCCTGGAAGAGACGCTGGACCTCGTTCGCCTGTTCTCCGAATCCGAAGCGATGCGCGAGGTCGACATAGAAGTTCGTCTTGCGGCTTCCCATGCCGCCGAAGTAGAGGAGCAACCCGCCTCTGACGACAGAGCGGGCGGCTTCGAGGTCGCCGCCGATCGCCACCTGCAGCGAGGGGGATACCTCGAGATCCGAGCGATCGCGGCCGCCCTTCTCGAGGCCGATCCTGATGTGCTCGCCCCAGGTTTCCTCAAAGGCATCGACGCTGAAGAAGATCGGGATCCAGCCATCGGCGACCTCCGCCGCCATCTCGACCGACTTGCGGCCGATCGCGCCGACAAAGACTGGGATCCTGTTTCGCAGGGGATGGAAGTTGAGCTTCAGCGGCTTGCCCTCGCCACCCGGGAGCGGGAGCCGGTAGTGCTCTCCCTGATGGTCGACCTTGCCTTCGCGGGCGACGATCTCCCGGACCACCTCGATGTACTCGCGGGTCCTGCCCCATGGCTTTGAGTACGGGACGCCGTACCAGCCCTCGGACACCTGCGGGCCGGACGGGCCGAACCCGAACATGAAACGCCCGCCGGACAGCTTGTCGATCGTCGCGCCTGCCATCGCGGCCGCTGCGGGCGGGCGGGCGGGCACCTGCATGATCGCCGCACCAAGGTTGATCGTCGTCGTCTGGGGCGCCAGCCAGGCAAGCACGCTGACCACGTCGGAGCCGTAGGACTCCGCGACCCAGACGGATTCAAAGCCGGCGCGCTCGGCTGACTGGACGATCTCCAGAGCCTCGTCACCGGCGGGGCCGATGCCCCAGTAACCAAGATTCAAACCTAGTTTCAGAGCCATGCGGCGCAGCCTATCTGCATCGCCCGGGGAAGCGACACCCGAGCGGCCGGATCCGTCGTCACCGTAGGTGGGGTATAGATGGAGGCGTGACCGACCCCGCAGCAGACAGAGGGCTGACCGGCGATGAAGCTGAACGGCGCCTGGCCGGCCTGGGGCCGATGCAGGAGACGTCAAGCCGCTCGACCTCGAGCATCATCGCCGGAAACGTCTTCACACTCTTCAACCTGATCATCGGAATCTTCTTCATCCTGATCCTCTCCCTGGGGCTGTTTGCCGATGCGATCTTCGGCGTCATCGCGATCATCAACTCCTACATCGGCATCCGGCAGGAGTTGAAGGCCAAGGAGACGCTCGACCGCCTTGCGATCATGATCGCGCCCCGGGCGCAGGTGGTCCGCGACGGCAACCTGATCGACCTGCTTCCGGAGGAGGTTGTCCCAGGCGACGTGATCCTGGTCGAGCCCGGCGATCAGCTGATCGCCGATGGCGAGGCGATCCAGACCCGCGGCCTGACCGTCGACGAGTCAGTTCTCACAGGTGAGTCCGACGGAGTCCTGAAGCAGTCCGGCGATCGGATCCTCTCCGGCGCCTTCTGCGTATCCGGGTCGGGCTACTACGAAGTCGACGCGGTGCGCGAGCAGAGCTATGCGGGGAGGATCGCCGGCGAGGCCAAGGCGTTCCGGCATCCGCCATCTCCTCTCCAGGAGGAGGTCAACCAGGTGATCCTCGTCTGCACCTACGTGATGCTTCCGCTCGGGATCCTGCTGATCGGGTCACTGATCTTCCGCAGCACGCCGATCGACGAAGCCGCACAGACTGCGACTGCAGGGCTGATCACCCTGATCCCCGAAGGGTTGGTGCTGCTGATGAGCGTCACCTTCGCGGTCGCCGCGGTGAGGCTGGCAAAGCGCGGGGCCCTGATCCAGCAGATGAGTGCGACCGAGTCGCTCGCAGCGGTCGACACGATCTGTATCGACAAGACCGGAACCCTGACCGATGGTGAGCTGAATCTCGTTGCTGTCGAGACGGTGGAACCAGAGGGACCCGAGAAGGCCCACCGGGCGCTGAGCAGGTTCGCAAACAGCGCCGGGAGCCGGAATGGCACGCTCGAGGCGATCGCGGAGCAGTTTCCCGGCGACCCCGAGGATGTCACCTCGGAGGTGCCGTTCTCGTCCGAGTGGAAGTGGAGTGGCCTGAAGCTGGCAAACGGACGCAGCTACATGCTCGGCGCGCCGGATGTCCTGCAGGCAGCCGGCGTTCTGACCCTTCCGCCGGCGCTCGTCGCAAGCCTCGGCAGAGAGACCTCCGCCGGTCGCCGCGTCGTCGTCTTCGGTGAGACGACGATGAGATTCCCGGAGAATCCGGCGTCGGAATCACCGCCACAGTTGAACGCGATCGCGCTTGTCGTCCTCGAGGAGACCCTGCGCCCCGATGCCGCCGAGACGATAGAGACGATGCGCTCCGAGGCGGTCGAGCTGAAGCTGATCTCAGGTGATGCCCGCGCCACGGTCACCGCGGTTGCACGGGCGATCGGGGTTCCCGAGGACGCAGGCGTGATCGAGGGGACCGAGCTCCCTTCCGAGCCTGATCTCCTCGGTGCGGTCGCCGAGAAGAACACGATCTTCTGCCGGATCAAACCGGACCAGAAGAAGGCCCTTGTGATGGCTCTATCGGACAGTGGCCACTACACCGCGATGATCGGTGACGGCGTCAATGATGTGCCGGCCCTGAAGCAGGCCAGGATGGCGGTCGCGATGGGTTCCGGAAGCCAGGTCACCAAGGGAATCGCCGACGTGGTGCTGATGCACGACGAGTTCGCGCAGCTTCCGAGGGCGGTGGGAGAAGGGCGCCGGATCGCCCGCAACATCCATCGGCTCGGTCGGCTCTACCTGACCAAGTCGGTCTACGCGATGACCTTGATCCTTCTGGTCGCGGTTCCCGGGTTCACCTTCCCCTTTCTACCCCGTCACCTGACGCTTGCCGCCTTCCTGACAATCGGGATCCCTTCGTTCGTCCTTGCCCTCGCGCCCTCGGATGGGCCCCTCTACCGAGGCCACCTGATCCGCTCCCTTGCCGCATTCGCAGTTCCGGCGGGAGTCGCGATGGCGCTTGGATCGATCCTCTCCTATGTACTGGTCAGCAATATCGGCGGTGATCAGGAGGCTGGCCGGACCGCGGCCACGACGACGCTGATCATCCTCGGGCTGAGCTTCGTGCTCCTGCTCGAGCGGGGACCCGGTCGCCAGCACATCGCGATCCAGAGCTACATGCTGGCGATGGTCGCCGGGCTCGGTGCGGTGTTCGCGCTGATCCTTGCCGTGCCGGAGATTCGCAACTTCTTCGAGATGACGATCCTCAGCGCCGCGCAGTGGTTCATGGCGATGCTCTCCGCGGCCATCGGCCTCGTCCTTGCGAGCGTCTTCTGGCGGCTTCCGCAGATCCAGCGACTCGAGGCGCCCGACATGCAGGTCGGCCAGGATGAGCTGGCGCCGATCAGCGTGCCGATCCCGGCCGCCGCCTATCACGTTGCGCGGGCCGCATCGCGATTCAGACGCAGGCGTCGCGACGAGTGATCCTCAGCCGCCGGCCTCGACGGGTTCGGCGGATTGCCCGGCTTCGGCGACCTCCTCCGCCTTGGCACACGCCTCGGCTTCGGCGGCCTCCTCGGCCCGCGTGCAGACCGGCCCCACGGCATTCTCCCGGACCCTGTGCAGGGCCGCGATGATGGTCGCCGCCTCCTGATCCGACACCTGTGCGCTGAAGTGACTCTCGACCACCCGGTCCCTGATCGGCTTCATCCGCACGGCCATCGCGGCACCGTCATCGGTCAGCACGACCAGATGCCCGCGCCGAAGATTCTGGGCATCTCCGGAAGTCTCCGACCTGACTCCTACTCGGGAGGGCTCCTGCGCGCTGCGCAGGAGCTCGTCCCCGCCGGGGTTGAGTTCGAGGCATACGCCGGACTTGCCGATCTGCCCGCATTCAACGAGGGCCTCGAGGATCCGGCTCCCGCTGCGGTTGCGCTTCTGAGAACGGCAATCAGTGAGGCGGATGCATTGCTGGTGATCACCCCCGAATACAACGCCTCGATCCCCGGTGCGCTCAAGAACGCAGTCGATTGGGCGTCGAGGCCTCACGGGCTCTCCGCAATCGCAGGTAAGCCGGTTGCCGTGATCGGCAACAGCCCCTCCCCCTTTGGGGCGGCATGGGCGCAGGAACACCTTCGTCGTTCTCTCACCGTCGCCGGCGCACCGGTTCTCGAGCGGGAGCTGACGATCGGAAAGGTCAACGGGCGGATCTCCAACGGGGAGCTGACCAATGCCGATACACGCGATGAGATCGCTCTCCTGATCACGGAATTGATCGAGTTCTCGGCAGCTGTCAGGGCCGAACTGGAGACGTTCGAAACCGCCGCCTAGAGATGTACTGCAAATCTACGCCTGTCGCAGGTTTACGCTGGGAGTCAGCAATGATCTCCGACCAGCCACCGCCCCGTGAATGCGACATCGTCATCGTCGGAGGTGGAATTCTCGGTCTTGCCGTTGCGCGTCAGGTTCTGAGGGCAAGGCCGATCGCGCGTCTGTGTGTGCTCGAGGCGGAAGATCGCCTCGCGGCGCACCAGACGAGCCACTCGAGCGGGGTCGTCCATGCCGGCATCTATTACGAGCCGGGGTCACTGAA
Organism: Solirubrobacterales bacterium; assembly: GCA_038207745.1. Taxonomy (GTDB): domain Bacteria; phylum Actinomycetota; class Thermoleophilia; order Solirubrobacterales; family 70-9; genus JBBQZL01. The sequence goes on from JBBQZL010000139.1 coordinate 5,945, forward strand.
GGCGAAGCTCTGCGTCGACGGTGCCAGGCGTATTTCCGCCTATTGCGAAGAGCGCGGAATCGCCTTTGAGCGAAGGGGAAAGCTGGTCGTTGCGACGGGCGAGGATCAGCTTGGCCGGCTCGAGGAGCTGGAGCGACGCGGCATGGCCAACGGTGTTGAGGGACTGCGACGGGTGCGCGGCGACGAGATCGCCGAGATCGAACCGCACGCGAAGGGGTTCGCCGCACTCCACTCGCCGACCACCGCGGTGGTCGATTTCGCCGCCGTGACCCGGGCCTTTGCCAGAGAGGTCGTCGACGGAGGGGGGACGATCCACACCTCCACCCCGGTCCTCGGCTTCGCGGCCAACGGCGCCAGCATCGTCCTGCAACACCCCGGTGGCAAGATCACAGCCGGAGCGGCGATCTGTTGCGCCGGCCTCTGGTCCGACCGGCTGGCGATCGCCGCCGGCGCGCCGAAGAGCCCGAGGATCATCCCCTTCCGCGGATCGTACCTCCGGGTCAAGCCGAGCCGAAGCCATCTGGTCAGGGGCAGCGTCTACCCGGTCCCGGATCCGGGGCTTCCATTCCTGGGTGCGCACTTCACCCGGGGGATCGACGGAACGGTCCTGATCGGACCGACCGCCCTGATCGCTCTCGCCCGGAACGCATACAGGCTGCGGCAGGTCAGACCAAGCGATCTGGCCGAGACCCTGTCCTGGCCCGGCACCTGGAAGATGATGCGCAAGAACCGCAGGGCCGGGATCGAGGAGCTCCGCCACGCGTTCAGCCGGCGGAGCTACGTGTCGGAGGCCTCGCGGCTGATCCCGGAGCTGGCACGCTCGGACGTTCGCGGCGGACCCGCCGGGATCCGGGCGCAGGCCCTGGGGCGCGACGGCAGGCTCGTCGATGACTTCGTGGTCCACCTGACCGAGCGTGCGATCCACGTGAGAAACGCTCCATCGCCGGCGGCGACCTCATCAATGGCCCTGGCGGAGATGATCACACGGCAACTCGAGGATCTGACCTAGGGTCAGGCGATCGGGTGGAGCCGGGAGAGGTGCTCGGCCAGAGTCTCAAGTTCCAACTCGGTGAAATGGTCGCTGAACATCGAGGTGACATTCGAGAGGTGATCGCGGCGGGCGGCGATGACCGTTCGCCTTCCGGGTTCCGTCAGCTTCGCCAGCACGACACGTCCATCCTGCGGGGAGGAGCATCTCTCGACCAACCCCGCACCTTCCAATGTGGCCAGCAGCCGGGTCGCCCCGCCCTGCGTGATCAACAGATGATCGGCCAGATCCACCCCGCGAAGGCACCCCTCCTCGGAGAGGTGGATCTGGAGCAGAACCTCATACTCGTTGAGGCTCAGACCATGACCCGTCTGCATCGAGACATCCATCTTGCGGGTCAGGTACGAGTGGGCCCTCAACAGCGAGACCCAGGCCCCCGAAGGATCTTCCGGCAACTCGGTCAAGGCGCCCATCCTACGCCCGCCTCGTGCTGGAGGCGGCATCGCGGCGGGGGGGGGGGGGGGGGGGGGGGGGGGGGTACGGGGGGGCGGCGCCGCGGGGGGGGGGGGCTGGGGGGGCCCCCGGCCCCCCCCCCCCCCCCGCCTCTCAA
>JBBQZL010000140.1:0-7517 GCA_038207745.1 Solirubrobacterales bacterium
TGTCGAGGAGTGGAACCGGCTGACCGAGCGGGTCGAGTTCTGGATCGACCTCGATGACCCGTACGTGACGCTGGAGAACGACTACATCGAGTCGGTCTGGTGGTCGCTTCGCCAGATCTGGGATGCCGACCGCCTCTACGAGGGCCACAAGGTCGTCCCGTACTGCCCGCGCTGCGGCACCGCGCTGTCCTCGCACGAGGTTGCGCTTGGCTACAAGGACATCGTCGATGAGAGTGCCTTCGTCAGGCTGCCGGTCACGTCGCCGGGCGGGGATGGGCACGGGACCGGGGCGCCGCTCGAGGACGGAGATCAGCTCCTCGTCTGGACGACTACTCCCTGGACGTTGATCTCCAACGCTGCCGTGGCTGCCGGTTCCGAGATCACCTATGTGCGCGCGCGCCACGACGGAGAGGTGCTGGTCGTCGCCGAGGCATTGCGGGACAAGGTGCTCGGCGAGGACTCCGAGGTCCTCGCCTCATTCCCCGGATCGGCGCTTGCGGGCACCACATACACGCCGCCCTTCGATTACGTGACCGACTTCGGCCCGCGTGGGCACAGCGTGCTCGAGGCTGACTTCGTGACGACCGAGGACGGCACGGGGCTGGTCCACACCGCTCTGGCCTTTGGTGAGGATGACTTCCAGCTCGGCCGGCGCTACGGACTGACGCTTCAGAATCCGGTCAAGGCCGACGGCAGCTTCGACGCGACGATCACCGGGTTTGCCGGCCAGTTCGTCAAGGACGCCGACCCCGCGATCGTCGAGAACCTCAAGGAGCGCGGTCTGCTCTTCCGCTCGACGCCGTATGAACACGCCTACCCGCATTGCTGGCGCTGCGGGACTCCTCTGCTCTACTACGCCAAGGCGAGCTGGTACGTGCGGACCTCCGCGGTCAAGGAGGAGATGCTCGCCGGCAACCAGGGGATCGGCTGGCATCCCGAGCACATCAAGAACGGCCGCTTCGGCCGCTGGCTCGAGAACAACGTCGATTGGGCGCTCTCGCGGGATCGCTACTGGGGCACGCCGCTGCCGATCTGGGAGTGCTCCGAGGACGATTGCGATGGGCAGTTCTGCGCGGGATCGGTCGCGGACCTCAGGGAGCGCGCCGGTGAGGTTCCCGACGACCTGCACCGTCCATATATCGACAGCGTCACATTTCCCTGCGAGAAGCCCGATTGCCAAGGCGAGATGACGCGCGTCATCTCGGTGATCGACACCTGGTACGACTCGGGCGCGATGCCGTTCGCGCAGTTCCACTACCCGTTCGAGAACAGGGAGCTGTTCGAGGAGACCTTTCCCGCCGACTTCATCTGCGAGGCGATCGACCAGACGCGCGGCTGGTTCTACACGCTGCTCGCCGAGTCGACGCTGCTCTTCGGCGAGCCGAGCTATCGCAACTGCGTCTGCCTGGGCCTGATCCTCGATGCCGAGGGACAGAAGATGTCGAAGAGCAAGGGCAATGTGGTCGCGCCCTGGGAGGTGATCGACGAGTTCGGCGCCGACGCCTTCCGCTGGTACCTGTTCACCGCCCAGCAGCCGTGGTCCGGATACCGCTTTTCGATGGAGGCGATCTCCGAGGCGCTCCGCAGCTTCCTGCTGACACTCTGGAACACCTACTCGTTCTGGGTCCTCTACGCCAACGCCGAGGGCATCGACGCCTCGACTCCACCCGATCCACCCGAGGATGGGACCGACCTCGACCGCTGGGCGATCTCCCGCCTTCAGGCAACAATCGAGACGGTGGCCGGGCACCTCGACGGCTTCGACTGCACCTTGGCGGGCCGCGCAATATCGGCCTTTGTCGAAGAGCTCTCGAATTGGTATGTGAGGCTCTCGCGTCGCCGCTTCTGGGAGGGCGACCCTGCGGCATTCGCGACCCTGCGCCATTGCCTGGTTGAGGTCTCGGCGCTTGTCGCGCCATTCACCCCCTTCATCGCAGACGAGATCCACATCAATCTTGCCGGCGGCGCCGATGGGGAGTTCGGCGGGATGCCGGACTCGGTCCACCTGCGGGACTTCCCGAAGCCGAGGACGGAGTTGCGTGACGCCACGCTCGAGGACGCGATGCTCGCCACCCGCCGTACTGTCGAGCTGGGTCGCGCCAGCCGCGCACACGCCAAGGTCAAGATGCGCCAGCCGCTTGCCAAGGCTGTTGTCGTGGCGACCGAGGCTGAGCGCCTGGCGATCTCCGCGCAGGTCGAGATCGTGCGTTCTGAGCTCAACGTCAAGGAGGTCGAGTTCGTCACCGACACCTCGGACCTGGTCAGTTACACGGTGAAGCCGAACTACCGGACCCTCGGCCCGAAGTTCGGCAAGTCGATGCCGCAGGTCGCCTCCGCGGTCGCCGCCCTCGACCCGGGGCGCGTCGCGGCAACCGTTGAAGCCGGTGGAGAGATCGGGCTGAACATCGACGGCCATGACCACACGCTCGGACCGGAAGACCTGACCCTTGCAATGGAGCCGCTCTCCGGCTATCAGGTCGAGTCGGAATCGGGACACGCCGTCGCACTGGCACTGGAGCTCGACGAGGGTCTGGTCCGCGAGGGCCTCGCCCGCGAGATCGTCCACGCGGTCCAAAACGCCCGCAAGGACGCGGGGTTTGAGATCACCGACCGGATCGAGCTGATCCTGGGCGGCGACGAGGAGCTTGTCGAGGCCGCCCGCGAGCATCAGGCCTACCTGTCCGGCGAGGTGCTCGCGACGACGCTGAGCTTCGACGGCGACGCCGGCGATCGGATCACGGTCGACGGGCGCGACCTCACGGTCGCGCTTACCAGGGCGGGCTGAAGAAGGCCCGCCGCCAGGGCGGGCCGGTCCTGAGTTAGGCCTGGTCCTTGGTCACGCCGCCGACCGCGAAGTCGGTCTTCTTCATATCCTCGATCCGCACCCAGACCGACTCCGGAGGCGCACCGCCGACCTCTGAGACGGCTTCGGTGATCCGCCGCGCAAGCTCGGCCTTCTGCTGGTCGTCGCGACCCTCGAGCCAATGCACGTGGACGAATGGCATCAGGCCAGCGCCGGCTCCAGTTCGGAGACGAGACGACGCTTCGGCATCGCACCGATGATCTTCTTGGCGATCGCACCGTCCTTGAAGAGGATCATCGTCGGGATCGAGAGGACCTCGTACTCGGCGGCCGTCTGCTGATTCTCGTCGACGTTGAGGCTGACGATGTTGAGGTCGTCGCGCTCGGCATCCATCTCTTCGAGGATCGGATGGACCACTCGGCAGGGTCCGCACCAAGGTGCCCAGAAGTCAACGAGCACGGGTCCCTCCGCGTCGATCACGTCAGATTTGAAAGTTGCGTCTGTAACGTCGGGAAGCTTGCCAGACAATGGGATCCGTCTCCTAGCGATGGTTCGGGGTTTAAAGGGCAATACTTCATAAAGTATAGCGACTCGCCAAGCGGCGTCCAAATGGCGAAGTTCGGCTCACCCTAACGCCTCGTGCAGCGATCACGAGGGGGCGCGAGGGAAGCCCGCCCGGCGGGCCTCGATCCGCATCGCCGGAACCCGCCAGATCGCCTCGGCGAAGATCGCCCTCGACATCTTCGATGACCCGACCCTGCGATCGTTGAAGCGGATCGGGATCTCCACCACCCGAAGGCCGGCCCGGACGGCCCGGTAGTTGGTCTCGATCTGGAATGCGTAGCCCTTCGAGTCGATCGTCTCGAGATCGATCATCTCGAGTGTTCCGCGGCGAAGGCACTTGAAGCCGCCGGTCAGGTCGTGGATGTCGACGCCGAGAATCGCCCTCGCGTAGATACTGCCGCCCCTGCTGATCGCGCGTCTCAGCGGTCCCCACTCGGCGACACCGCCTCCGGGTACGTATCGCGAGCCGATCACCAGATCGGCATCCCTCGCGGCATCGAGCAGACGCGGCAGGTCGGCGGGGTCGTGGGAGAAGTCGCAGTCCATCTCGATCACGAACTCGGCACCGCCGCCCAGGGCCTCGCAGAACCCGGCGATGTAGGCGGGGCCGAGTCCCTCCTTGACCTCTCGATGAAGGACTCTGACCCGTGGGTCGTCATTCGCGATCCGGTCGGCGATCTTGCCGGTGCCATCCGGGGAGTTGTCATCGACGATCAGGATTGTGTGTTCCGCCGGTAGGTGAGTCCCGGCCGCCGCGACGAGCGCCTCGATGTTCTCGGCCTCGTTGTAGGTCGGGACGATCAGCCAGACGTCGCCCTCGGAACCCCTTGCCGGAGAACTCGCATCCATCAGCCGATGCTATTCACCGGCGTGACCCCGCAGTTCGCCGAACCGGGCGCCGGGCATTAACGTTGGTGGATGACCAACGCCGAGATCGCGGCCGCCTTTGAGGAGCTCGGGCTCCTCTACGAGCTCGACGGCGCGGACAGGTACCGGGTGCTTGCCTACGCAAAGGCCGCAAAGGTGATCGGCGACAGCCCCGTCTCGGTGGCGGAGATGGCCAGGGAGGGGCGGGTCACCGAGCTTCCCGGCATCGGCAAGACCCTCGAGGAGAAGATCAAGGCGCTGCTTGCCGACGGCGAGATCCCGGCTGCGGCAAAGCTGAAGGAGTCCTACCCGGAGCAGCTCCTCGAGGTGACCCGCGTGCCCGGACTCGGCGCCAAGACAGTTCGGCGGCTGCACGAGGAGCTGGGCGTCTCCTCGCTCGACGATCTGCACGAGGTGGCAGAAAAGCATCAGATCCAGACTCTGAAGGGCTTGGGCGCCAAGGTTGAGGAGAAGGTGCTCACAGAACTCGCGAAGATCGAGGCCGCCGGTGACGCACCGAGCCGGAAGCTGCTCTCGGCGGTCTTGCCGATTGCAGAGCAACTCGCCTCGGTGCTTCGGGGCCATCCGGCTGCCGAGCGGGTCGAGATCGCGGGCTCGGCAAGGCGCCTGACCGAGACCTGCAAGGACGTCGACCTGATCGCCGCCTCCGATGACCCGGTCGCCCTCGCCACATTCTTCGCCGGCCACGAGCTGATCGGCGAATCGGGCAAGCCGGGGGAGAATGGGGTCCGGGCGGAGACACATTCGGGTCTCTGGGTTGATCTGCGGATCGTCGATCCCGAATCCTTCGGCAACCTCCTCCAGCACTTCACCGGCTCGAAGGAGCACAACGTCGAGCTGCGCGAGGACGCGGTTGCCCAGGGTCTCTCGGTTTCCGAGCATGGGATCAAGGAGACCGGGTCGGGGAGGGTGGCGAAGTACGAGACGGAGGAGAAGGTCTACGAGCGCCTCGGCTACGAGTACATCGAGCCGGAGCTTCGCGAGGCTCGCGGTGAGCTGGCGGCGGCCAGGGAGGGTCGGCTCCCGAAGTTGATCGAGATGTCGGATATCCGTGGTGACCTCCACGTCCACACAACGCTCTCAGATGGCCAGAATACCCTCGAGGAGATGGCAGATGCCGCCCGCGAGCGTGGATACGGGTACCTTGCGATCACAGACCACTCGCTGACCCATGGCTTCGGGGACAACGTCGAGCCGGAGCGCCTCTGGGAGCGGATCGAGGAGATCCGGGAGTTCAACAGGGGATCCGAGGATTTCCACCTGCTCGCCGGCTCCGAGATCAACATCGGTCTCGATGGGACGCTCGACTACGACGACGATCTCGTCGCCGCACTCGACTGGTCAGTCGCGAGCATTCACACCGCCTTCAGCAACGACGAGGACGAGATGACGGCACGGATACTGGCCGCGGTCGAAAACCCCCTGGTCGACTGCATCGGCCACATGACCGGGCGACTGCTCCTCAGGCGTGAGCCCTATCCGCTCGATGTCGAGGCGATCTTCGAGGCCGCGGCCCGCACCGGAACGATGATCGAGATCAACGCCAACCCGAATCGTCGCGATCTCTCCGAGCAGCATGCACGCCTCGCGGCGGAGGCCGGGGTGATGATCGCAATCAATACCGACGCTCACAATGCCGAGGGCCTCGACCTGATCAGCTACGGAATCGCCACCGCGCGTCGCGGCTGGCTGACCGCCGGGCAGGTCGCCAACACCCGCGGCTGGGAGGAGTTCTCGAAGCTGCGCAAGCGGGCGAGGTAGTCCGGGCGGAAGTCGGCTCCGCGCGGCCATATCAGCCAGGAGGCGGGGGCGGCGGGTGGCCGGGGGGCATGCGGTCGCGGCCAAGACCCGGGGTGCGGGTCAGCTCGATCGGCTTCAGCGCCGAGCCGGGGAGCACGAAGAACCGGACGCCGTCGCGCTCTTCGATCGCTTGGACTGCGGGCTCGCGATATCTCCAGGCAAGAGAGACCAGGAGCGCGTATCCAGATGCTATAGCGGCCACCCCGGGAAGGAAGATCCCGAGCCCGCCCGCGAGCACCGCGGTGACCGCGATCGGCCAGAGCCGTTTGAGCGCGATCCGGTTCGGGCTCTCCGACGGAAGGCTGGTTGCGGTCTTCGCCCGGGCAAGCGAGGAGGAGACACTCTCCCTGACCCTGGACGGGCGCCCGAGCTGGAGCCCGATCATCGCCGCAATCAACCACCAGCCCGCGGCGACGGCAAGTGTCAACGTGTCGTCAGATCGGTTGGCTGCAAGCACGGTGATCAGCGCCAGAACCGTCGCCTCACCTGCGGTGAGAAGGACCGTGACGCGGAGCAGATCGGTGAAGGGCATCGGCGCCTACCGATCCAGACGCCTGAGGATCTCCACCCAGCCCGACTGATCGGGTACGACGAGGTCGGACTCGGCCGGAATCTCCGATGGACCTTCGGTGGAGGAGATCCCGACGCAGATGACGGAGTCGAGCATCCCCTCCTCGACCATTTCGCGCATCCTCCGGAACGCGTCGAGGTCGGTGTTGTCATCACCCGCATAGATCGCGGTGCGAATCGCGGGGTCCTCGAGCAACGCCCCAACGGCCGCGTCCTTGCCGACGCCGGCTGAGGGGCGGATCTCCAGCACCTTGCGGCCCCGGTGGACATGGAGGCCATGGTCGGTTGCCAGCGCGGCGATCTTATCTGCGAGTTGCCGGGCGGCAGCCTCGTCGGGAACGCCTCGCCAGTGGAGTGCCTGTATCGGCCCCTTGTCCTCGAGCCGCATCCCGACCCTGGAGATCGAGCCACCGTCGAAGTGATCGATGAAGCTGGCGGCAGCGTGCTCGTGGCCGCGAAGCGCGAGATCGAACTGAGGCTCGATCTCGCCGGGCCGCAGCATCTCGAGCCCGTGGTTGCCGGAGTAGTGGATGCCCTCGACCCCGACGATTCTCTGGGCCTCGGACGCGCGGCGTCCCGAGATACAGCCGACAAGCGCGTATCGGTCGCAGAGACTCGCGAGCAGATCACGGGTTCCCTGGGGGACCGTCGTCTGCTCCGGGCGCTCGGTGATCGGCGCGAGGGTCCCGTCGACGTCAGAGAGGATCGCCGCCCGATCGGGATCTGAGACCAGGGCCTCGAGGGCTGAATCGATCGTCTCGATGTCTGGCATCGCGCTCATTGCATCTAGTATCGCCCCCCGATGCCCTCGACGCGAACACTGAGACTGATGGCGGTCGGAACGCTTGCCGGTGGCTTCAGCGGTCTGTTCGGCGTCGGAGGCGGCACGGTG
>JBBQZL010000141.1:0-7515 GCA_038207745.1 Solirubrobacterales bacterium
TCGCCACCGATCGCGCGGTCATCGCCGAGGCGAAGGTCAGGCGCCCCAACGTCGTCGTGATCCAGACCGATGACCAGATGCAGAAGGACCTCTACTCCTATTGGAGATCCCCCTCGGGCTTGATGCGGCGGGTGATGCCGAACACGATCAAGCTGATCGGCCGGCAGGGGCTGACGCTTGATCGCTACTACGTCTCATATCCACTCTGCGGGCCATCGCGCTCCACCCTGCTGAGCGGTCAGTACTCGCACAACAACGGGGTCCTGAACAATGGCGGGAAAAGGGGAGGGTGGGATGCCTTTCGATCCAACCCGATCTACTCCGGCAACCTTGCCACCCACCTCCAGGACAGCGGTTACCGGACCATCCATCTCGGCAAGTTCCTGAATGGATACGGAACCCTGGAGAGCCCGGCACTTCAGGTCCCGCCCGGCTGGGACCAGTGGGAGAGCCTGCCGACCTCGGGGCTCTACTACGGCTATGCGCTGAACCTCAACGGTTCCCTGGAGGGACCGCTGGGAGACCCCGATTACGGGCCGTTCTACGGGCGCGATGACCCACTCTGCCCCGACAGGGCGCCGACCGGCACATCCTGCAACAACCTGACCGATCAGATGACCGCACGGGCTGTCGACCAGGTCGGGACGGCGCCGAGCAACCGACCCTTCTACCTGCAGGTCGACTACTGCGCGCCGCATGGAGACTTCCGCCCCCCGATCGGTCCCGAGCCTTCCGCGCGCCACTACGACTCGGCCTTCGACACCTCGCTTCCGCGTCGGCTGGGATTTAACGAGGCTGACATCTCTGACAAGCCAAGCTTCCTACGGGACGCGGCGACCTTGCTCACCCAGCCCCAGATCGCGACCCTGAAGACCGAGTACCAGAAGACGATCGAATCCCTACGCGGGGTCGACGACGGAGTCGGGCGAATCGTCGCGGAGCTCAAGGACCGCAGGATGCTCTCCAACACCTACGTGATCTTCGTCTCCGACAATGGCTTCTTTCATGGCGAACACAGGATCGAGCGCTCGAAGTTCCTCCCCTATGAGCCGTCCAGCCACATGCCTTTCCTGGTCAGGGGCCCGGGTATCAGACGGGGGACCCACTCAAAGGAGTTGTTCTCGAACGCCGACATCGCTCCCACCGTGCTGGGCGCCGCGGACCTCGAGCGTTCGCCGAACATGGATGGCCGCTCGATGCTGCCGTTCTGGAAGGACAAGAGGAAGAAGACCCGGCGCCCGATCCTGCTGGAGTCCTTCGCGAGAGACGGCGAGATCGGCGATCCGAACGCCGGACGAAAGCTTGAAACCAGAACCGGTGCGATGGGCCGGGGCGCGACAGCGTCGATCACGGCCCCGATCAACAACTACGCCGGAGTCGTGGCCGGCCAATACAAGTACGTCGAGTACGCAACCGGAGACCGGGAGCTATACGACCTGGAGCGGGATCCCGGTGAGCTCAAAAACCGGATCCGCAACCCGAGGTACTTCCCGGTGCGCAACTTCATGATCGCCCAGCTCGACCGGCTGCGCGCCTGCAGGCGCGGGGCCTGCCGGTCCAACGCAGACAAGATACCGCCGCTGCGGCGGTAGCCGCGCGAGCCCTCGGCGTCGGCGACCGCTGGATTCCTGCACCTGCAGCCCCGATTCTCGCCGCCCGGAGATTCTCTGGCTGTTCATACGTGTACTACACGTATAAACGTCCCAGGAACCATTGGCGTTTGCCTGATCGAGCACGACGATCCCGGCGGCTCCGCGGGCCGCGGAGCCGGCAGACGCCGGGAGCGCTGTTGCTAGTTGCCGCCGAGTAGGGCGAAGCTGTCGCCGGGGCCGACGCTGTAGACGCCGATCTTGTTGGCTCCGTTGGTCATCGAGGTGATCGGGACCACGGCCCCGAACCAGCTCTTGCCCTGATAGGTGAAGGCCTTCCCGGTGGCCGCGACCTTGCCGTTGACGGCGATTGCGATCAAGGAGCCCTGAACCACACCGTCGAGGTTGCCGGTCACGTATGTCGGGACCCGATCGGACGTGAGATCGACGTTGTCGTAGACCTCGGGCGACGTCAGCGTCGCGGTGGCCGAACCCGCCTTCAACGTCGCAGCGGTCGAACCTGATGCGCCCGCGGCCGACGGTACCCTCCGGCCAAGCAGCCTCGTGGCCGGCCCAAGGTCATTGAGTCCGCCGACGCCGAGCCACTGCCCGGATGTCTTGATCACCTGGGCACGCTGGGAGATCATCGCGCTCAGAGGTGCCTTGATCATCTTCCCCTGGCCGTTCTGGATCTCGATGTCCCCACCGGTGGTGTCCTGGTCGATCGGGTGGCCGGCGGTCGGGAAGTAATCCTTGATCCCGAGCTGCTGGGCAATCGTCGGCAGGATGTCGATCGTCCGGGTGTGGACCTCGGACACCTCACCCTTCTTCTGGCCCGGGTACTTGATGAAGAGGGGCGGGTTTGCGACGCCACCGAGATTGTTCGGCTCGGCGATCCGTCGATGCACTCCGGGCTTGAATGAGATGCCGTGGTCCGCGGTGAAAATGACCATCGCCTTGTCCCAGAGCCCGATCTTCTTGAGCCTCTTGGTCACCAGCCGCACCAGCGTGTCCGCGTAGCCGGACTGCAGGTAGTGGCGCTGTTCGATGCTGGCGATCCCGGCGGCACCCGTTGCCCAGTCCTGGGCGCTCGGCGTGTTCAGATACGAGACCGGGGTCTCCTGATAGTTCTGACCCGAGGGGAGGAAGCGGAACGGCTCATGTGGCACTTCCATGTGCATCAGGCTTAGGGTCCGGCCACCCGGCGGGATGTCGTCGATCCAGGTCTCCAGCTCAGCCCTGGTCGGCGGGGTGAAGATGTCACGGACGAATACGCCGGCCTTCTTGGTATCCGACGATCCTCCGCTGTTGTTGCCGAAGTTCCCGAATGTATTGCTGACGCTCGGCAGCGTGTTGGCGAGGCCCGGCGGAAGAATGATTCGTCCCTCGACATAGCGCAGGTCCTCGGCAAGACTCCTCAGCCGCTCCTTCTGGGGCTGGGCATTCGCCGCCGTTTCGCCGCCGCAAAGGCTCGATGGGCAGAGCTGCGTGACAACCTCCTTCACGTGCAGCTTGTAGGAACCGCCGAGCAGGGTGAAGAGGTTGTTGGGCTGCTCTGACGCGATCGGCAGCTCGGCGCCGGTCGGCGGGGTTCCGGTCAGGATCGCCGGCACCGCGCGACCGGTGAAATCCGCAACCGTCGTGTTGTTTCGATACCAGGTCGTCTGCTTCTTGAGTGAGGCGAAACCCGGAAAGCGCTTCGCGTCGATCTGATCCTTGGCGTTCATCAGGGTGGCCGAGGGGAACTCGTCGAAGATCACCATCACGACCGGCGTCTTGCTTGGGATCTTGACCCCGAGGGCGCTGGCCTGATCCTGCGGAAGGACCAGCTTCGAGGTGCTGCTGAAGAAGAGGAAGATCACAACTACGACGAACGGGGCAACCGAGAGCACATCGAGCAGGCTCCGGACGAACTTGGTCTTGTAGAGACCGTAGGCGAGGAGTCCGCCGAGTGCCAGCGCCAGGAGCAGGATCAGGATGGTCGGGTTCTGGAAGATCCGCTTCTCGATCTGGACGAAGAAGACCGCCGCGAGCACCGCTATGAAGCCCAGGTGCAGCCAGCGATATGCCGTCTTGTTGATCAGCCTGACGATCGCCTCGATAGCAAGCAGGATCAACGGTGGGAGGAAGGTGAAGACGACCGCGAAGATGACGATGTCACTCGAGGTGTTGTCGCGGGCAACGAAGAAATCCGGGTTGTTGCCGAGCAGATCGAGCAGCGGCTGGACGAAGGCAAAAGCCCAGAGCGCGCCGAGGTGTGCGCCGCCGACCAGCAGCTCCCGGACAGTTGCCGGGCGCTCACTTGTCGTCTTGTCCTTGACCGCCTCGGACTTCGCCGGCTTGACCTCAGCCGATGCGGGCTCGGCCCTCTCGGGCTCTTCGACGTTGCCGGTGTCCTGCGAGTCGTCCAACTCAATCAGCCTTCAGGCCCTAGGGCCGAACCTGGTAGAGGACTCGCATGCCTGAGGGCAGCGGCTCGGAGCGCTCGATCTGGAAGCGCGCCGCCAGCTCCCGCTCGAAGTTCTCGAGGTCGTAATCGGCGTTGGCACCCTCCTGCTTCCCCGAGAGAAGGCGCTTGACCATCGGGTCATTGCGCTTCGGGAACTCGATCACCATCGCGGTGTCGAGGCTGCGGACCCAATCGAGGAACTCCGAGATCGGGACGTTGGCCGTGATCGAGACGTGATGGATCAGGGCGAGCGCAAGGGTCAGATCCGGGGTGCCGCGATCCGGAAGCGTGCGTCGCTCCAGCCCCCTCCATCCGAGACCCGGAGAGGGATCGGCAAGATTGCCGACCAGCGGCAGGATCTTGGTGTTGCCCTCTTCGCGAAGTGAGCGATAGAGCGCATCGACGGTTGCGTGATCGAAGTCGAATGCAACGACCTGCTCGGCGTGCTCGGCGGCGATGCGCGAGTAGGCACCGTCATTGCAGCCCATGTCCCAGACCAGCTTGGGGCGCTTGGCGGCAGCGGCTTCGCGGACGAAATCCATCTTCATCTCGGCATCGGCGTCGGAGTAGGTATTGACCGCGCGGTAACCGGTCCAGGCGGTCTCGCCGGCCTTCCACTTCAGCTTCGAGACCAGCTTGCGCATCCGCTGGACGTTGGCCTTGATCAGCTCCTGCTTGAAGTTGGACTCCTTGAGCTCCTTCTTGATGTCTCCGCTCTCGTCAACCGAGTAGCGGCTGTCAAGGCGGGCATGCAGGGCGACGTGGGTGAAGACGCCCTTGCGGAAGCGGTCGCGGAAGCTGAAGATCGCCGCCGCGTCCTTCGGCGTGATCCCGTCAATCGAGCCGCGAAGCCAGGGATGGAAGGGGATGTCCTTGTACGCCTCGAGCAGCAACGGGTAGAGGTTGAGCATGCAGAACTGCCTGTAGCCGGCCCACGGCTCCCCCGGGGTCAGCTTCTCGAAGGAGCCGATATCGATGAATGTGGGCGTGGCGCCGCGAAACTGGACGTTGTAGGGACTCGCGTCCTTGAGCGTCAGGTTCTGATCAAGTGCCTTCAGCTCGAGATCGAGCTGGAGGAGCGCAGCGTCCTGGAGCATCCCGAAGGTCCACTCATATGGGTAGGAGACGAACGGGATCCGCTCGTGGCGCAGCACAGCTTCTGCCCCGCCGGGAAGGATCTCCCGCGCCTCGGAGGGGAGGACGGAGAGGTCGACCTCCTCGGTGCCGACGATCGAGCCGTCGGCGAGCAGCTGCTCAAGCAGCGGCGTCTCCGAGAGTGCGCGCCAATCCTCCAGACCGCCGCCGGCCAGAACGCGATAGATCGCATCCTCGCCAATCACCACGCGGCTATCACGATCTCGAAACGAGCCGGGCTCTAGGCGCACGGCAACGTCGGCTTCCTCACTGCTCACTCATTCCTCCTGTGCCACTGTGGTGCGTCCGACGCATGGGTCGATGCCGACGCGCCCCCGGAGGACGGCGACCATCGACGGGACTGCGTGACGCTTAAACGGTCTCCTTGGCGGGAGCTTCCTCGGTCTTTGCGGGTGTGGCTGCGGGGACGCTCGTGGTGGCGCTTGCCGTGGTGGCGGTGGTGGCTTCAGCGGCTACCGGCTCATCCTTCTTCCAGAAGGTGAAGATGCTGAATACGCGCTTGCCGAACATCTTCAATGCGACTGCGATTCCAGCGACGCCACCAAGTAGCGCCTGGAGAATCATGCTGCTGCTTCCAGCGTCCAGATATGCAAGAACTCTCATTGTTGAAACTCCTCTCGTTCACCGTCCTGCCCGACGGTTCAAATTGTCTGCTCTGACCAACTCCCGTCACGACCCGAAACCGGCAGGGGCACGGCTTGGCGAGAGCAAACTAACAACGGATCTTAAGCCCAGGTGAAGATCACCGCTTTGATCCGCGATACACGAATAGCTGCGGAACCCTACTTGATGACGGCCAAAATGTCTCCACTGGACACTGCAGCGCCCTCGGAAACGGCGATTTCGGTGACCTCGCCGGAGCGATGGGCGGTGATCTCATTCTCCATCTTCATCGCCTCGATAACGCATACCAATGCGCCTTCCTCGATCTGCTGGCCCTTCTCGACGGCCACCTTGAGAACGGTGCCCTGATGCGGCGAAGGAAGCGACTCGCTCGAGGCGCTGGGGCCTCCGCCGCTCTTGCGATCCCGCTTCGGCGGCTTTCGGCCTGATCCGGCAGCCGGTGCTCCACCCGCGGCAGCCTCGCCGATCACCTTGACATCGAAGAGCTTCCCGGAAACCTCGACCTTGTAGTCGCGCTCGACCGTCTCGGCGGGGGATCCATCGTCGGACAAGGGCGATATCGGGACTTCGGGGGCGAGGCTCTTGAGCCAGTTCTTGTCCTCGAGCAGGTCGCGGCAGGTCTCGCCGCGCGCCCACTGCCCGGTCTCGAGAATCGCCTCGTGAAAGGGGATCAGTGTGGTCAGGCCCTCGATCTCGTACTCGCCGAGCGCCCGGATCATCCGGCGTGTCGCCTTCTCCCGGTCGACATCCCAGACGATCAGCTTCGCGACCATCGCGTCATACATCGGGGTGACCTCGGAGCCGATGGTTACGCCTGAGTCAACCCGCACTCCGGGGCCGGCAGGCTCGCGATAGTGGCCGATCCGGCCCGGTGCCGGTGCAAACTTCTTGTGGGCGGCCTCGGCGTTGATGCGGCACTCGATCGCGTGTCCGCGCATCTCGACGTCTGCCTGTGAGACCGAAAGTGCCTCACCCGCAGCGATCCGCACCTGCTCGCGGACGATGTCGATGCCGGTGACCATCTCGGTCACGCAGTGCTCAACCTGGACCCTGGTGTTCATCTCGAGGAAGAAGTAGTCGTCGCCGACCTGGAGACCCTCGACGGTGCCCGCCGAGCGGTATCCGACGGCGCGTGCAGCGTCCTTGGCGATCTTGCCGATCCGCTCGCGCATCTCCTCGTCGACATGAGGCGCGGGGGCCTCTTCGATCACCTTCTGGTGACGCCGCTGGATCGAGCAGTCGCGCTCGCCGAGGTGGATGACCGTGCCTTCGCCGTCAGCCAGGATCTGGACCTCGACGTGGCGGGGGTTCTCGAGATACCGCTCCACGTAGACGCGTGAGTCGGAGAAGAACTTCTCGCCCTCGCGACCGGCGCCCTCGAATGCCTCCTCGAGATCGTCAGGCGTCATGGCGACCCGGAAGCCCTTGCCGCCGCCGCCGCCTGCCGCCTTGCACGCCACCGGGTAGCCCGCCTCGTCGGCCTGCATACGGGCCAGCGCCACGTCGGCTGCCGGGGTGGTCGCGCCGGGGACGATCGGCACCCCCGCCCCGGCCATGATCTCGCGAGCCTTGGTCTTCGAGCCCATCGCATCGATCGCCTCGGGAGGAGGACCGATGAAGACGATGCCGGCCTCGGAACATTCCCGCGCAAAATCGGCGTTCTCGGCCAGAAACCCATAGCCCGGATGGATCGCCTCG
>JBBQZL010000142.1:0-7201 GCA_038207745.1 Solirubrobacterales bacterium
TTTGGCATGTCGGTGCCTCCTATTTGAGTTGGGTCGCGTCGCGGCTCTAACCCGCGGCGCACCTGTTCACCCCGCTCGATGGCGGGGTGCCGACCTATGCCTAACGCCCGGGCCGGATGTTCACCGGGTCATAGTGTCTAGAGCGGCCGCCACCGCGTGCACTCACCGCATTTGCGACCGACCCTGCCGCTGAGCGGATCGACGCGGGGCGCATCCAATACCGAACCGCAGAAGCTGCAGGCGCAGGGAGATCCACGAAAGGCCATTACGAGAGGTTGGTCCTCAGCGATGAGGCGTTGTCCGGAGGCACTGTGGCGACCGGCTGACAGCGGGGTTATGGGAGTCGTGACTGACATTTGAACCCAGGCTACGCCGCAGCGATAAAGCATTTGGAAAGAGACGGTAAAAGCTCACCCGTCGGGACCTGTCGTTAACTTGGAGATCCATGTCCGTCGTCTTTGAACATCGCCTGAGAATCGCCGGAACCGAGACCCGGGTGCTGGAGCTCGACGGTGACGGGCCACCGCTGATCCTGCTTCACGGATGGGCTGACAGCGCGGATACCTGGCGTCCGGTCCTCGACCGGCTGCGGAAGCTCCATCGGCGGGCCATCGCCATCGACATGCCCGGTTACGGGACCGCGACCCATCTCGAGCGCGATGAGCCGATCCTGGTTCAGCACGATCGCTTCATCCGCGCTGCCCGGGTACGGTTTGCCCAGGATGAGCCGGCGATCCTGGTCGGCAACTCGTTGGGTGGTTGCGCCGCAATCAGGGCGGCGCAGGATCCGCGTCTCCCGCTCATGGGTGTGATCCCGATCGCGCCGGCGGGTCTCGATATGGCCGGCTGGTTCCAGGTGGTAGAGACGGAGAGGCTGATCGGCCTGCTGCTCGCCTCCCCCGTGCCGGTCCCGCCGAATGTCGTCCGCAGAACGGTTGCCCAGGTGTATAGGCGAGTCGCCTTCGCGCGCCCGTCCGAAATCAACGATCGGGTGATTGCCTCCTTCTCAAGCCACATATCCACCCGTCGCCAGGTGGTGCGGATCCTCGCCACCGGCAAACGACTCCGAACCGAGCTGCTCGACCCGTTCGAGCTCGGGAAGGTCGAGTGCCCGGTGATGGTCGTCTGGGGAAGCCAGGACCGGATGCTCTTCCCGTCCGGCGCAGATCGTCTCCTCGCCGAGGTCAGCAATATCCGGCTCGAGCTGATCGAGAGATGCGGACACTGTCCGCAGGTCGAGGATCCTGATCGCGTCACCACACTGATCGACGAGTTTGCATCTGTCGCCGCTACACGGACGCCCCTCTGATCAGCAGGCAGGCATCGCCCGATACCCTCTGACACTGATGTCAGAACGCAATTTCCTAGATGCAGTCCGGTCCCACATCGTCGTTTTCGACGGCGGCATGGGCGCGACCCTGGAGCAGTTCGACCTCACCGAGGAGGACTACGGCGGTCTCCAGGGCAAGTGCCACGAGGCACTGGTTCTCAATCGCCCCGACGTGATCGAGGGCGTCCACACCTCGATGCTCGAGGCGGGCGCCGAGGTTGTGGAGACCGACACCTTCCAGGCCTCCCGGATCAAGCTCGACGAGTGGGGGCTCGGCGAGCACACGGCCGAGATCAATCGCAAGGCGGCCGAGATCGCCCGCAAGGCGGCCGGTCCAGACCGATTCGTCGCCGGATCGATCGGCCCGACCGGCTTCCTGCCGGCATCCGACGATCCCACCCTTGGCGGAATCTCATTCGGCGCGCTGGTCGAGGTCTTCAGCGAGCAATCCCGGAACCTGGTCGAGGGCGGCGCAGACCTGATCATCATCGAGACCGCGCAGGACATCCTCGAGGTCAAGGCCGCGATCTTCGGGGCCCGCGAGGCCTTCAAGGAGGTCGGCCGGGCCCTGCCGCTGCAGATCAGCGTCTCGCTGCTTCCGAATGGCGGCAAGATGCTGCTCGGAACCGATATCCAGGCGGTGCTGACGACGCTGACCGCACTCGAGGTCGACGTGGTCGGGCTCAACTGCTCGACCGGCCCCGAGGACATGCGCGACGCAATCCGCTTCCTCGGCGAGAACTCGCCGCTGCCGGTTCACTGCATCCCGAATGCCGGACTGCCCCTGCAGGGCCCCGATGGCGAGACGATCTTCCCCGAGAAGCCGGAGCCGCTGGCAAAGGCGCTTGGCGAGTTCGTCGATCGCTTCGGCGTCAGCATCGTCGGAGGCTGCTGCGGCACGACCCCGGAACACATCCGCGCGATCGCCGAGCGCGTCAGGGGCAAGATCCCGGGGGCACGCCCCGCCAAGGGCCCTCCCCTGGTCTCCTCGATGATGACCGCGACCCCGCTGGTCCAGGAGCCGCGCCCGACCCTGGTCGGAGAGCGCGTCAACTCCCAGGGGTCCCGGAAGGCCAAGGAGATGTTGCTGGCCAACGACTACGACGGTCTCGTACAGATCGCCGAGGACCAGGTCTCCGGTGGCGCCCACGTGCTCGACCTCTGCGTGGCGCTGACCGAGCGCGCCGACGAGGACGTCCAGATGAGCGAAGTCGCGAAGCGCGTCTCGCTGACCCAGCCTTCACCGATCCAGATCGACTCGACCGAGCCCGAGGTGATCGAGGACGCGCTCGAGCACATCCCGGGGCGCGGGATCGTCAACTCGGTCAACCTCGAGGCCGGCCCCGACAAGCTCAACCGGGTCGTGCCGATGGCCCGGGCACATGGTGCTGCGCTGATTGCCCTGACCATCGATGAAGTCGGGATGGCGAAGACTGCCGATCGCAAGGTCGAGATCGCGAAGCGGATCCGCGACCTCGCATGTGACCAGCATGGTCTCGATCCCGAGCTCTTGATCTTCGATGCACTCACCTTCACGCTGACAACCGGCGACGATGAGTGGAAGCCCTCGGCGGTCGAGACGATCGAAGGGATCCGGCGGATCAAGGCGGAGATCCCGCACGTCAAGACATCGCTTGGCGTCTCGAACGTCTCCTTCGGCGTCTCGCCGCCTGCCCGCGCGGTGCTCAACTCCGTCTTCCTGCACCACTGCGTCGAGGCCGGTCTCGATCTCGCGATGGTCAACCCGAACCACATCACCCCGTACGGGGAGATCCCCGACCTCGAGCGTGATCTGACCAATGACCTGGTCTTCAACAGGTCCGACGACGCGCTCGAGAAGTTCATCGGGCACTTCGAGTCCAAGGGCGATGAGGACGAGGTCGAGGTTGCCGACCCGACAGCCGGCATGGAGCCTGAGGAGGCCCTCCACTGGCACATCCTGCGCCGCAAGAAGGATGGCGTCGAGGAGTGGATCGACCTCTCGGTCGAGAAGATCGGCGCGGTCCCGACGCTGTACGGCGTGTTGCTGCCGGCGATGAAGGAGGTCGGCGACAAGTTTGGCGCCGGTGACCTGATCCTGCCCTTTGTGCTGCAGTCGGCCGAGGTGATGAAGCGAGCCGTCACACAGCTCGAGAAGTTCCTCGACCGGATAGATGGCCACACCAAGGGCAGGGTCGTGATCGCGACCGTGTTCGGCGACGTCCACGACATCGGCAAGTCGCTGGTCAACACGATCCTGACCAACAACGGCTACACGGTGATCGACCTCGGCAAGCAGGTTCCGGTCGAGACGATCATCAATGCCGCGATCGAACACGATGCCGACGCGATCGGCCTCTCGGCACTTCTCGTCTCGACCTCGAAGCAGATGCCCGCCTGCATTCGCGAGCTCCACGAGCGCGACCACGGCTTCCCGGTCCTGATCGGCGGCGCCGCGATCAACCGCGACTTCGGCCGCCGGGTCCTCTACCCGTACGGACGCGAGAAGGACGACATCTACGAGCCTGGCGTCTTCTACTGCAAGGACGCCTTTGCCGGGCTCGACACGATCGACGCACTGGTCGATGAGGAGGCCCGCGAGGGGATTGTCGAGAAGTACCGAACAGAGGCAAAGACCTTCCGCGAGAAGCCGGTCGTGATCGACAACTCGCCACCGGTGACCGATGACAGCGTTCGCTCGGCGGTGAGAACCGATGTGCCAATCCCGGCTCCGCCGTACTGGGGTGCCAGGGAGGTCCCGGTCAACCTCGATGACGTCTTCCCGCACCTCGACCTCCATGTGCTCTTCAAGCTCCACTGGGGAGGCAAGGGAGTCAAGGGCGACGAGTGGACCGAGCTCGTCAACGAGAACTTCCGGCCCCGACTGGAGCGGATGTGGAAGGAGCAGGACTATCTCCATCCCCGCGCTCGCCTCGGCTACTTCCCCTGCAACTCGGACGGCAACGAGCTGGTCATCTTCGACCCCGAGGACCACGAAAAGGAGCTCGAGCGGCTCTCCTTCCCCCGCCAGCCCAAACATGACCGGATCTGCCTGGCTGACTTCTACCGGCCGATCGATTCCGGCGAGCGTGACGTTGTCGCGCTCCAAGGCGTCACCGTCGGCGGCGACGTCACCGACCTGATGTCGAAACTGGAAGTCGACGGCGAGTTCGCCGAGCAGCTCTACACCCACGGGCTCGGCGTCCAGTCAGCCGAGGGACTCGCAGAGTGGCTGCACTCGGAGACCCGCCGCGAGCTCGGCATCCCATCGGACCAGGGCCGCCGCTACTCATGGGGCTACCCGGCCTGCCCGGACCAGTCCGAGCACGAGAAGGTCTGGCGACTGCTCGACCTCGAGGAGATCGGCATGTACCTCTCAGACGGCTTCGCGGTGATGCCCGAGCAGTCGACCGTCGCAATCACCGCCCACCACCCCCAGGCAGTTTACTTCGGCATGAAGTCCGGCTTCGTCCCCAAGGGCACAGCACCCGACGAGATCATCTCGGGCAGCGACCGCAGCGCGGTCCCCGACGACGACCCGGATGAGGTTCTCGGCGACGGCTCCGGCCCATCGGCTGAGCCAGAGATCAGCGCGCAGGCCTGAGCGACCATCACGCAGGAGACGGGCTACGCCCGCACCCCGCGCCCCTCGAGTTCTTTCGCGTCGCGAGCCGGGGGATATGGCGTCAGCCTGACCGGCGACGCGGAGAGGGCCTGGATGCGGAGATCCTTCCAGGTCAGTCCCTCGCGGAACAGGGCGGGAACTCCGAGTGCCACGGCGGTTGCGATCTCGACTGCCTGGAGGATCACGCCATAGGCGAGGGCGTCGGCGGTGCTGACCCCGAATCCGGTGTGGAGGACGCTGATCACGGCGAGCTGGAAAACGCCGATGTTGGAGGGCGTGGCCGGAACCACCGCGGAGA
The DNA here is from genome assembly GCA_038207745.1 of Solirubrobacterales bacterium. Lineage (GTDB taxonomy): Bacteria > Actinomycetota > Thermoleophilia > Solirubrobacterales > 70-9 > JBBQZL01. The sequence goes on from JBBQZL010000142.1 coordinate 5,233, forward strand.
CGTTGACCGCGAAGAGGACTGCGGCGGCGGCGCCGATGCCGACCCCGGGGCCGAGCTGAAGCGCCTCGATCAGCGCCCAGCAGGCGGCGAGCTGTATCGCCCAGGCGAGAAGCTGCGCCACGGTCGCGAGGCTGCCGTTCTTGGGCTGGCGGAAAACGACCAGACCGTGCCTGACCCTGACCATTGCAGACTCGATCGACTTCGCGAGTCTCGCGATCCTCCCGTTTCCGTTCCTGCGAAGCAGGCTCGGGACGATCAGCACCGCGATCAGGACGATCAGCGGCAACATGCTGAATGCAAAGAGCTTCATCGTGCTGGTGTGGAAGAGGTCCGTCGAGGAGATGATGATCGCGCCGAGCAGGAGCAGCGCACCGATGTTGAGCACGGTCTGCGAGACCATCGTGCCGAGGATGATCGGGAAGGATTCGCGCATCCTGCCGGTGCGCCGCGAGAGGACCATCGCCCTCGCGGGTTCACCCAGGCGCGCGGGCAGGGTTGCCGACATCAGCACCCCGATCATCGTCGCCGAGGTGACGTCCCGGCGTCTGAGCGGACTGCCCGGCATCGCCGCCTTGATGATCCAGTGCCAGGCCGCCGCGCGGACGAACAGCGACGAGGCCATCAGCATGCATGAGATAAGCACCCAGGTCATATCCGAGCGGACGATGCTGGCGGCGACGCTGTCCACCCCGATCTGCGTTGCGGCAAGCACGGTCAGTGCGACGCCGAGCAGCCCGGCAACCGCGAGTCCGGCCCGTCGGGCGGCCTGGCGGCGGCGGCTGCGCTCTGAAGCCGGGTTCGGGTCAAGCGACGGCAGACGCTCCGGAGGCCTGCGTGGACCGCCGGAGGCCGGCAGCAAACCGACCCTGCGGCCGATCCGCTCCTGTCTGTTTGCGGGCTCCGGGGCTGCGATCGCCTGCTCATAGACATCTGTGACCTGATCGGCGATCGTTGACCAGGCGTAGCGCTGGGCGCTCTTGTGTGCGGCCTCACCCATCTCGCGAAGGCGGCCGCGGTCATGGTGGACACGCTGCAATTCCTCGGCGAGGCGCTGGGCATTGGCCGGCGGAACAAGGATTCCATCGACGCCGTCGTTGACCACATCGCTGTATCCCGCGATCGCAGAGGCGATCACCGGTGTGCCGGCCGCAAATGCCTCGGTCAGGACCATCCCGAAGCTCTCGCCCGACAGCGAGGGGGCACAGAGGACATCCGCCTCGTGGAGCGCCTTCCAGAGTTGTTCGCCGGAGACGCGGCCGGGCGCGTCGATCCACCGCATCAGGTCGGGATCCGGCAGGTAGGGCTCGAAGTCGGATCTGTCGGCGCCGATCACGGTGAGGCGGCACGGGACGTGCTCGACCAATCCGCCGAGGGCGGTGAGCAATACCGGGAGGCCCTTGCGCTCCTCCGGGCGGCCGACAAAGAGGATCCTCAGTTCCTCGCTCTCAGTCTTCGGCCCGCCTGGTGCAGCGGCCACATCGACACCGTTCGGGACGATCTCGTACTCGCCGCCGAACCAGCGACGACCCGTCCAGGCGGCAGCCTCGGAGACGGCGATCCGCGCCGAGAGGTGGTTCAGAATCAGCCGGGCGCCGACGGCACTTGCGACGTGGTTGGGGAACCCCTTGGTCGAGTAGGCATGAAAGGTCCCGACGACCGGAGCCGGCGAACTGCGTGCCACATCCCACCCGACCAGCGGCGCAACAGGCTCGTGGACGTGAACGACATCGAACTTCTCGTCGTTGAGTGTGCGGCGCAATCTGGCAATCGCCAATGGTGAGAGTGAGAGATTCGAAACCGAGCCGTTTGCCCCGATTCCGACGGTTCTCCCGAGCGGGACCAGGTAGTCGGGAACCTCCCGATCTTCTGCCCCAGCCCGATGCATCACCTCGCTGAGGCGGCCGGGTGGATCGAAAGGTGCCAAGACGCGAACATGATCGCCGCGAGACATGAATTCGCCGGCAAGCGC
>JBBQZL010000143.1:0-7182 GCA_038207745.1 Solirubrobacterales bacterium
CACCATCGCCTTCTGAACCCTTGCATACCTCGGGGCGCGTATCCGGTTGATCAGCTCATCGGGGTCGCGCTTGAGGTCATAGAGCTCGCGATCGCCGGTGTTGTACTCGACGTACTTGTAGCGGCCCGCAATCACTCCCAGGTAGTCCTCGATCGGAGCCGAGATGGATGCCGTTGCGCCTCGACTCGATCCGCCGGCCCGGTGGCGCGGCTGTGGATCAGCCGGCTCATCATCGGGAGGCGCGGGGTCCAGGTTCGAAGAGTTGAAGAATGACTCGAGCAGAATCGGTCTGTTGGTCGTGCGTCCCCTGTGGCGCCAGAAGGGCGCCAGGTTGCGGCCATCGAGAGACCTTGTCGCCTTCGCGGCTGCGATCTTGAGGATCGTTGGCGCCAGGTCGATGTTGGCGACGAGCTCCGGAGAGTGCCCCCTCGGCTTTATCCCCGGTCCCCTGATCAGAAGGGGCAGGTGGATGGAGGGCTCGTACGGGAGGAACTTGGCCCGTTCGATCCTGTGTTCGCCGCGGAAGAATCCATTGTCGGAGGTGAAGATCACGTAGGTGTTGGATAGTTCGCCGCGACCCCGAAGTGCATCCAGCACCCGTCCCACGCCGTCATCGACTCCGCGCAGAGTCTCGACGGTTCGCCGGTATTCCTCCCGGAGGTAGGAGATCGCGTTCGGCGTCAGCGGTTCAGCCTGATCGCGCAGGAAGCTCGGCTTGTCCGAGATGTCCGCCTCGTTGAACGAAGGCGACCGAGGCAGCGCAGTGTCGAACGCCGAGTCGATGTAGCGAGTCGGCGGGGTGGGACCAATCGGGGGGCGGGAATCGCCGTGAGGCGCGCCGAAGTCGAGCTGTAGGTAGAAAGGAGTCCTTGATGGCGAGGCTGCGATCTGGGCAGACGCCCGGATTGCCGCCAGGTCCGTGCTGTCGTTGCAGACGATGCCGACTGGCGCGAGGTCGGGGCATCGCGGGTCGTCCAGCCCCCAGTACGGGCCATAGTCGGACTCGCCGAAAGGACCCTGGATATCGCCGTTGACGTTGAGTCGGTATCCGTAGTACTCACGGGTCGAGTTGTCGGTCGCTGACGTCTCCCACTGATCCCATCCCGGCGGAATCCGGGTCTCGGGTGCTGCCTCACTGCCGTAGTTGTTGGTGAACTTGCCGACGTGGATCGTCCGGTAGCCCGCCTGCTGGAGCCAGACGGCGAGATTGTTCGAGTAGATGTCGTGGGTCCTGAATCCGTCCCAGCCGCCGCTTGTCCCCGAGTTCCCGCGGATGCCGTCGTTGTGAGCGTAGGAGCCGCTGAGCAGCGTCGCGCGTGATGGACCGCAGAGCGGAAGGGACGAGTAGTAGCGATCAAACGTCACCCCCTTGTTGCCGATCAGGCTGAGCGTGTTCGGCATCACCGGCTTCAAGGTGCCGGAGGGTGTGCGCCAGGTTGCACGCAGATCGCGCAGGGTCTGGTCGTCGGTCTGGATCAGGACGACGTTGGGACGTTGTGCCCTCGCAAATGCATTCACAGCCGGCGAAATCAGGATCGCCAATGACACCGTCGCCGCAGCGAGCAGCCCGAGCCGGAGGCCGGCCATGGCTTTGCGGATATTTTCAAGCACACTCACCGAAACAGGTTCGCATGCCGCAAGTTTCGTAGACCGACGGAGAAATAACATGCCCGGGCCTGCCTGTCAGGCATTTCGAATGCGAGACTCTTCCGCCTCACGACCGTCGCTTCTCATCGGAGCCGCTCATCTGACTGCCCTCTGGGCCGTCGCATTCGTGCTGCCGATGTTCAGCCTGCTCGGCAACAACACGGACTTCTTCGTCTCAAGAGGCGATACCGGCTCCGACGTCGTCTGGGCGGCTGTTCTCTTTGCGCTTGCGCCGCCGCTGGCTGCGCTGGTCCTCGAGTCTCTGCTGAAGCTGATCTCCGAGATGGCGCGCTGGGGGCTGCAACTGGTGCTGGTCTGGTTCCTGAGCGCAGCGATTGCAATGCACCTGATCAAGTGGACAATGGACCGGCCGGCCGGAGTGATGATCGCCCTTGCGGCGATCCTCGGCATCGGCGCGACCGTGCTCTACGTGAAGAAGCGCCCTTTCCAGATCGTGCTCCAGGTCCTCAGCCCGGCGCCCCTCGCCCTGCTCTTCGCCCTGCTGGTCGTCGGTGGCGCCTCCGAACACATTTCGGGGGATGTCGAGGTCGAGAAGATCCATATTCCGAGCACCGCACCGGTGATCCTGATCCTCTTCGATGAGTTCCCGGAGGCGACGATCATGAATTCCGAGAACAAGATCGACGTGAGCCGATTCCCCGGCTTCGAGGAGCTCTCAAAGAGCTCGACCTGGTATCGCAACACCACAACCGTGGCCGACACGACCCCCCGTGCAGTGCCCGCGATTCTCACCGGCCGGGTACCCGGTCCCGACACCCTGCCGATCGCGTCTGAGCAGAAGCACAGCATCTTCACCCTGCTCGGCGGCAAATACAAGATGAACGTGATGGAGGACTCGACCCGCCTCTGTCCTGTGGATCTCTGCAGCCAGGATGCAAATCAGACCAGCCGGGATCACTTCAGCGACCTTATCGACGATCTGCCGACGATCGCGCAGCATCAGCTCTACCCCAATGCGCTGCGCAGGGACCTGCCCGAAGTTGACATCACCCTTGGCGGTCTCGCCAACCTGACCGGCGGCCAGGAGCTGCCTCGCTTCGCGGTCAACAACCAGCTCAAGCTTTCGGTTGCATTCCATCGCCGGGACTCAACCGGCAGAAATGGCCGGCTGCATCAATTCATCCGCAGCATCTACGGGGACCCGAAGACCCTCAACATGATCCACGTCGAGTCTCCGCACTACCCGTGGATCCACTTTCCCGAAGGCGTCCTCTACACGGACCTGGTCAACGAGTTCGGTGATTCGATGAATGCCGCCGGCCGCTGGAAGGACCAGCCCCAGGCCACCAACATGGCCTTGCAGCGGCATTTGCTCGAGGCGGGAGGCTCCGATCGCATCCTGGCCCAGTTGATCAAGCGGATGAAGCTGCGCGGGATCTGGGACAAGTCGATGGTCGTAGTGACCGCCGATCACGGAATCTCGTTCAAACCCGGTCAGATGCATCGCCGGGCAAAAGCGGGGAACCTGGGTGGCAATGCGCCGATTCCGCTGTTTGTCAAGGAGCCGGGCCAGACGACGGGCCGGATCAGCGATGCCCACATCTGCTCTACCGAGATCCTTCCGATCATGGCCAGGGGGCTCGGGATCGACTATCCATGGAAGACTTCCCGATGTTTGCCGGGCGAGGTGATCGTCAACAGCGCGATCACTCCGACCAACGATCGACTTCGCACCCGGTCATCGAGGGCCGAGGTGCTTCGCCAGCGCGACGCGGTGATCAAACACACCGGGAAGCTGTTCGGCTACGGCACCGGATTTGGGCCGGTGATCAGGTTCCGTCCGAATCCGCAGCTGATCGGCAGGCCCGTTGCCTCTCTCGACGTCTCAGGGCCCGGTGGGGGGTCTGTGATCCTGGAACACCCGGAATGGCTCACCAACGTGGATCCGAAGTCGCGTGTGGTCTACGCCTCGCTGATCCGTGGCCAGGTGAAGGGAGTCAGGAAGGGCGACGCGATCGCGGTTTCGGTGAATGGCAGGATCGCGGCCGTCGGGCAGACGATTGTCCAGAACAGCGAGGTCCGCTTCTCACTGCTTGTCCCACCGCGCCGGCTCGCGAGCGGCAGGAACGAGGTTGAGCTCTATCGGGTGACCGGACCCGCAAATGCGTTGAGGCTGGAGCCACTTGGGCCCTGAGCTGCCAGTCAGGGTCGCCCCCGCCGGAGAGTTCGGAGAGGTTGCGCGTCTGCTCGGCTGCTTCCGCGACTACTACGGGGAGGACTCACCGTCTGATCAGGAGTTTCTCGATCGGGTATCTCGCCTGATCGCGGATCCGGACACCGAGTACGTCCTGGCCGGTGAGCCCGCGGTGGGGGTCGTGCAGCTTCGTTACCGCTTCAGCGCCTGGACGGGCGAGCGGGATTGCTGGGTCGAGGATGTGTTCGTCGAGGCCGATGCCCGCGACAGGGGCGTCGGGAGGACTCTGGTCCGGGGAGCGATCGAACGGGCAAGATCGAGGGGCTGCAGCCGCGTGCAGCTGGATGCCAACGAGCGCAACGAGCGCGCGATCGGCCTCTACAACTCGCTCGGTTTCGAGTCCGGGAGGCCCGACCGCTTCGACGGCGGACGTGACCTCTTCATGACCTGCTGGCTCTGACCGCCGGCGACAGGGGTTGCGACGGAATCAGCCGCCGGCGCCGAGTGCCTTGACCGCGTCGCGGAAGCTCTTGACCTCGAGGCTCGGGGCCTTGCGACCGGCGAGTGGCTCGTCGTGGCGGTTTACCCAGATCACGGGGACGCGCATCTTGATCAGCGGCGCGACATCGTTGTCGTAGCCGGAGCCGATGTGGACCCAGCCCTTCTTGCCGCCGATCCTGCGGGCAGCCTCCTTGAAGTGGACCGGGTCCGGCTTGTAGCTGCGAACCTGTTGTGCGGTCACGACGAGGTCGAGCTCGGTGCGAAGGTGGCGGCGCGAGATGCCGAGGATCTTGTCGTCGATGTTGGAGACGATCCCGATGTCGAACTTCTTGCCGAGCCGGTCCATCGCAGCGTTGGACTCGCGAAAGGGCATCCAGTAGGCGACGCTGTTGGGGAGGAACTGGGCCCTCGAGGGCTCGATCTCCCAGCCCAGCTCACCCGCGACCTTGACGATCGTGCGGCGCAGTACCTCGGCGTAGAGTTCGTATGAGCCGGCCATGATCTCGGCCTGGACCACGAAGAAGCGGTCGATGAACTCCCTCTCATCGAAACTGAAGCCGTCCTTCTTGGCCTCCTTCTTGCAGACTTCGATGATCCCCTTCTCCCAATCGATCAGGGTGCCGTAGCAGTCGGTGGTGACCCAGGTGATGTTCTTTGGAAGCGCAGCCATCTCAGTCTCTCTGAAGCGTTACAGGACGCGGCATTATGCCAAGCCGGTGCTGGTCGGCGGAGCGCGGGTCGGATCCGGGTTTTGGATAGGCTGCCCGCCGCAGCACGATTTCCGCTTATGGACCTCCTCGAATATCAAGGCAAACAGCTTTTCGCGAAGCACGGCGTTCCCGTGCCGGATGGTCGCCATGCGGCCACGGTCGACGATGCGGTCGCCGCGGCCGAGGAGATCGGCTATCCCTGCGTGATCAAGGCCCAGGTCGCGATCGGCGGGCGAGGCAAGGCCGGCGGGATCAAGGTCGTGACCAACATCGACGAGGCCCGCCTCCAGGCTGATGCGATCCTCGGGATGGACATCAAGGGCTTTATCGTCAATCACCTCTGGGTCGAGCAGGCCTCCGAGATCGCCTCCGAGTACTACGCCTCGATCATCCTCGATCGTTCCGAGAAGAAGCTGCTTGCGATCATCTCCACGCAGGGTGGGATGGACGTCGAGGAAGTCGCCGAGAACAACCCCGAGGCGCTGATCCAGCGGCACATCGACCCGACCAGTGAGTTCGGACTCGAGGCCGCTGCGGCAATTGTCGGCGAGGCCGGGATCGACGATGACGTTCGCGATCAGGTTGCCGAGATGCTGCTCAAACTTCATGCCGTTGCCACCGGGGAGGACGCGACGCTGATCGAGGTCAACCCTCTGATCGTCACCACCGACCGCCGCGTGGTCGCGCTCGACGCAAAGGTCACCATCGACGGCAACGCGATGTTCCGCCATCCCGAGCTTGCCGACTTCGACGACGGAATCGAGGAGGATCCGCAGGAGGCGATGGCCAAGGAGCGCAACCTCACCTACGTGAAGCTCGACGGCGACGTCGGCATCCTCGGCAACGGTGCAGGGCTCTGCATGTCGACCCTCGATGTGGTAGCGCAGGCCGGCGGCGCCCCGGCAAACTTCCTCGACGCCGGCGGCGGCTCCAAGGCCGACGCGGTCATCGACGCCCTCGAGGTGATCACCTCTGACCCGAAGGTCAAGGCGATCCTCTTCAACATCTTCGGCGGGATCACCCGCTGCGACGAGGTTGCGAAGGGGATCATCGAGGCGTCGACGAAGTTCGGGCTTCAGGTGCCGCTGGTTGTCCGCCTGGACGGCACCAACTCCGAGGAGGGGCTGAAGCTGCTCAAGGATGCCAAGCTCCAGAACCTTCAAACCGAGACCACGATGCTCGGTGCCGCAAAGCGCGTCGTCGAGCTTGCGAAGGACCGCTCCTAGATGGCAATCGTCATTGACGGCAACACGAAGCTCGTCGTCTCCGGTCTGACCGGGCGCGAGGGGAGCTTCCACGGGTTGCGCAACCGCGATTACGGGACCGACCTGGTGGCCGGCGTGACGCCCGGCAAGGCCGGCCAGGATGTCGACGGCGTACCGATCTTCGACACGATCAGGGACGCGGTTACCGAGCGCGGCGCCAACACCTCGATGATCTTCGTCCCGGCCCGCTTCGCGGCTCCCGCGATCAATGAGGCGATCGACTCCGGCGTCGGCACCGTGATTGCGATCACCGAGGGGATTCCCGTCCTCGACATGCTCGAGACCTACTGGAAGGCAAAGGAGGCAGGCGTCAGGCTGATCGGCCCGAACTGCCCCGGAGTCCTTTCCCCGGGCAAGGCCAACGTCGGAATCATCCCGGCCCAGTTCTTCGACCCCGGCTCGATCGGCGTCGTCTCCAAGTCGGGAACGCTGACCTACCAGATCGGCAACGAGTTGAAGCAGGCGGGCGAGGGAAACTCCTCGATCGTCGGCATCGGCGGCGACCCGATCGTCGGCTCGGACTTCATCGACATCCTCACCATGTACGAGGCCGACCCCGACACGGAGGTGATCGTGATGGTCGGCGAGATCGGCGGCGACGCCGAGGAGCGGGCAGCAGAGTTCATCGCCTCCGACGTCTCCAAGCCGGTGGTCGCCTACATCGCAGGCTTCACCGCCCCTCCGGGCAAGCAGATGGGCCACGCCGGGGCGATCATCTCCGGCTCATCGGGCACTGCCAAGGCGAAGAAAGAGGCGCTCGAGGCGAAGGGCGTGCGGGTCGGCGAAAGCCCGACCGAGACCGCGGCGATCGCGGTCGAAGTGCTGCACGGCCTCTAGCGTCGGGGCTCGCCTCGGCAAGAGTCGGCTCCGAGCAGCTGACGGAACTCCGCCGCGAGCTTCTCCG
>JBBQZL010000144.1:0-7081 GCA_038207745.1 Solirubrobacterales bacterium
AGCCGGACCGGGGCGCCAAAACTCCCGCTGGGTTTGTTTTGTCGCCCCGGTCCATGCAGATCGGGCGTTCTTGAGGTTTGCGGCGCTCCAGAGCCGGCCAAAGACGCTCGCGGTGGCGCCAAGCCGGCCGGAAACGCGGGCGGTGGCGCCAGGCCAGCCGGAATGGTCTACGGTGGCTTCGATCCAGCCCGGGACGCTTGCGCTGCCTGCTCTGGAGCTGAGAATGCGTGCCGGCCCTTGGGCAGTTGTTCTCTGGACCCTGGGAGGGGAGTCCGGTGCATACCCCAAACGTCTTACGCCGAAGCCGATCCACCCGTAATCACGGGAGGGCGGCGGCGCAGCAAGAGGTGAGGCGAGAGCGGGGCATGCACCGGACTCCCCACCCGCCTTTGGGGACACCGCCCCGGGGGCCGGCAAGCAAACCCCGACCGCTAGAGGTCGAGCTCGGCGACCGCGTTGCGAATCACCTGGTTTTCACCCTGCGTCGCGACGGTGTCGACGGCCACGTGATCACCATCCACGGCTGTGACGGTTCCGGTCACGGTGATCTCCTGCTCGGGAAAACTCATGCCGCGGAACTGGACGCTGAGGCGTTTGAGGGCTCTCGGATCCCCCTCGGCAAGCGCCGCATTGCCGCGTGCCACCAGCCCCATCACGTAGAGGCCGTGAAGAATCGAGCCCGGAAGTCCGACCATCTTGGCGAAATCGGCATCGATGTGGATCGGGTTGAAGTCGCCCGATGCACCCGCGTAGCGATGCGGGACGTACTTGTCCGGGGTCACCTTGGTCTCCGGGATCTGATCTCCGACGTTCAGGTCCGACATCTCAGACTCCCCTCACGATGTTTGTCCAGGTTCCGCGAACAACCTCTTCGCCATCCTGGTTGACGGAGACGGTTTCGAAAACGTAGAAACCCTTGCCGTCCTTCTCGTAGATCTCGCTGCATCGCGGAGTCGTCGTGATCTCGTCTCCGGAGCAGACCGGCACGCCCCAGACGAACTCCTGCGCGCCGTGGACCATCGTGGCGAAGTTCATCGCGACGTCAGGATCGAAGATCGCCGGGCCCATCGCGGCAGCGCTGTAGACGACGCAGAACATCGGCGGCGCAACCACGTCCCGATAGCCGTCCGAGACGGCGACGTCCCGGTCGAAATGAGCCGGGTTGGTCGCCCCGAGCACGCTGGCGTACTCCTTGATCTTCTCCCGCCCCACCTGATAGGTGGCTGGGGGCCAGGATTTGCCAACCGCCTTGTCGCTGATCGCCATGCCGGAAATCTACCGCCACCAAGTTGTCGGCGGCAGCGGCGCGGAGACAACGCCGTCGCCGAGACTCAATCGTCGAGCTCAAGTACCGCGAGGAAGGCCTCTTGCGGCACCTCGACGCGTCCGACCTGCTTCATCCGCTTCTTGCCCGCCTTCTGCTTCTCCAGCAGCTTGCGCTTTCGCGTGATGTCGCCGCCGTAGAGCTTCGCGGTGACGTCCTTGCGAAGCGCCTTGACCGTCTCGCGGGCAAGAACGTGGGAGCCGATCGCCGACTGGACCGGGATGTCGAAGAGCTGCCGCGGGATCGTCTTTCGCAACCTCGAGACCAGCGACTTGCCGACCTCGTATGAGAAATCGCGATGGACTATCACCGAGAGCGCATCAACCTTCTCGCCGGCCAGCAGTACGTCCAGCTTGACGAGATCAGATGAGTGGCTCTCGATCGGCTCGTAATCGAGCGACGCGTAGCCGCGGGTGTTGGACTTCAGCAGGTCAAAGAAGTCGAGCACGATCTCGGCCAGGGGAAGGTCATAGCGAAGCTGGACGCGCTGCGGACTCAGGTAATGCATGTCGATGTGGGTCCCGCGCCTGCCCTGGCAGAGCTCCATCACCGGTCCCACGAACTCCGTCGGGGTGATGATCGTCGCCCTGATGTACGGCTCGATGATGTCCTCGATCATCGATGGATCGGGCAGCTGGGTGGGGCTGCGGACCTCGACGGTCTCGCCGCTCAGAAGCTTGACCTCGTACCGGACGTTCGGCGTCGTCGCGAGCAGCTCGAGGCCATACTCGCGCTCCAATCGCTCGCGGACGATCTCCATATGCAGGAGGCCAAGGAATCCGCAGCGGAAACCGAAGCCGAGTGCATCTGAGGTCTCCGGCTCCCATGAGAGCGCCGCATCGTTGAGCGAGAGCTTCTCGAGTGCATCGCGGAGGTCCGAGTAACGATCGGTATCGAGCGGGAAGAGCCCGCAGAAGACCATCGGCTTGACGTCGCGGTATCCCTCCAGAGCCTCTGTCGCCGGGTTCGTCCTGTCGGTCAGCGTGTCGCCGACCCGCAGCATCGCGACGTCCTTGACGCCGGTGATCACGTAACCCACCTCACCCGCGCTCAGCTTTTCGGCGTGGGCCATCTGGGGGCGGAAGAATCCGATGTCGTCGATGTCCGACTCGGTCCCGGCCTGCATCGCCAGGATCCGCTTTCCCTTGACGAACTCCCCGTCGACGACTCTGACGTAGGCGATCACACCCCGGTACTGATCGAACTCGCTGTCAAAGATCAATGCCCGCGATGGCGCATCCAGGTTGCCCTGCGGTGGCGGGATCCGCTCGACTATCGCCTCGAGCACCTCGGGAACGCCCAGACCGGTCTTCGCCGAGATCGGCAGGACGTCCTCGGGAGCGCAACCGATCAGGTCGACGATCTCCGCCGTGACCCGTTCGATCTCGGCGCCCGGCAGGTCGACCTTGTTGATCACCGGAATCAACTCCAGCCCGCTCTCGATCGCGAGATAGGTGTTGGCGACCGTCTGCGCCTCGACGCCCTGTGCTGCGTCAACGACCAGCAGGGCGCCCTCGCAGGCGGCGAGGCTGCGGGATACCTCGTATGAGAAGTCGACATGGCCTGGTGTGTCGATCAGGTGCAGGTGATAGTTGCGGCCGTCGACGGCGTCGTAGTCGACCCGCACCGCCTGGGCCTTGATCGTGATGCCGCGCTCGCGCTCGAGATCCATCGAGTCGAGAAGCTGGGCGCGCATCTTCTTGGGGTCGACGGAGCCGGTCACCTCGAGGATGCGGTCCGCCAGCGTCGACTTGCCGTGGTCGATGTGGGCGATGATTGAGAAGTTGCGAATTCGGTCCATATGCGTAGACCGGCCAGTATGGCGAGTCGGCGTGCTTGACTGATCCCGCGACCCCCTGCCCGGCCCGAGCCGGGTGGATCAGGCCGGAGCGCGGCAGCCGCGGAGGCTCAATGGCCCTGTGATGCGATATACCGCAGTCGGTGACCTGAGCAGGATCAGACGGGCATGCGGGTCCCCGTCGGTCCAGGCCGCCTGCGGCGGGAACGTGACCCGGCCCGGGTCGACACGATCGCCGCTTGCGACGACGAACTCGTAACCGCCCCTGTTGATCAATCGGCGCCAGGTCCTGCAATTCGGTGCGTCCACGAACCCGGCACCGGGACGCCTGACTCCGATGTAGTCGACCCTGTTGGACAGGTCCAACCCCATCAGCGGGTACTGGCGCGTCGCGGAAGTGGCGATTCTGGCACCGGAGATATCCCTCGCCCACCTGAACGCCTGGTTGAGCCCGGGGGCCGCAAAGGTCGGTTTTGCGTAACGGTTTTCCAGGTAGGAGCGCTGGATCATCTGCCCACCAAGCAGGGCCGCGATGCCACACACAGCCAGGACCCCGGCGACCGCCGGGCGAGGGAATCGATCGAGCTCCAGCCTCGCCAGCCAGAACGCACCCCCGGCCACCAGTACCCCGACCAGGATCGCTCCAGGCAGATAGCTGAGGCTCCAGCCGTCCCCGGATGCATCAACCAGTGGAAATGCGACTACGAGTGCACCGGTGAGTGCGAGGAGCCGGCGCGGATCCCGTGACATCCACGGTGTCGCCGGCAGGAGGGCGAGCGCGATCGCGAGCGCCGGGATCAGGTACCTCAGGCCAGACTCGAATCCGACCGGAGACCCAGGTGGGCCCTCGGCCGAGGCCGGGGCGACGAGCCAGGCACCGGCCGTCGCCACCACAACCACCGCGAGCAACCGCAGCATCGGCCCGGCCGGTCGCCTCCAGCAGAGCCAGATCGAGGCAACCATCAGCAGTGCGAGGAGCGGCCAGGCCCAGCTCAGTGCGTCCGAGAGCCCGGGTCGGAACCAGTGCCACCAGACCGAGGGGTCTGCAACGTACTTGAGGACGCCCGCCTGCTGGCGTCCGCCGATCGGTTGATCGGGACCCGGAAGCGTGATCGGACCAAGCCCGTGAAACCAGGGAAGTGGACTCCCCGAGTGGGCGGTGTTTCGCAGGTACCAGTAGCCGGCGGTGGCAAAGGCGGGAAGTGCGACGAAGAAGAACGATCGGAGCCGGAGGCCCGAAAGCGCGATCACGGCAATGCCGATCGCAAAGACCCCCGCAGGTGCCAGATAGTTGACCTTGGTACCCGCGGCAAGGCCGATCGCGAGTCCGACCACGATCAGCGCGCCGCTGGGGAGCCCGGGCTGCCGCCCGGGCTTGGCGCGATCCGGCTTCCCGTCGGCTTCCGGCTTCCCGGCAGCCGGCTCCTGGCCACCCACCGGCTTGCGCCCGGCGCGTGCCTGCCAGGCATTGATCGCGATTGCAACCGCTGCGATCAGGAAGAAGATCGCGACGATGTCGTTTCGGGCCTCCCCCGCCTGGTCAGCCAGAACGCCGGAATCGAGCGCAACGGCCACTCCGGCGAGCGAGATCGGAGCAACGCCGTAGGGTCGGCCGATGCACCACGCCGCTCCGAGGCAACCCGCAAACCAGACGAGGTTGAGACCAGGGGATATCAGGTCCCGGCCGAAGGCGAGAATACCGAGGCCGTGCAGGATCTCTGAGTTCTGCGGGTAGAACCAGGAGAGGTACTGCGGAGCGATGAAATGAATCTGCCAGGTGGATGCCGACTGGACGAAATGAGTCGCGTAGGGCCCGTGGTACCAGGTCGAATCGAAGCCGGTCATTCCCCCCGAGTAGCCGATTCTCGTCCCGATCGAGAAGTGCGCGACCGCCACCGCCGCCAGGGCGAGGCCGATGATCGTGATCCACCGGTTCGGCTGCTGCGCATCGGGGCGGATCAGCTCCGCTCTCTCGGCGGACGGGACCGCGATGGCCAGCCGCATCGCAATGCCGGTCACGATCAAGCCGGCCACGAAGGGGACACCCTCAAAGAGCCCGAAGCTCCCCAGCAACTCCGCCAAACAGATCAGGACGGAGATCGAGACGATCGCTGTCGCGAGCAGGGCGGGAGCGCCGATCCAGCCGGGAAGCAGTCTGCGACGCAGCCGATCCGCGCCGATCCAGGTCACGACCAGACTGGCGACAAGCGCCAGCGCACCGACGGCGTAGGAACCGAAACTCAACACCGGCGCCGCTGCTCTCCCGTGGACCTCATCGTCTGCGCAAGACCAATCTGACGATCTGATCGAGCTCGGCGATCCGAAGCAGCTTGCCGATCATCAGGTAGACGGCGGCGCCCGCAGCGAGCCCGGCGCTCAGGGAGACGACCTGACCGAAAAGTCCACGCCCAAGCGCCTGATCGAGCACAAACCAGACCCCGTAGCTGACCGCTGCGAGCCCGGCCGACGCAACCACGATCCTGGATCCAGAGGCGAAGAGCTGTGGAAGGTGAAGTCCGCCGAGCGTGTGACGCAGAACGACGCATTGGGCGATCACGCTGACGCCGGTCGCGATCGCGGTTGAGGCGACGATGCCCGCGATCCCGAACGGCCCATAGAGGGCCCACGAGAAGAGCGCCGTTATGACCAGGTTGAGCCCGGCGATCGTTGTCGGCAACCACGGCCGCTGGAGGCTGAAGAAGGTCCGCGTCAGGAGCAGGAAGAGGCCGTTGGTGGGAAGTGAGAAGGCAAACCAGAAGAGCGCGGTCGCGACAAGCTGAGTCTCGGAAGCGGTGAACTCCCCGCGCTGATAGACCAGCCTGATCATCGGGTCCGCAAGCACGAGCACCGCAGCTGCGGCCGGCAGAAGCACAAAGAGGATCTGGCGCATCCCGTTTGCCATTGTCGCCCGGAGGTCGTCCGTCGCGCCACGCGCCGCAAAGCGGGCCAGGGTCGGGAACAGGACGGTTGCGATTGCCACGGAGAAGATCCCCTGCGGGAGCTGGTAGATCCGGAATGCCTTGTCGATCGCCGCCGGTCCCTCATCGGTGACCAGGCTCCCGAAGAAACTGTTGATGATCAGGTTGAAGTTGATCAGTCCGAGGCTGATCGTCACCGGAAGCATCAGCAGCAGGACCCGCCTCACGTTCCGGTCACGGAAATTGAACCTCCAGGTGAACTTGAAAGGCGTGTGCCTCAGGTCCCATGCCGGTATCGCGAGTTGCACCACCGTTCCGGCCAGGACGCCGATCGCGTAGGCGTAGATCCGCTTGTCGGTTGGGAACGCGGGAGTGAGACCGACCAGGACCGCGATGATCGTGATGTTCCAGAACAGCGGAGAGATCGCGAAGGCGCCGAAGCGGTCGTAGCTGTTGAGGATGCCGACGACCATTCCAGTCATGCCGAGCAGGACCAGGATCGGGAAGAGCAGCTGCGAGAGGATCACGGTCAGGTCCTTGAGCGCCGTGTCGAAGCCGGGCGCAAAGATCGGCATGATCAGTCCGGCGAAGAGGATGAAGAAGGCGGTCAGCGCGCCGAGGATCAGACCGACCAGAAAGATCATCGTCGAGGCAAGGCGGAACGCCTCCTTGTGATTGCCCTTCTCGAGCTGCTCGGTGAAGATCGGGACGAAGGCGGGCTGTAGCGCCGCATCCGCGAAGAGGCTGCGAACCAGATTCGGGACCTGGAACGCGATCGTGAACGCCGACATCGACCCACTGATGCCGAAATAGCTGGCCGCGACGATCTCACGAACGAGGCCGACGATCCGTGACGCCGCCGTGGCGATCGAGAAGAAGGCCGTTGAGCGGGCGAGTCGGCCGGATTTCTCCTTCGAACCCGGTGCCGGCTCACCCGCGAGATCCTCGCCCGGGTCGAACGCTTCAGCCGAGCGGATTGCCACGTCCTCGGCGATTCTCTGTCGCTCGTTCTCATTTGCGATCTCGGGGTCGAGCTCCGGT
>JBBQZL010000145.1:0-6981 GCA_038207745.1 Solirubrobacterales bacterium
CGGCCGGGTCGACGGGAATTCCGTCGCCTGTCTCGATCCCGGCGGCCTCGACGCCCAGCAGCTCAACCTCGCTTCGCAGCCCCCCGATCTCGACCCGGCGTTCGTGCCCGTCTTCGATCAACAGGATCTCGGTCCCGTCAACGCGGACCTGGCCCGGCTGACCGCTCACCCTGCCGCGTTTCCAGGGCTCGGTTCCGAAGCCTCCGGGAGTGAAGCGCAGGGCGATCTCGTTGCCGGTCTCGAGAACCCGTTTCGGCTTCAGAAGCTGCTCGGCCACCCGGTGCAGTGAGGACCGGCTCGCGGCGAAGTCGTCCGGCAGCGGCCCAAGGGGCCGGCCGCTCGCAGTATCGACGTGCTTGCGGGCGGCGTCGACCGCGTCGGCGTGTTCCTCCAGCCCGCTGATCAGACAAGCTCCGGATCAGTCATGACCTCCACCATAGCCGGACCTTCATGCGCGAGTGCCCTGCCGATCGCCTCATCCAGATCGGCGCGGTCGGTGACGCGGATCCCAAGCGCCCCGCAGAGCTCTGCGTATTCGGCGAAGTTGGGATTGTGAAGGTCGGTTGCCCAGACATCCCACTCGCCGGCCCGCTGCTCCTTGCTGATCTTGCCGAGCTGGCTGTTGTTGAGCAGCACATGGGTGATGTTCATCCCGTACTTGACTGCGGTGAGGATCTCGGCCATGTACTGGCCGAAACCACCATCGCCGGTGACGGCAACGATCGGACGCCTGCCATCGGTCCCGGCCCAGGCACCGATCGCCGCAGGGTAGCCGAAGCCGATCGAGCCCAGGTAGCCGCTCATCAACACCCGCTGACCTGCCTTTGACTCGAAATAGCGGCCGAACGAGTAGGCGTTGTTGCCGACGTCGACTGCGACCACTGCGTCCTCGGGAACGAGCCGGCTCATCGACTCAAAGATCGATGCGGAGTTGACCCCGTTGCCGCGATCGTCGGCGAGTCTGCTGGTCTTCTCTGTGTCCCAGATCGCCTTGCGCGCGGCAACGTCGGCGCGCTGATCAGTTCCGCTCAGATCGAGGCTTCTGAGCTGATCGGCGAGAAGCCCTGCCGTGGTCGCGATCTCACCCCAGACCGGCAGCTTGACCGGGTGGAACTTGCCGAGCTGCATGCGCTCGAAGTCAACCTGGATGATTGGATGCCCGGGGTAGATCCCGGTGTGATTCGAGAACGAAGCGCCCATCACCAGCAACAGGTCGGCCTCGTTCATCACCCAGCTCGCCACGGGGGTGCCGCTGCGGCCGAGCACGCCGCAGGCGAGTGGGTGGTCGTCGGCGATCTGCCCCTTCGCCTTGAAGGTGGTGATCACGGGCGCGCCGAGCAGCTCAGCAAGCTCGATTACGCGATCCATGACGTCGCGGGCGCCGTGGCCGACGATGATCACCGGGCGCCTCGCCTCGGCGAGCATCCCAACCGCGTGTTCGACCGCCTCGGCTGCCGGCGTGATCCGCTCGTCACCGACGCGGCCCTCCGGACCCGACGGCTCCGCGCCGCACGAAGGAATCGATTGCACATCGTCGGGGAAGATCAGGTGGGCGACGTTGCGCTCGATCAGCGCGTTCTTGCAGGCGAGGCTCATCAGCTCGGCATGCTTGGAGGAGGGCAGGACCGTCTGGCTCCATCCAGCGACCGCCTCGAACGCCGCGGCAAGGTCGACCTCCTGAAATGCGCCGGGACCGAGCACCTGGTTGTCGACCTGGCCGGTCAGCGCCAGCACGGGCGCGCGATCGACCTTTGCGTCCCAGATCCCCGTCAGCAGGTTGGTGGCCCCGGGTCCGGCAATCGTCAGGCAGGCGGCTGGGCGGCCGGTGAGCTTTCCGTATGCGGAGGCCGCGAAGGCCGCCGCTCCCTCGTGGCGGATGCCGATATAGGCAAGTTCGCCCTCTGCCTCACGGCGGCGCAGCGCGTCAGCGAGGCCGAGGTTGGAGTGGCCGACCATCCCGAACACGTGCCTGACGCCCCAGTTGACCATCGTCCGGGCCATCACGTCGGAGACGGTCTCGATGTGCTCCTTGGGAGGCTCGACCCCGACGAAGACCTCCCCATCGCGGATCTCCAGCGCGTAGGTGGTCGCCTCATCGTCGAAGCCGGGCGACCTGCCGGTCAGCGGGCAGTAGTCGAAGCCGTGCCAGGGACAGCGCAGCATGCCATTCTCGATCGAGCCCTCACCCAGCGGGCCGCCCTGGTGAGGGCAGTGATTGTCGAGGGCGCTGAACTTGCCGTCGTAGTGGACGAGCGCAACGCTCTTCAAGCCCGCGTGGACCGTCATCACCCGGCCCTCGGGCAGCTCGTCGGCTGTGAGGACGTGATGCCACTGGAGGCCCTCTCGGTCCTCGACGTCGTTCTCGGCCATCTCAGTCTCTCCTCCGCTGTCGGTTCCTCTTGAAATCCGTTTTCGCCTGGCACGCATTCTTTACTGCAAGCGGCGTGCCGTGGCTCGGAATCCAAGATCGCCGCGTCGCATCCGGCCAGGGTGGCCCGGTCCAGGGTGGCGCAGATCGCTCTCCCTCAACCGGCGGCGACAGGTAGCCGCGCGTGGACTTCGGCCTCGGGGTGCCGTGCCTCGTAGGCCTCGAGGAACTTGAGCCAGAGCTCGCTGCGGGTGGGGAACGGAGCGATCGCGTGGGCGAGCGTGGCAAGCGGAACCTGGGCGACGATCGCGATGGTTGCCGCCTGGAGCATGTCGGCAACGTCGGATCCGACGAAGGTCGCGCCGACCAGCACCTCGCGCTCCGGGTCGACGACGAATCGGGTGGTGCCGGGTGCGCCCCGGCCGTAGAAGCTGGCGCCGGCTGTACCCGATGTCGGCACGTCGATAGACAGGGCGTGGCGGATGCCAGCGTCCCTCGCGCCCGCAAGCGTATGGCCCACGGCGGCGATCTGCGGGTCCGTGAAAATCACCCGCGGAGCCCCCGCATCGTCGTGGCTCGCGCTGACCTCACCTCCAAGGATGTGCTCGGCAGCGAGCCGGGCCTGATACTTGCCGGAATGCGTGAGCAGAGAGCGGCCGTTGACGTCGCCGACGGCATAGAGCCAGTCGCGGCCGCCGGCCCGCAGAGTCTTGTCGACATCGATGTAGCGACCGGGTTCGAGGCCCACCGTCTCGAGGCCGAGATCGTCTGTCAGTGGGCGTCGGCCGACCGCGACGAGCAGCCGCTCGCCGCTGACGGCTGCACCGCCCTCCAGGATGACAGTGATCTCTTCGCCATTGCGTGCGACCTTGGTCGCACGGGCGCCAACTCGAACGTCGATCCCGTGAGCCTCAAGAGCCTTCTTCAGTTCGGTGCCGACGTAGGGCTCCTCGCGCGGCAGCAGTTGTGACTCTGCCTCGATCACCGTGACCTGTGAGCCGAGCGAAGCCCAGGCCTGCGCCATCTCGACCCCGACGACGCCGCCACCGAGAACCAGCAGACTCTCAGGAACCTCCTTCGCTGTCGTGATCTCCCGGTTCGACCAGGCCCCCACCTCGGCGAGTCCGGGGATCGGGGGCATTGCCGCCCCGGTTCCGACCGCGATCACGACCGCATCGCGGGCGACGAGCAGCTCCTCGGCGACGCGGACCTGCAGCTCCCCCTCGAGCCTGGCGTCGCCGCGGATCAGCTCGACGTTGCGCGCCTCCAGCCAGGGGACCTGGCTTGAGTCGTCGAGGTCGTTGATGATGCCGTCGCGGCGTTTCAGCACGGCGCCGACATCGAGTTCACCGGTCACAACCTCGGCGACTCCGGGCACCCTCGCCGCCTCGGCCAGCAACTCGGCAGGCCGAAGCAGGGCCTTCGAGGGCATGCAGGCATAGAACGAGCACTCGCCCCCGACCAGGGCGCGCTCAACGATCGCAACGCTCTTCCCACTGCGCTCGCCGATCCGGCCCGCCAGGACTTCTCCGGCCGGTCCGGCTCCAATCACAATCACGTCGAATTCTCTGTCCATCGATATCAATCCTCCAGAATCTGTTGCTCGGTTACGGATCAGGCGGCCGCACCGTTCGATTGCGGAAGAGCGAGTGGTTGCCTCGCTCTATCCCTCTGACCGCACCCGGACCGAAAACGATTCAGCAGTCGTCTTGGACTCGATCAGCCCTCACCTGCATCAGGTGCCCACCGAGAATGCGTCGAGTCCGAGCGCCTCGATGACCGCAGCCTTGGGCCGTGCGCCGCCGCTCTGAGCGGCGGGAGTTCCGTCGCGGTAGAGGATCAGATGCGGGATGCTGAGAACGGAGGCCCGGGCGGCGAGTTCGGGCTGCTCGTCGACGTTGACCTTGGCGACCGTGATCTCGTCGCCGTACTCTTCGGCGATCGCCTCGATCACCGGCTCCAGGGCGCGGCATGGACCGCACCACGGCGCCCAGTAATCAACCAGGACGGGCACCGCGGAGCGGTCCACGTCACGGTCGAACCTTTCCTCGGTCAGGGTGATCACATTGCTCATTTCCAACCATCCTTTGCTGGCGTTTGTGTTGTCGCAGTTGGATGACCAAGGTGGGGGCAACGATTCACTCCGTTGCCGGATCGACAAAGGCAAGCAGAGCATGACGCTGTGAGACGAGCCGGGTCGAGATGAATCGAAATGCATTGAGCGCGGATCACACTCACATGGACCACACGAATCAGGTCAACGCAGGCGATCGCGCGGAGGTGCGCCTCTACACGCTCACAGGCTGCGCATACTGCGGCGTGGCCCGCCGTCTGCTTCGTCGCCGCGGAATCGAATTTCACGAGGTTCGCGGCGGGGGCATCGCGGATTTCCGCCAGATGCTCCGCCGGCGCACCGGTGCTGCAACGGTGCCACAGGTGATGATCGACGGCCGCCCGATCGGTGGCGCCGACTCGCTGATCGCGCTCGATCGAGCCGGCGTCTTGCTGCCCAGGGTCCGCCGGGAGGCCTTCCCAGTCGCGGTGATCCACCGTCGCTTCGCATTGCTAGGCCGACGATACGACGTGCGCGTCGTTGACGCCGAAGCCACGGTGGTCGCGACAACTCAGGCGGACTCCGCAGAGGAGGCCGAGAACATCGCGGCCAGCCTTCTAAGCGAGTTTCGCCGATGACCTGGCATCCGCGAGAGTTCGACGGTGGCGCTCATCGCCGCCAGCAGGCGGTCCCACCGGTCCGGTGAACGAGCGCCCGGCAAGGACCACTTCGGCGTCGCCCCGCTCCTCGATCTGCCGGCTGGCTCGGCGGCAGCCTGCTCGTCGTGCTGCCGCTCTGGTACGGACTTACGCTCCGCGCCTCCGGCTCCTGAGCCTGCTGCAGGCGTGCCCGTCGTCGAGTTGGCGCCTGCGCCGGCCGGCGAGCAGGACACGCCGAAAGTGCGCGGCTAGAAAGTCAGCACCGTGAAGCCGTCGACGATCAGGCGCCGCAGGCTGGGGTGGCCATCGAAGTCGCTCAGCAGTGGAATTCCGGCGGCCTCGACCTCATCTGTGACCTGATATGCGGCGGAGCAGTACTCGCAGGCGCCCTCGACCTTGTCACGGACCGCATCGAGGAGCTTTGCGTACTTGTGCTCGCCCGACAGGGCGGCGGCCCACTTCGTGCCGGCGCCGTCGAAGATCACCTTCACCTCATCGCCCGCCTGTTTGAGCTCCTTTGCCGTCGTCAGCGCATTGGCCATCCGACCCATGCCCTCAAGCGTATCGGTGTCGGCCAGCAGGACTATCGCCACCTTTACGATCGTGTTCCTCCCTCTGTCGAGGTGATTGGCACTCGGCAATCAGATGCCACACAGGAAGCAAACGATTCATCACTCGGCGGCGCCACGGCCGCCAGACCGGACACGACTGAATCCTCTTGCATCGCCTCGGAATCAGTGAACTTGAACCCTGACCAGATCAATTGCCGGAGGGCGCCGGAAGCCGTGACCGACCATGATGGACCTCTCGATGATGCCTGACCAGAGCCTTCGCCAGCCGATGCATTCCCTCAGGCAGGATGGGATCGAGGCGGGCGCGGCGACTGACTCGACGATCGATGCCGATGGAGCCGCATGAACCCCTCCTCTCATGAATTCGAGCCGATCGCGTCCTACGGAATGCTCTCGGATTGCAGCTCGGCGGCGCTGCTGAGCCGCTCCGGGTCGATCGACTGGCTGTGCCTGCCACGCTTCGACTCGCCCGCGCTGTTCGCCCGGTTGCTCGACCCCCGGTCCGGACATTGGTCGATCCGGCCCGCAGGTCCGTTCGAGGTGGAGCGGCGCTATCTGCCCGGAACGCTCGTCCTGCAGACGACGTTCACAACGCCCACCGGAGCGATTCGCCTGACCGACGCGCTCGGCTTCGCCGACGGTCAGCGCGGGCATGAGATTGGACTCGGCGCCCCCCATGAGCTGCTGCGCTCGGTGGAGGCGCTGGCCGGGAGTGTGGAGGTCGTCATGGAGCTCGCGCCGCGACCCGAATACGGGCTGGTGCGGCCGCTCCTGCGCGTCACGGACGCTGGCGCGCGGACGTTCGGCGGCCCCAACCAGATTGCGCTGAGAAGCGGGGTGCCTCTGACGGTCGCCGATGCGACCCTGAGAGCCGCATTCACGCCGGCCGCCGGGGAGCGCGTCGGCTTCTGCCTGGTCTGGGCGCCGGCCGAGAGCCGGCCGCCGGAGACCTGCGCAGCGCGCGAAGTCCCGGCGAGGATCACGGACACCGTAGAGGGCTGGCGCTCCTGGGAGGCCGACCACGACATCTACGAGGGCCCGCATCGCGACCTGATCCGCGTCTCCTCGCGGGTGCTCAAGGGCCTCAGCTACCGGCCCACCGGCGCCATCGTGGCCGCGGCGACAACCTCGTTGCCCGAGCAGGTGGGCGGGGAGCGCAACTGGGACTACCGCTTCGCCTGGGTCCGGGACGCCAGCCTGACGATGCAGGCGCTCCACGTCGGCACCTGCCCAGAGGAAGTCACGGATTTCGTCTCATTCATGACGAGCTCCGCCGGTGGTGGTGCGGAAAGCGAGGACGCGCTGCAGATCATGTATGGGATCGGCGGG
>JBBQZL010000146.1:0-6901 GCA_038207745.1 Solirubrobacterales bacterium
AAGCGGGACCACCACTCAACGTGAGACACCATGACCCAAGCCGGAGTAGTCTTCGTCGGTGGAGGGCTGGCGGCGCATCGTTGCGCCGAGACCCAGAGAAGACGCGGTTACGAGAAGCCGATCCGGATGGTCTGCGCGGAGCCCGTTGCCCCGTATGACCGTCCGCCGCTCTCAAAGAAGTTCCTGGCCGGAGACGAAGACCCGGCAGGAGTCTCGCTTAAACCGCCTGAGTGGTATGCCGACAACGAGGTGGAGTTGCTTCTTGGGCGAAGCGCGGTCGGATTGAATGCCGGCGAGCACCGCATTGATCTCGACGATGGCTCGGCCCTCGAATACGAGAAACTTCTGATCGCAACCGGAGCCCAGGTTCGAAGCCTGCCGGCACTGGCTGGCTACGAGAATGTCCATGAGCTGCGGACGATCGCCGATTCCGAGCGACTGCGGGCGGAGATCGCGGGCGGTGGTCACCTTGCCGTGGTCGGTGCCGGGTTCATCGGCCAGGAGGTGGCCGCAACCTCGCGGGCCCTCGGCAACGAGGTGACGATCATCGAGGCGATGGCCTCGCCGCTGCACCACATCCTGGGTCCCGAGGTCGGTGATCGTCTTGCGCGGATGCACTCCGGGGAGGACACCAATGTGATGCCGCTCTCGATGGTCGAGGGCGCGCGCGGCAATGGCCGCGTGGAGGAACTTTGCCTGGTTGGCGGACAACGGATCGCCTGCGATGCGGTCGTGGTCGGGATCGGCGTCATGCCGATGACCGGTTGGCTCCTGGGAAGCGGTCTGGAGGAAGACGGAATTCTCACCGATGCAGGCGCTCGTACGGGCCTGCCTGACGTTTACGCCGCTGGTGACGTGACGCGTTCCTTCGACCCGAGGACGGGAGAACACTCCCGAACCGAGCATTGGGACGCCGCTGTCCGGCAGGGTCGCGCCGCCGCCCTCTCGATGCTCGGCGAGACCTCACCACCGCCCCCGTTACCGAGCTTCTGGAGCGACCAGTACGGCTCGAGGATCCAGTACGTCGGGCACGCCGAGCAGGCTGACCGGGTTGAGATCGACGGGGAACCCGGAGAGCGTGAGTTCACTGCCGTCTACATGCGGGGCGACTACCCGGTGGCGGCCATCGCTACGGATCGGCCCCGGGTGATCTCGGCGCTGAGACGCGAGATCGAAGAGTCCTATTTCGCAAGATCCAACACGAAAGGCACCAACAGATGACCTACAGAGCAGTGGTTGACCCGAATAGCTGCAGCGGCCATGGCGACTGCGTCGATGTCGCTCCCGCGATCTTCCGTCTCGATGACGAGATCGCGGAGGTGGTCGGCGACGGACCCGTCGATCTGATCATCGAGGCTGCAGAGGCCTGCCCGGCCTCGGCAATCACGGTGGTGGAGGTGGAAACCGGGGAGCCGGTCTACCCGTGAAGCGCCCGCGCTCAGCGCTCGGCAAGGACCCGGCGGAGGATCTTTCCGGACGCTGACTTGGGAATCTCGTCGACGACCTCGACAAGGCGAATCCGCTTCTGTGGTGAGAGTTGTTCAGCCGCCCAGTTGACCAGCTCGTCGGTGTCGAGGTCGTCGGTGGCGGCGACGATGAATGCCTTCGGAAGCTCGCCGGCCTCCTGATCGGGAATGCCGATCACGGCCACGTCCTGGACTCCGGGGTGCCCGATCAACAGCGCCTCGAGCTCGGCGGGCGCCACCTGATAGCCCTTGTACTTGATCAGCTCCTTGAGCCGATCGACGATCGCGAAGTAGCCGTCCTCGTCGCGGACCGCGATGTCGCCGGTCTTCAGCCATCCGTCCGGATCGATGGTTGCGTCGGTTGATTCGGCATTGTTGAGATACCCGGCCATCACCTGCGGACCACGGATCCAGAGTTCTCCTCGTTCGCCCTCGCCGGCATCGACGCCGGTTGCGGAGTCGACCAGGCGACACTCGGTTGCGGCAACGGGAAGCCCGATCGAGCCGGGCTTTGTCCGGTCGAGCGGGACGATGTGGGTTACCGGGCTCGTCTCGGTCATTCCGTATCCCTGCATGACGGCGCATCCGATCCGCTCGGTCACCTGGTCCGAGAGCTCGGCGCCCAAGGGCGCCGCGCCGGACATGATCATCTCGAGGGAGGAGAGGTCGTGTTGATCAACCGCCGGATGCTTGGCGAGGGCAACCGCGATCGGCGGCACGACGAATGCTCGGGTTATGCGGCGGCTCTCGATCAGGCCGAGGAACTTGTCGAGATCGAAACGGGGCATCGTCACGATCGTGGCGCCGAAGCGGAGGCCGAGATTCATGATCACCGTCATCCCGTAGATGTGGAAGAACGGCAATACGCCGACCAGAACCTCGCCGCGCTCGAGCTTCAGGGTGCCCTGGGATTGGAGCAGGTTGGCAACGAGATTGCGATGGGTGAGCATCACGCCCTTCGGGAGACCGGTGGTGCCGCTGGAGTAGGGAAGGGCCGCGAGATCCACGGCCGGCTGGATCTCAACGTCGGGTGCGATCGACGGATCGCCGAGCAGCTTGGAAAACGGGGTCGCGCCAACGGACTCGCCGAGCACGAAGATCTCGGTCACCTCTGTCCCGTCGCATGCCGCGGTGGCGGTCTCGACCAATTGCGGAATCGTCAGCAGCATTCTGGCGCCGGAGTCGTGGATCTGGTGGTGGAGCTCGGGCGCCGTGTAGAGCGGGTTGGTCGTAGTGCAACGTCCACCCGCGCTCGCCACGCCATGGAACGCGATCGCGTACTCGGGCAGGTTGGGCATGTAGACGGCGAAGGTGTCGCCCTTGCCGAAACCGCGTGTGGCAAGGCCTGCGGCGAGACTCCTGATCGCGTCGCGGAGCCCGGCGTACGTGATCTCCCGGCCCGATGAGCCATCGACCAGGGCGATCTGATCCTCCCACTCGCCGACACGTTCCAGGACGAACGAGGTGATGTCGACGTCAGGGATCTCGAGATCGACGCCTGTTTCGTAGATATCCATACTCGGTCTCCCGGCTTGAGTTGGCGGTCGGATGTTGATCGCAACCATCGGCTCCCATCCTTGCATGCACGGGAAATCCGGATCCAGGCCCGATCCAAATTCAGACAACTCTCACGAAACTCTTAGGAAACGCATGGGTGCTCGCGTCGATGATGTAGAGATGACAGCTTTCAAGATCGCAAGGCGGGTGGCGGGACTGGTGGTCACGCTGCTTGTCGTGGTCGCGCTTGCGACAGCAGTGTTCTATGCCGGATCCCCGCCAACTGCCACGGCGTCATCGACGTCTTCGAGTCGGGCGGCAATTCGCCTACAGGCCTCGGGCGCCGGGATCCTTCGCATCGACACTTCGGTCGAGAATCTGATCGACGCCCTCGTTGATTCAGGTACCGAGGACCTGGGGACCACGGACTCGGGTCGGCAGAGGCGGAAGCCGGCGGTCAGAGATCGAGCGGTTGCCTGAGCAGATCCGCAGGGCCGCAGTAGATCTTCTGCTTGATCGCTGCGATCACCGCGGTGGGAAAGGTCAGAAGGCGCGCACAGACTCCAGCGAGTCGAGGTGGTCAGGATTGAAGCGGTTCTCACCATCCTGCATGGCGAGGACGAATACGTCCCCATGGCGGTCGATCTTGATCAAGGACGGCTCCTTACCGGTTGTCCGGACTGCGTGCAAACCAGCTTTTCAGCGTGCATTCCATTCAGCTTCAGGAGCACGAGGATCACTGCCAGGGCGTAGAAAGGCGTCAGCAGGATCTCCCAGAAGGCTTCGGTGAACCAATGGGAAAACGTCGATTGGCCGAGCAACTCGAAGGTAGCCGATGAACCCGAGACGGAGAGAACCTCAGTCAGCACCGTAAGTGGCAGGACGATCACGAAGACTCGCCAGAATTGGCCCTTGATCAGGCGCCGGCTGCGCCTCAGCGCGTCGATCGGAGGCCGGTCCTCGATCTCGACGACCGCACCCGCCAGCCAGAACCAGGTCATCAAGATCAGCCCGGGAATGATCAACAGGATCAGACCCACGACGACGATCACGGCGTAGAGGATGTCGACGGCGATCAGGCGCCCGAACGAGAGCCGGCGCGCGACCTGCCGAAGCGGGAGTATCCCGCCATCCTGGCCGTGAATGATCAGGAGCGCGACGGCACCGCTGTAGAAGACGTCGCCGAGAAGGCTGACGCCGGTCTTCAGCGACAGCAGCGAGAGCTGGCCGAGACCGCCGAGAAGTCCATCGCGCGTGTCGATGGTTCCCACATCGTGCATCAGCACGTTGACGAGCCCCAGCGGTGTGAAGACGATCACGCCGAGCAGGATCAGCGAACCGGCCTGCCTCCAGTAGAGCCGAACGACTTGGGCGAATACCGGGAAGGGCTGGACGCGACGCTCCACTACCGGGGATCCTAGTCGGCCCCTCGGGCTACGCGGCCTCGCCCTCTTCGCGCGCTCTGGCTGAACTGAGGATCTCCAGGTGCCGTTTCGTGCTCACCTTTTACGCAAATGCCTGGACCCAGCGCTGCGATAGGCTCGCGTAAGGCGGTGGGAATCTATAGCTATCTATGGGCGGAGCTGATATGGATCGATCAAAGGAAAGCGCGAGATCAGGCATCGATCAGGCAGCCTGGATCCGAGGCCTGACCGAAGCTCGGATGTCACGGCGGAGCGTGCTTCAGAAGGCCGGGGCGGCGGCCCTCGTCCTCGGAGCCAGCGGACCTCTGGTGGCCTGCGGGATTACGGGAACAAAGAATTCGAATTCGAATTCGAACGTCGACTGGACCGCGTGGTGGAAGAAACAGAAGCGGGCCGGGACCCTCGACTTCGCCAACTGGCCTCTCTACATCGACACGGACAACGGCAAGCACCCCTCGCTGGAAGCCTTCACCAGGAAGACCGGGATCAAGGTCAACTACAAGGCGGTGATCCAGGACAACGCCGAGTTCTTCTCCAAGATCAGCCCGGTCCTCCAGGCGGGTGATTCGATCGGCTACGACCTGATCGTAATCTCCAACGGCTGGCAGCTCAATCAGTTGATCTCCAACGGCTGGTTGACTCCGCTGGACAAGACACGGCTGCCCAATTTCAAGCGCTACGCCGGCAAGGTTGCCACAACGCTCGCCTACGACCCGAAGCTCACCTATTCGGCGGTATGGCAGGCCGGTGTCACCGGGATCGGCTATAACCCCGAGCTGACCGGCGGTCCGATCGATTCCATCGAGGCCCTGTTCGACACCAAGTACAAGGGCCAGGTTGGAATGCTCAGCGATGACGACGAGGTCGGCTCCGCGGCCCTTCTGGCGCTGGGGATCGATCCGCCAACCTCGACATACGAGGACTGGCAGAAGGCCGCCGATCTCCTGACCAAGCAGCGTGACCAGGGGATCGTGCGCCAGTACTACGACCAGAGCTACATCAAAGCGCTTCAGAATGGCGATGTAGCGCTCTGCCAAGCGTACTCCGGCGACATCTTCCAGTCGAACAATTCAGGCTACCCGAACCTGAAGTTCGTCGTCCCCAAGCAGGGCTCGATGCTCTGGCGCGACAATTGCGTGATCCCGTTGAACGCGGCTCATCCAGTCGATGCGATCGAGTGGATCAATTTCTATTACGAGCCGAAGATCGAGGCGATGATCGAGGACTGGGTCAACTACATCTGCCCGGTTCCCGCCGCACAACCGGTGATCCGAAATCAGCTCGACGACCCGGCGGTCGCCGACAGTCCGCTGATCTTCCCGCCGCCCTCGATGTTGAAGCGATTGCACGAATACCCGGTCAACGCGACCCCGGAGACACATCAGAAATGGACCGGCCTCTTTGACCCGATCATCCAGTCCTAGGGTCGCCTCAGCATCGAATTGAGAGCGGAATGGGCGGCAATCTGAAGAAGCGGCTGTCCCCGTATCTTCAGACAGCGCCGGCGAACCTCTGGCTCTGGCTCTTCTTCGTCGTACCGCTGTTCTCGATCCTGACGATCTCGCTGACCACCGGCAATTCAGTCGAGGGCTTCGCGATGACCTGGAATTTCAGCGTCTATCCAGATTCGATCAGCCAGTACTCGGTTCAATTCGCGCGCTCGTTTATGTACGGCGGAGTGTCGACGGCGCTGGCCATGATTGCGATGTATCCCGTCGCCTATTGGATCGCCTTCCGGGGAGGCAGGCGGAAGGCGGTCTTTCTCTTCCTCCTGCTACTGCCGTTCCTGGTTTCGTTCATCATCCGGATACTCACCTGGCAGTTCATCCTCTCCGACCAGGGGATCGTGCTCGGGACGCTCAAGGACCTGCATCTGGTCCCGCAGGATCTCCGCCTCCTCTCGACCCCTTCGGCGGTGGTGATGGGTCTCACGTATGACGCGCTTCCCTGGATGGCGCTCCCGATCTACGTTTCGCTCGAGCGGATCGATCGCGACGTCATCGAAGCGGCATCAGATCTCTATTCCTCCGCATGGCAGCGTTTCCGCTCCGTGATCCTTCCGCTCTCCGCGCCCGGCATCTACGCCGGAATACTCCTGGTCGGAATCTCGAATGTCGGTGACTTCCTCAGCGCCCAGATCCTTGGCGGGCCGAGCACGACGATGATCGGGAACATCATCCAGACGCAGTACGTGCAGAATCAGAACTACCCGGTTGCCTCTGCGCTTTCGCTGGTTCTGATGGTTTCCCTGCTGATCTTCGTGCTCCTCTACGGGCGCATCTTCGGGTCCCAGACGATCAAGGATTTCGTATGACCGCGTCGGGGGTGACCGGATGAAGGGCGACAGCAGGAAAGTGGGTTCGACCGTTGCCGAGCACGTGCAGAAGCGAACCTGGACCCGCTTCGTGCTGCCGTCATACGTCGTCTTGATCATGGCCTACACGTTGGTCCCGATCGCGGTGATGGTTCTCTACGGATTCAACAAGGCGCCGAATCAGCGACTCAGCTTTGCAT
>JBBQZL010000147.1:0-6889 GCA_038207745.1 Solirubrobacterales bacterium
TGCTGATCGACTTCAACTACGAGACCGAGCCGCTTCCCGGTCGCTATCCCGAGGCGCACGTCGGGCCACTGCCGCTTCTGAAAGAGTCGCGTCTCAACCACCTCGGGAAGCTCGCCTTCCAGCCGCTGTACTGGCACATGCTTCTGCCCGGCCGGGACATTCCGGGCATCGGTGCCCAGATGTCGATGGCCGGCAAGAACCCGAAACCAAATGGACAAGGAGACGACCGATGAGCACCGTCAATTATTCCGGCACGCCGGTCGAGGTCGACGAAGAGGGCTTCCTGGCGGAACCCGGGCAGTGGACCCGGCAGATTGGCGAGGAGATCGCAGCCGAGGACGGCATCGACCAGCTCACGGAGCGCCACTGGCTCGTTATCGACTTCATGCGCAGCACCTACCTGGAGAGCGGCGCCGCACCATCGATCAGGACGCTCGGAAAAGCCTCAGGCGTGCCGATCAAGGAGCTCTACCAGTTGTTTCCCAAGGGTCCCGCGAAGCGCGCGGCCAAGATCGCCGGGATCCCCAAGCCGCGCGGCTGCATCTAGAAAGCGAGGACAGAGGACACCATGAATGAACAGTCTGAATCCGCAGTCTCCGGACCCGAGCCGATCGAGAAGGTCTCGATCATCATCTCCAAGGGTTCTCTCGAGGGAATATATCCCGGCCTGATAATGGCCAACGGCGCCCGCATGGAGGGTATCGAGGCCAACCTGTTTTTCACCTTTTTCGGACTCGATGCGATCAACAAGTCCAAGCACGAGCATGTCAAGGTCGCGACCGTCGTAAACCCAGGCCTGCACCTCGCCACCTGGGCCGGCGCCATCCC
Source organism: Solirubrobacterales bacterium (assembly GCA_038207745.1). GTDB lineage: Bacteria > Actinomycetota > Thermoleophilia > Solirubrobacterales > 70-9 > JBBQZL01. Next base: position 829 of record JBBQZL010000147.1, read on the forward strand.
CGGTGTCTCTGCGCTCGTGACGCGCAAACTCGGGAAGGGCATGGAGGAACTCGACATTCCGCCGATCCCCGAGTTCATCGAGTTGATAGCCGACTCGGGCGGTGCGCTCTATGGGTGCAAGGCCTCGGTCGACCTGTTTGGCCTTGAAAGGGACGACTTCATCCCTCAGATGGAGGAGATCATCACGGTTGGTGAGTTCTACGACATGGCGGCCGGCGGCCAGATCATCTTCACCTAGACGCGCAGGCCGCCGATCGCGGACTTCGCCCTAGGCCTGGCTTTCCTCGGCGAGGATTGCGTAGATCTTGCGCCTGGTCTCGTCGAGCAGCTCGCGGACACGCTTCTGCTGACCTTCATCCGCGGCGTGGAAGACCTGGCCGATCGATTGGTGAAGCTTGTGGACCGAGTCCCGTAGCTGGATCTGCTCGGGTGCGGTGCCGGACCGGACCTTGTCCCACGGGGCTTCCTCGCCGGACTTCTGCTCCTGCTCGGCGGCCCCAGTCTCGGTGAGGGTGAAGCGGCGCTTGCCATCGGTCTCCTCGCCGCGGACAAGACCCTCGTCCTCGAGCATCTGGAGAGTCGGGTAGATCGAGCCTGCGCTCGGTGTCCAGGCCCCCTGCGTGCGCTCTTCGATCTCCTTGATCATCTCGTAGCCATGCATGGGTCCTTCGGCGAGCAGTGCGAGCACCGCGGCCCTGACGTCGCCTCGGCGAGCACGGGGTCCACCGCGTCCGCGGCCGTAACGAGGCCCACGACTGCGTGAAAACTCCTGCTCCCGGTGGTGACCTTGATGTCTTGGTCTGTGTCGATTATGCATTGAAAACCTTTCTATCGTTATCTAACGCGATATATCGTAACAAATCGCTGGTTCGGAGCAACGGCGCCAGGGTGGCCGAGGGCGGCCCAGATGGTCAAAAGTGGCCAAGGGCGGCCCAGGGCGCAGCCGACACTCACGCACGCGGCCTGATCTTCAAACGGCGCCAGCACGACCACCGGGGACGTGTCCGTCGTATCCCCCCGGGGCTCTGCGATAGTCATCTCCCGATCGCCGCGACCAACCCTGACACCCGCGACAGGATTACCTATGTCGGCCACGCAACCGTGCTGCTGGAGGTCGGCGGCGCGCGGATCCTGACGGATCCGATGCTGCGCACCAGGGCCGGGATTCTGCGACGCCACTCCGGGCCGGTTGCGGCCGCGCACTGCACGGACATCGACCTGGTCCTGATCTCGCACCTGCACCGCGATCACCTCGACCTGGCGTCGCTGCGCGCGCTGCCCCGGGCAACCCCGGTGATCGTGCCGCGTGGCGCCGCCGCCACCACCACCGGCGCCGGCCTCGGCGAGGTGGCCGAGATCACGGTCGGCGAGACGATCTCAGCCTGCGGGGTGGAGGTGACTTCGGTACCGGCGGTGCACGATGGTCGCCGGGATCCCTGGGGTGCGAGGGCAAATCCGGTCGGCTTCGTCGTCTCGGCGGGCCGGAGGCGGATCTATTTTGCCGGCGACACGGACCTGTTCGAAGGGATGGCATCGATCGGCGCGCTCGACCTCGCCCTGCTTCCGGTCTGGGGTTGGGGCCACAGGCTCGGAGCCGGGCACCTCGACCCGGAGCGGGCGGCACGGGCGCTGAAGATGCTGCGGCCGCGCCTCGCGGTCCCGATCCACTGGGGCACCTATCATCCGGCCGGGATGCGAAGGACACTCGGAGACCGGCTCACCGAACCGCCACTCGAATTCGCCCGCCTTGCAGCCAGATATGCGCCCGGGGTCCGGGTCGAGGTTCTCGACCCCGGTGCAGGGCTGGCGCTCGGCCCGGAACCGAGCCGATGAGTCCGGCTCTCAACCGGCGAGTCTCATTGCTCGCAAGAGGCCTGCTGCTGTGGTTGCTGACGGCACTCGCTTTTCTGGTCTTCACGGCGATCATCCCCGGAATCGACGTTCCAGGGCTGAGTGCAGCCCTGCTGGCGACGGCGGCGATCGCGATTCTCAACGCGGTCCTCTGGCCGATCCTGATCAGGATCGCGTTGCCGCTGACGATCGTCACGTTCGGATTCGGATCCCTGGTCCTCAACGGGATCATCATCATCCTCGCCCTGCAGATCGTCGACGGCGCGAGCCCGACGCCGATGGGCGCGATCGCCGTTGCATTCTTTCTCGCGCTGGTGCTGATGTTCCTTACCCCCGCCCTGGGCCTCGACCCGGACGCGAGGCAGTTGAGGGTCGTGCGACGGCGCTTTCGCGGGGCGCGAGATCAGAACTTCACCGAGGTTCCCGGGGTGATCCTGTTCGAGATCGACGGGCTCGCCGAGCCGGTGTTGCGCCGGGCGCTGGATGAGGGGCGGGTACCGAACATGGCGCGCTGGATCGCCGAAGGCAGCCACCGCGTAACCGGATGGGAGTGCGATCTGTCTTCACAGACCGGGGCCAGCCAGGCAGGGCTTCTCCTGGGCTCGAATCACGATATGCCCGCCTTTCGCTGGCATGAGAAGGAAAGTGGTCGGACGATCGTCTCCAATCGGATCAAGGACGCTGTCGAGATAGAGCGGCGACTCTCCGACGGCGGCGGCCTGCTCGCCGCCGGGGGCGCCAGCCGCGGAAACATGTTCAGCGGAGACGCCCCCCGCTGCTCGGCCACGATGAGCGCGATCCGCGCTCGTGGGCGGACCGGCAGCTCCGAGTTCTTTGCCTATTTCGCCGATCCCTTTGGCTTCGCCCGCACCCTGCTCTCATACGTCGGCGACGTCTTCGCCGAGCGGCGGGCAGCGCGCCGCCAGCGCAGGCAGGGGCGACAGCACGTCGGTCGCGGCGGCCTCTACCCGTTCATGCGAGGGGCGATCACGGTGGTCATGCGCGACCTCAACGTCGCCTCCCTGCTCGGGGACATCGTCGAGGGCGTCCCGATCGTCTACTCGACCTTCGTCGGCTACGACGAGGTCGCCCACCACTCGGGTATCGAGGAGCCGGACGCGTTTGCTGTGCTGCGCCGCCACGACGCCGAGCTGGCGAGGCTCGAACGGGCGGTCAGGCAGGCGCCGCGCCCGTATCACCTGGTCGTCCTCTCCGACCACGGGCAGTCGCAGGGGCGGCCCTTCCGCCAGCGCTACGACGTCACCCTGGAGGAGTTGGTCGAGAGCGCGATGGGCGTCGACGTCTTCGCACCCGACTCGGTCGACGAGGGGTTGGCGAGCGTCGGCGGCGTGCTCACGGAGGCCCGCGCCGAGAAGACCGTCGCCGGCCGCATCGTCGCCCGCGCCACCCGCGATCGAATGGTCGACGGCGAGGTGGCGCTCGGTTCCAACCGCGGGGCGCTCGAGCAGCTTCGATCGGGAGCGAGCGCAGACTGTCCCGCCGTCGTCCTCGCCTCGGGAGGACTTGGACTGATCACCTTCAGCGCATCTCGCGAGCGAATGACGCTGGGCGAGATCGGAGAGCTTCACCCAGGTCTCGTCGAGACACTCGCCACCCACCCGGGGATCGGGTTTGTCATGGTTCGCTCGGATGAGGGCCAGGGCGTCGTGCTCGGGGGGTCGGGCGCGCACGACCTCGGCGACCACGGCGTCACGGGAGAAGACCCGTTGCGCGACTTCGGCGCCAACGCCGCCGACCATCTGCGCCGCACCGATGGCTTCCCGCACTGTCCGGACATACTCGTCAACTGCGCCTATTTCCCGGAGCAGAACGAGGTCGCGCCTTTCGAGGAGTTCATGGGCTCACACGGGGCGCTCGGCGGCTGGCAGATGCACCCGTTCGCCCTTGTGCCCAGCGGGTGGAGCAGGGAGGCGGCGCCGATCGTCGGCGCCGAGGCGATGCACCGGCAACTTCGCAGCTGGATGACCGAGACCGGGCTCGAGCTGAGCCCCCACCGCGCGTGCGGCTGAGGCTTCGGGGGTCCGGCTGACGACAGGCGCCCGGGCGCCGAGCGCAGCGGGTCAGGAGTTGATCTGAATGGCGCATTCGACCAGGCCGCATTCGGCTTGCCGGAGACCAAAACAAAACGCCCCGTCAGGGAGGACGGGGCGTTTCTGGGGTACTACAGGGAGGAGAGATATGTATCTCTATATATGTGGATCTGTGGGAGGTAGGTAGGTCCTATATGCGCCGCGGGCGGAAAATCTTTCGATTGACGCCAGTTAAGCGGAGCCGAACCCGACCGAGAAAGTTTTTGTGTTCAAGTCCCTTGGATCGTTTTTTGTTCTTCTCAACCTGTTCAACAGGATACGAACGTATGTGCGTTTACAGTGTGATTCAGGTCACAGATCGACCGATTTCTTGATCAGGCCAAATCATGGGCGGGATCTTTCACCCAAATGGCCACTTGCGGGCCACCTCCGGCCGCCCGCGCGGACCTGGGAGCGGATCATTCCGCCCGCTCGGACGGCCCTCCCGGATGTACGGTTGAGGAGATGACCAAGGTTCGCCTCGATGCAACTCTGGCCGAACGGGGCCTATTTCCCTCGCGATCGGCGGCGGCGACTGCTGTGCGTGCGGGGGAGATCCGGCTTGGAATCGACGGACGCGTGGCGCTCAAACCAGGCCAGATGATCGAGCCCGAGGCAGACCTGGTCGTTGCCGAGAAGCAGCGCTTCGTCTCGAGGGGTGGGATCAAGCTCGAGAACGCGCTCGAGAAGCTCGGCATCGACCTCGATGGAGTCGATTGCCTCGACGTCGGAGCTTCAACCGGGGGCTTCACTGATTGCATGCTCCAGCGGGGAGCCTCGCGGGTGATCAGCCTCGATGTCGCCTACGGGCAGATCGACAGCGGCATCCGGGCGGATCCACGGGTCACGGTGATCGAGCGCCGCAACGCTCGCGACCTGACTCCCGAGATGCTGCCATTCCAACCTGCCTTTGCGACGGTTGACGTCTCCTTCATCTCCCTTGCCAAGATTCTTCCCGCTGTCAGCGAGTGCATCACCCCGGGGGGCCGGATCCTCGCAATGGTCAAGCCGCAGTTCGAACTCGGCCGCAATCGCGTCGCAAGGGGCGTCGTGCGAAAGGCCGGGGATCGTCGCGAGGCGATCAACAATGCCGCGGCCTCAGCGGAGGAGATCGGGCTGAGGATCCTCGGGATCGCCTACTCGGGACTGCCCGGTCCAAAGGGCAACCGGGAGACGTTTCTGCTCTGCGGGCGGGAGGGGACGGCGATCGCCGATCTCGAGTCCGCCGTTCTCGAGGTGGAACCATGAGCGGTGACGCCGAATACCAAGGCGTTGCCGCCCTGATCACGCACTCACAGCCAGTCGCGACAGCGGGGGCGGTGGTGGTTGTGACTTCGATTGCGAGGGAGTGCGGCTGGAAGATCATCGCGACCAGGGAGGAGCGATCGAAGCACGGCGGGGTCGCGGATGGGATCGAGGAGGTGGAGGAGCTGCCTCGCACCCCGGACCTCTGCATCGTCCTCGGCGGCGACGGCTCGATCCTCTACGCGCTCCGCAGGTTCATCGACACCGAGGTGCCGGTCTTCGGCGTCAACTTCGGAACGGTCGGGTTTCTTGCCGCGGTCGAGCGGGAAAACGCCGAGATGGGCATTCGCCGCGCCTTCAGCGGCGAGTTCGAGTCACTTGAGCTGCCTGGGCTGGAGATCAGGTCGGAAACACTCTCGAGCGTCGCCCTAAATGACCTCACCTTCACCCGGCTTCCCCACGGTCGTATGGCTGAGCTGACCTATCGGATCGCCGGCGAGGAGGTTGGCAATGTCCGCTGCGATGGTCTGGTCGCGGCAACCCCGACCGGCTCGACCGGGTACAACCTCGCCAATCAGGGCCCGATCCTGGCCTGGGGAGTGAAGGGATACGTGGTCAGCTACATCGCTCCCCACACGCTGACCGCGCGGGCTCTGGTGGTCGCTCCCGGCGATGTCCTCCACGTCGGCAACGACATCAATCGAGACCCGGTTGAGATGAGCGTCGACGGTGTCCGTGGGGGAGAACTGGCGCCCGGGGCCGAGGCCGAGGTCATCTTCCGGCCCAACGTTGCGAAGTTGGCGCAGATCGGCGGGTCGAGCTTCTACGCGCGGATCAGGGAGAAGTTCGGCCACCTCGCGGTCTGAATTCGGCAC
>JBBQZL010000148.1:0-6845 GCA_038207745.1 Solirubrobacterales bacterium
ATCCAACCGGGGAGGCGGGCGGCTCCGCCATAGGCGCGTTGGGCCGAGGAATGGCGGGCCACCATCAACAAGGTCGCGAGTGAAGCGGAGCGGGCCGGGGGCAGATCCTCGGCCCGCTCGACCAGGGAAGCCAGCGGCCGCGAGACGAGGGGCCAGCGGAGCTCCCCGGCCAGGGCCTTGAGCCCGGGCGCGTAATGCGGGCGGCCGTTCTCAGCCAGGCTCCGGGCGGCGGCGGCCATCGCCACGGGGTCCTCGGCCGGAGCAACCTCGCCGAGGCGGCGGTCGGTCGTCAGCTCCTCCCACTCGTCGCCCTCGACGGTGAGGATTGGAAGGCCGGCCCAGACCGCATCAAAAAGGCGGGTGCGAACAGCAAAGCGGGTTTCCATCGTCTTGAAGTGGGCGCAGACCGCGGCGTCAGCCTCGAGCAGGGGAGTGCCGCGCTCCTTGTAGGGGAGCCAGTCGATGAAGCCGACCGCGCCCGCGGCGCTCAGGCCGAGGCGCTCGGCCAAGTCCCGCGAGCGCTGGACCATCGTGAAGTGTTGGCCACCGTGCGGCCGCACGGTGCCGATGAAGGCGCAAACCCAGCGCGGATCCGTGCGGCGAAGGAGTGCCAGTGCCTCGAGCACCGTCAGCGGGTCAAGCCAGTCCCAGAGGCCACCGCTCCAGAGCAGGATCTTCGAGTCCTCGGGGAAGAGTGGGCCACGGAGCAGCGGGGATCCGCCGAGAGGCGGCTCCGAGGGGATGCCGAAGCGGACGATCTCGACCAGGTCGCGACCTTCAGGGTCGGCGTCGTAGCGGCCCGAGCCGACCCGCCGTGCCGCGGCGAGGAATCCGAGCCACATGTCGCGCTGGCGATCGTTGGCGCAGACGAAGGCCGAGCCGGCCCGCGCCGCGAAGAGCAACCGGTCGAGGCGCAGCGTGTCGAGCGCGGCTCGGGCCAGCGAGCTGCCGGAGTTGCGGTGGGACTCAAGCCCCTCGAAGGGCTCGGGGTTATAAAGATCAACAATCCACCGCCGCCCCCCGCCCGGGATGGCCCGTGCGGCGGCCGGCGACAGCGGGTCGCTGAAGACCACGTCGACCCCCTCGAGGGCGCCGCGAAGCGAGGCGGGGTCGCTGCGGTCATAGATGAAGAAGGGGATCTCCGGGTCGACCGACTCTCCGAATGGGGCGGCGAGGCGAACTCGGTTCTCCGCCGCGAGCGCCCTGGCGAGTTCAACGGCGCGAATCGCCGGGCCGGCCATCTGCGGCCCGACCCGGTCGCGGGTGATTACGAGGACGTGCCGAGCCATACCTTCACGCGCACCATCATGCCTGGTATACCGACTGCCATGCCGCGGGGGCATCCCGAGATGCCCAGCCGTGGCCTCCGGGCGGAAGCGGAGAGTCAGCGCCGCCGCTTGACCAGCTTGAAGCGCCTTGAACCGGCCTCGATCGAGCTTGCACTGGAATCTGGCCCGCGGCTCCGCGCCGCGAACACGGAACATGAAGGTCTGGGAAAGCCTGACGGTCTTCGCCGCGGGCCCGAAGATGATCATCACCTTGGGGGCGATCGAGTCCTCGGTGTAGCGAAGCCCGACCGGGGAGCATGGTGAGGTGTTCGAGGGTTCGAGGCCGCGTCGGTGGCGGTCGCCTACAAGGTGGTGGTCGTGTTGGTGTTGCTCGGGGCCCCTGACTGAGATCCCGGGCGAGGCGAGCTCGGCGGCGCTGCTTGTCGCGAGGGTCGGTGCGGCGGGGGCCGCGGCGGCGATTGCCGGCAGCAGGACGATCGAACCGGCGAGCGCGGCCAGGCACGCTCGGGATCTGCTCGACATGTCAGTAGTGGCGCGGGGCATCATATGCCGGTCCTTATCGGCAGCACGCGGTGGACCTTCAGCGTCGGTAGAGTTGTGCTCTTGCCGAGGATCGAAAGAAAATCCAGCGGGGCGGTGGCGGTGGCGATCTTGGCGATCGCGATCTTGGCGATCGCGGGCTGCGGGGGCGCAGACTCGTCTAGCTCGACCCAGGGAAGCAAGGCAAAACCGCAGAACGTGACGGAGACTCCGACCCGAGCAGCCGCCACCGGACGCCAGCAATGCCGCCAGTTGGGCGGTCTGAGGGTGCTGAAGGCGAACTTCCGGCTCTCGAGCCCGTCGGCGCTGGCCGCGAAGTACTCAAGGACGATCTATATCGGCGACTATCCAAAAGCAGCCGCTCGCGGCTGCCGCTCCGTGCTGAAGTAGCGACCGACCCTGCGCCGCGACTCGCGCCGGCGGGGGCCGTCATGGCAGACGATCCCTCGCCGCCTTTGCGGCGCGGGATCTGTGACGAGGGGAGCGGGGCTCCCTCTCCGAGCGGCCTAGCGTGGGCGGTCGCGTTCCAATCGTGCCCGGATCGGCGCCCAGCCCCTCGTTCGCCGACGGTTCGGGCACATCCCGTCGAGCGAAGCCGGCCGAAGCCAGAGCCCCGCAGTGAGGAGCGCTTCGAGACCGCTCCCGGCCACCAGGCACAGGTCGACTGGTCCCACGAAGAGCCGATCAGAGCCCCCGATGGCACGAGGCTTCCGCTCTACGGCTTCCACATGATGAGGGACCTTGTGCCGGTGATCACGGCATGGGGCTATTCCGGCCTCGGGTAGACTCGGCTGGCTACGCACCGGAGGAGCGCGGCGAACTCCTCGCCTCTGCCCCTCTGCCGACAGGGCCGACAGGGCGACTGGATCCCAGCCGTTGCTGAGCGACGAGTCCCGGTTCGCCATCTTCGATCTGGCCGGGGTCGAGATCCCGCCGGGAAGAAGGCAGCGGCTATGGGAGGCCCCTCCCAAAGGCGGCGCGGATCCGATCGACTGCTCCGCGATCGAGACCGTAACCCGCTGAGGCTGGCGGAAGAGGGGCATCATCGAGTCGCGGAGACCGAATGGAGTTGCAAGGCTCCTCAGTAGCGCCCCTCGAGCTTGCGATGATCCCAGGTGGCAGAAGTGACGACCCGGAACTGGATGGCAACGCGCTTGGGTGCCTGCGCTTCGAGAGCGGCCTTGGCGTCACCCTCGACCGCGGCGATTCCCTCTGCGTAGCGAATTGTGAGTTCCTCGGCAAAGGCCAGCACCGTCGCAGCATCCCGGTGGATAACCGCCTCCGTCTCGAACATCGCTCCGCGCAGTTCCACATATTCTCGTCCGGTCTCTATCAGCACCGAGGCCCGGTTGTCGCGTTCGAGGTTGAGCACCTTCTGTGATTTCGCATAGGTCCAAATCCAGACCTCACCGTCTCGTGGCACATACCAGAGCGGCATCAGATGTGGCCAACCACGGGGCCCGGAGGAACCGATCACGGCAATGCGCTCGGACTCGAGCAGGTCGGCCACCTCGGCTTCGCTCATCTTGATCTGGCCGCGTCGACTCATCGGAATCCAACGAGTATCCCCGATTGGTGCTGCAAACTGACGCGGCTTCATGGCATTCGGCCGGGTGCAAGCGAGCATGCCGGGGTAGAGTCATGTCACAATGGCAGCAACGATGAGCCCCAATCTGTTCGCGTTGCGTCTGGCCTGCCCTACGGTTCCGACTGGTTCTTCCCGTAGGCCAGTTCACTGAATCCAACTGTCTACATCCCGAACCTGAATGGATCAGGACGTCTCGCAAAGTCCCTTGCGAGCCTGCAACTCCAGACCAGGGCCTGTGAAGTCGTCGTGATCGACAATGGCTCAAGCGACGACTCGGTGGCCATGGTGCGTGACCGATTCCCGGAAGTTCGGATCATCTCGCTGCCGGAGAACATCGGTTTTGGCTCGGCGATCAACTTGGCGATCAGAGAGACAGACGGCGATCCACTGCTCCTGCTCAACAACGATGTGCGATGCGAGCCGAGCTTCATCGAAGAGATGATCGCGGCACTCGATCCGAAGACAGACATGGTGGCCGGCGTGCTCACACAGGATTCAGCGCCGGACCTGATCGATTCGGCCGGCATCATCGCGGATCGACGTACCTTGATGGCGTTTGACTACCTGCGTGGACACCGGGTTGAGGAATTACCGGGCGCGCCCCCACCGCTGGCGCCGACCGGCGGCGGCGCTCTGTATCGCCGTGCCGCATTTGAAGCGGTCGGCGGTTTCGATGAGCGGATCTTCGCCTACTACGAGGACCTGGACCTGGCGCTCCGCCTCAAGAACATTGGAGCGGTATGCAGCTTGGCCCCGAGGGCCCGGGCGAGGCATCTTTCCTCGGCGACGCTGAGTGACCACATCGAAGAGAAGTACGCCCTGACCGGATGGAGTCGCGGCTACATGGCCCGGCGCTACCGAACCATGCGAAGCCCGGGAATCGCCCTGCGGATAGTCGCTGCGGAGGGCACGATATGCATCGGTCAGCTGATTCTTCACGGAACGATGAGAGGTGCGCTTGGGCGCCTGCGCGGCTGGCGCGATGCCGGCGGACTGCCTCCTCGGCCGATTCCGACCTCGGGTCTCAGCGAGATTTCGATGCGCACTGGCCTGACGCGACGGACCCGACAGTACTTCGCCGCCCCCTGGCGACAGCAGCGCAGAAAGCACTCCGAACGGTGATCCGGATCAGAAAGCGTCGAGCTGCGATGGCCTGAGGACCATCACTCGTCGGGGCTGAGCAGCCCCCGGGGAAGCCTTCCCTCGTCTGTCAGCTTGCCGAGGTGTGCCTCCATCACCACTGCGGCGGCGGGTCGCAGGATCTCAGGGACGTCATCCCAAACCTCTGCCAACAGCGCCGAGCGGGAGTGCTCGCCTCGCTCTATCGCAGCCAGCAGCCGGCGCTCACGCATCTCGCGGTGCTCGATGTACTCAGCGATTTTGGCCTGTGGGTTTGTGATCCAAGGGCCGTGACCGGGTGCGATCAGAACAAGGTCGAGCTGCTGGACCCGCCGCAACGAAGCCATGTAGTCGATCAACGAACCGGCGTCGGGCGGCACGAAGGTTGAGCCCGCACCGAGGATCAGGTCGCCGCTGAGCAGGAGCCCCCGATCTCCCAGGAGGCAGATGTGGTCCGCTGCGTGGCCGCGGGTCTCGATCGCGACGAGGCCTCCGTGTCCTTCGCCTTCGGTCGGATGAATCACATCGGCGCCGAGAAGGTCTGCACCATCGGTGTGGTCCTCGTGTGAGTGCGTGATCAAGACCACACCGATCCCTCCAAGCCCCGCGGCGGCGTCAGCAATCACAGCAAGGTGGGTCTCATCGGCCGAACCAGGGTCGACCACCACACACGGATCACTTCCGTAGATGTAGGTGTTGGTCCCCCCCAGCGTCATCGGGCCCGGGTTGGGAGCGATGATCCGGAGGAGCTCAGGAAAGTTCTCGGGCGAGTGCCTCACGCGCATCATCTGGCTCGAGAACCACGTAGTCGCCGGCGCCGCGCAATATCTCGCGAACCAGGAACGCGGTACCGGCATATGGGAGTTCCACCACCACGGAACCGTCGGCCAGTTCCTCGACCACAGTACGCTCCTCGCGCATCCAGCGAGCTCGCTCAGGTGAAACCCAGACACGAGCAACGTTGGAGGCAGGGACTTCACCGTCGGTCATCCATCCCTCGACCCCTGCCAACTCCTCGACTTCGGGCCTGGGCTCGAATGACTCATCAGAGACCGCGGCCTCTTTGATCCGGTCGAGCTTGAAGTGACGGACCGCCTCGCGATCGAGATCGAAGCACTCGACGTACCAGCCATCCTTGCCGTTCTCCAGGCGGTATGGCTCGACCCGTCGCTTGCTGAACTGGTCCTCGTTCTCCTTGTAGTAGTTGAGCTCGAGAAGCCGGTGCTGCGCAATCGAGTCGTTGACCACGCGGGCAACCTCCGCGTCATTGCCGCCACCAGATGCGATCTCGAGACCCTCCTCAGACGGATCGTGGCCGAGCGCGGCGATGATCTTGGTCCGGGCGGTCTGCAGTCCGGTCTGCGGAAGGTGATCGCCGAAAAGGTCGATCGCCGCCACAAGCGCCTTGGCCTCGAGCGGCAGGAGCCGTGCCGGGCGAGCGAAGTTATCCCCATATGGCTGAGAGTCGACTTCGATCTCATCCCCGATCATCTCGGCATAGAGGACGTAGGTGCCACCGCCGAAGTTGACGACATTGAGCAGCTCGATGTCCTCTCGAAGCTCGTCACGGGTCAGCTTGAGGCGCATGCAGACGTCTTCGATCTCGAGGCGTTCGCCAGCCTTCGCGGTCCGGATGAGCAATCCGGCAAGTGTTACGAGCCGGGCAAAACGCTCCGGACGGATCGCAGCCTCGCCGCGACTGCCGGACCGGGATCGGCGCGGCGCGGAGCGGAGCGGCCTCTGGACCGTCTTCGCTGGCTCGAAACCGTTGACATGGCGCTCTCGAAGCAATGCCAGCCTTCGGTCGGCTTCTTTACGAAGCTCGGCGGGCTCCAGAACCTGGGCGTGCTTTCGCCAGCGCAGCACCCAGGCGATCAGGGCCCGATCATCCGCATATTCGGTTTCGAAGACGATGCCCTTGCCGGGCGCGGCGTCTGACTTTTTCGCCGGCCGGATCTGGCCGAACTCGCCATAGTCGCGCTCGATCAGCCAGGAGATCCTGTCGCCGAGGAACAGCGTCGCGTTGCCATTCGGCTGTCCGAGCTGCCATGCAGCGCGCTGGGCGAAGTTGCGTCGGTTGAAGTTCTCGGGTGGCGAGAAGTCGTGTTCGGCCTTCGATGCGTAGCCGACCTTGCCCTGGATCCGCGATAGGCGGAAGACGCGAACGTCGTCTCGTTCGTGCGAAAAACCAATCAGATAGAACTGGCCGTCGCGAAAGACGAGGTGGTAGGGGTCCACCTTTCGCTTCGACGTGTCATCGCGTTCCATCGTGTAATAGGTGAACTCGATCGTCTTGCGGCGGCTGATCG
>JBBQZL010000149.1:0-6819 GCA_038207745.1 Solirubrobacterales bacterium
CTGCAGTGCGCAGATCGGGTCGATCTCGGTGATGATCACCCGTGCGCCCTGGCCCTTGAGTGAGTCGGCGCAGCCCTTGCCGACGTCGCCGAAGCCGCAGATCACGGCAACCTTGCCGCCGATCATCACGTCGGTGCCACGGTTGATTCCGTCGACCAGCGAGTGACGGCAGCCGTAGAGGTTGTCGAACTTCGACTTGGTGACCGAGTCATTGACATTGATCGCAGGGAAGATCAGCTGGTCGGCCTCGGCGAGCTGATAGAGCCGGTTGACACCGGTTGTCGTCTCCTCGGTGACGCCCTTGATGCCCTCGCCGATCCGGGTCCAGCGCTGCGGGTCCTCGGTCAGTGAGCGCTCGAGCACGCCCAGGAAGACACGGAACTCCTCCGACTCGGCGTCGGCCGGATTCGGGACCGCTCCGGCCTTCTCGAACTCGGTCCCCTTGAGGACCAGCATCGTCGCGTCGCCGCCGTCATCGAGGATCATGTTCGGGCCGCCCTCGTCGCCCCATCGGAGCGCCTGCTCGGTGCACCACCAGTAGTCCTCGAGGGTCTCGCCCTTCCAGGCAAAGACAGGAACGCCCTTCGGCTCCCCGGGGGTTCCGTCGATGCCGACCGCAATCGCCGCCGCGGCGTGATCCTGGGTCGAGAAGATGTTGCAACTCGCCCAGCGGACCGCGGCGCCAAGCGCCGTCAGGGTCTCGATCAGGACAGCCGTCTGAACGGTCATGTGGAGCGAACCGGTGATCCGCGCGCCGCTGAGCGGCTGCTGTGCGGCGAATTCCTCGCGCAGCGAGATCAGCCCGGGCATCTCATGTTCGGCGAGGCGGATCTCATTGCGGCCGAACTCGGCCAGTGAGAGGTCTGCGACCTTGAAGTCAGTTGCGGGCAGCGTTGCGGTGGGACTCATGCGACCTCCAAGAGGGTCTGTTTCAACAGGGCGGCGAGGCAGAGACGGCACCGCGCGTGGGGGATCTACGTCTCTGTCGGATTGGCAACCTTAGCAATGGAAGGATGCGGTTTCGCCCTGACCTCGCTCAGCCGTGTGCCCACTCGATCGGTCCGGCGGTGAGCAGATGGGAGCCGAGAGGCCGCCCGAGGATCAGCTGGGCCGCAGATGAGGCCTCCAGAAGAGAGGGCAGCGCAATGCCCGTCGAGATGCCCATCTCCTCGAGCATCGAGACAAGATCTTCAGTGGCGATGTTGCCGGTTGCACCCGCAGGGACCGGGCAGCCGCCGAGCTCCCCGAAGCTCGACTCGAAGGATTCGACGCCCTCTTCCAACGCTGCGAGCACGTTTGCAAGGCCCTGTCCCCGGGTGTTGTGGAAGTGTGCGGTCAACTCGATGCCGACCAGGCGCCCGCGGGCGGCCGCAAAGAAGTTGCGGACCTGGACGGGGTTTGCCATCCCGGTCGTGTCACCGAAGCCGATCTCCTCGCAACCGGCGGCGACAAGGCGCTCGGCGATCCCAAAGACCTGCTCGGGCGGGACCTCACCTTCATAGGGGCAGCCGAAGGAGGTGGAGATGACGCCCTCGCAGCGCAAGCCCTCTGCGCGAGCGGTGGCGATCGTCTGCTCGAGGCCCGCCAGCGACTCCTCGACGGAGCGATTTACGTTCTTGCGGTTGTGGGTCTCCGAAGCCGAGAGAAAGAGATTCACCTCGTCGAAGCGATCCCGCATCTCGAGGGCATTCTCCAGCCCGCGCAGGTTCGGGATCAGAACCGAGAATGCAACCCCCTCCCTTCGCTTGATCGCCGCAAGGACCTCGTTGGCGTCGGAGAGCTGGGGAATCACGTCCGGCCGGACAAACGAGGTGACCTCGATACGCCGCAGGCCGGCCCCCGAAAGCAGATCGATCAACTCGACCTTCTGCGCGGTCGGGATGATCTCCGGCTCGTTCTGGAAGCCATCGCGGGGACCGACCTCGCGGATGCGGACGCCGTCAGGCAGCACGAACGGCTCCTAGCCGCCGCTGCTTACGCCATCGATCGCGATCATCCGGCGCTCGTGGGTGCCGACGCCGATCGTCCGGCCACCCTCGAGAACCTCGACATCGAATCGCAGCTTTCGCCCATCCGCAACCTCGCGGAGCGTTGAGCGGGCGACGCACTCCGACCCTTCGAGGGCAGCAGCCACATGCCTGATGCAGACCTCGAAGCCGACCGTCGCATTGCCGTCGGGAAGGTGCTCTGCCGCCAGAAGGGTCGAGGAGTACTCCATCATCCCGATCATCCCAGGTGTCGAGAGCACCCTCGCGGTGATCGTGCCTCCCACATCCGTCGTCAGCACACCCTTGACCTCGAATTTGTGTTCGTAGGACATCCCAGGTTCCAAACTCAACTTTCAACTCCGCTCATTCGATCTAGACCATTCCCAATCCACCACTGACGCCAAGCGTCTCCCCGGTTACGAAGGAAGATTCCTCGGCGGCAAGAAACGCCACCGCGGCGGCTACCTCATCAGGCTTGCCGAGACGGCGCATCTGGGTCAGCCCCTTCATGTTCTCGATGACCTTCTCGCCGATCTCACCAAACTGGGCGGCACCCATCAGCATGGGAGTCTCGATCGGCCCCGGAGCGATCGAGTTGGCGGTGATCCCGAAACGACCGTTCTCACGGGCGATCACCTTCATGAAGGAGATCACCGCGCCCTTGGTCGCCGAGTAGACGGCAGAACCCTTTGATCCGACCCTTCCGGCCTCCGAGGAGATCGTGACGATGCGGCCGTAGCCGACCCCCTGCATGCCCGGCAATACCGCCGCCGTGAGATTGAGAACACCGGTCAGATTGACCGCGATCACCCTTTCCCACTGCTCGGGAGTCGTCTGCGTGAAGAAGCCGAACTCCTCGATGCCGGCATTGTTGATCAGAATGTCGAAGCCACCGGCCCGCTCATTCAGCCCGGTTGCCGCGGCAAGGTCGGTGACGTCGAGTTCGGCGCCGAACCCCCCGATCTCCGAGGCAACCGCTTCGGCCGCCGCGAGATCGAGATCCGCCACCCAGACCTCCGCCCCCTCCGCTGCGAGCCTGCGAGAGGTGGCTGATCCGATGCCCCCCGCGCCTCCGGTCACCAATGCCCGTCTTCCTTCGAGTCTCATCGCCTCGCAGCATAGACTGGCGACCCATGAATGAGACTGGAAAACCCGAACCCATACCCATACTTGGCGGCACCGGTGCGCTTGGAAGCGCGCTCGCGCTTCGCTGGGCAGGGGCCGGAGTTCCGATCATCATCGGATCCAGATCGGCCGAGCGCGCCGAGGAGTCCGCGACCAAGATCCGCGAGGCGGTCCCCGGCTCCGATGTAAGTGGGCTGCTCAATGAGGAGGCAGCGGTCGGAGGCCCGATCGCCTTCCTCACCGTGCCCTTCCGCGCCCAATCGGAAAACCTCAACAATCTCCGGAAAGCCCTGCAACCGGGGCAGATCCTGGTCGACTGCACGGTACCGCTGGCCGCGGCGGTCGGCGGCAAGGCGACCCGCTCGCTCGGGGTCTGGCAGGGGTCCGCAGCGCAGCAGGCCGAGGAGATGGTACCCGAGGGCGTCACCGTTGTCGCCGCCCTGCACACTGTTGGAGCGCCGACACTCTCCGACCCCGAGGCAACCCTTGATGAGGACGTCCTGGTCTGCGGAGACAGGAAGGCCGACAAGGCCCGGGTCGCGCGTCTGATCGAGCTGATCCCCGGGCTCAGAGCCATCAACGCGGGTCCCCTGGAGACGGCAAGGATCGTCGAGCAACTCACCCCGCTTCTGATCTCGATCAACGTCCGTTACAAGGCCCACGCGGGGATCAGGATAACCGGCCTTCCGACCGGCGGCCACTGGGCATGAAGGTGGCGCTGCTCGCCGGAGGCACCGGCGGCGCGAGGCTTGCCGCCGGGATGCAGGATCTGATCGGCGACGAGCTCTCGGTAATCGCAAACACCGCCGACGACATCGAGACCCTGGGTGTATATGTCTCGCCTGATCCGGACCTGATCACCTACTGGCTGTCCGGCGAGATCGACACCGAGCGCGGCTGGGGCATCCAGGACGATGAGTTCAATGTCTTCGAGCGGATGAACCTCTTCGGTGCGCCGAGCTGGTTCCAGCTCTCCGATCGGGACCTCGCGACCTGCCTCTACCGGCGCCTGTTTCTCGACGAGGGCGGCAGGGTGACGGACGCCCAGGCCCAGATCGCAGGCGGCCTCGGTGCCAAGGCCCGCGTGCTGCCGATGTCAGATCAACCGGTCCGGACCAGGGTTCTCTGCGATGGAGGCTGGCGCCAGCTGCAGGAGTACCTGATCCTCGATCACGGGATGTTGCCGGTCGACGAGGTCGACCTGCAGGGGATCGAGGACGCCGAGGCGACTCCCGAGGTGCTCTCGGCGATCGAGGAGGCGGACATCATCGTGATCGGTCCTTCAAACCCGGTGATCAGCATCGGTCCGATCCTCGCCGTCTCGGGAATACGGGACGCGATCACCAGGGCCGCCGCAACGGTGGTGGCCGTCAGCCCATATGTGGACGGTCGAGTCGTCAAGGGCCCCACGGATCACTTCATGGGCGCGATCGGGAGGCCATCGACCGCCTCCGGTGTCGCCTCGCTCTACGCCGATCTGATCGACGGCATGCTCATCGACACGGGCGACCCCGACGACCCTCCCGATCAGGTGCCGACCAAGAGCGCCCCGATCCTGATGAGTGACCGGGACTCGAGAGCGCGCGTTGCCCTCGCGACGATCGAGTATGCGTTTGAGCTCCGCGACAAGAAGGCTGCCGGAGCTGACGGGTGAGCGTCGCGGCCGTTGTCACGGTCAAGAGGGTCGAGTCGGCAAAGCAACGGATGGCCGCCGGGGTCGGTGACGACCGCCGCCGGGAGCTGGTCGCCGCGATGCTCGGCGACACGCTGGAGGCGATCTCGAAGACCCGCCTGCTCGCCTTCACCCTCGTGGTCACCGGTGATCCCGATGCCACCCGTCAGGCTGGGGTGGCCGGTATCGAGGTCGTTCACGATCCTGACGACTCCGGCCATCCCGAGGCTGCGGTCCTCGGCGCCACCCGCGCGGCCGAGCTGGGCGCCGGCACGGTGATCCTGCTGCCCGGCGACTGCCCGCTGCTCGAGCCGCGCGAGATCGATGGCCTGCTGACCGGGCTGCCGGATCGTTTCGTGACCGTGGTTCCCGACCGTCATGGATCCGGCACCAACGCGCTTGTGCTCCGCCCGCCTGATGCGATCCGCCCGGCCTTCGGACCCGATAGCTGCGCACGCCACGTCGCGGCCGCCAGGGAGGCCGGGGTGCCTTTTGCGGTCGAGAAGACCCCGTCTCTCGGCCTTGATCTCGACACTCCGGCCGACATCGTCGCGCTGACCATGGCCCTCGAGATGGGGTCGAGCCGAGGGACGAGGACCGCCAGGGTCCTGGGCATTTGAGCCGATCGATCGAGATCATCACGGTCGAGGGGATGCCTGAGGTCCATGAGGGCGACCGGATCGCAGCGCTGATCCTCGATCACGCCGAGCTGCGCGAAGGCGACGTGGTCGCGATCTCACAGAAGATCGTCTCGAAGGCCGAGGGCCGGGTGCGCAGACTGGCCGATGTGACCCCCGGTACGGAGGCCGCCAGGCTGGCCGCCACCACAAATCGGGATCCACGCCTGGCCGAGCTGATCCTCTCCGAGAGCCGCGAAGTACTTCGCGCCACCGAGGCCGCCCTGATCACCGAGACGCATCACGGCTTCATCTGCGCCAACTCCGGTATCGATGCCTCGAATCTGGTCGAGCGGGATTCAGTCGCACTGCTGCCCGTTGACCCGGATCAATCGGCGAGGGCGATCCGGGAGGCCATGGCTGCCCGGCTCGGCGGCGTCTCCCCCGCCATCCTGATCACAGACAGCTTCGGCCGCGCCTGGAGACTGGGTCAGAACGAGGTCGCGATCGGCTGCGCCGGGCTCGCCCCGATCGAAGATTGGAGAGGCCGCACCGACCGCTCAGGTCGCCATCTCGCTGCCACCGAGATCGCCACAGCCGATCAGATCGCTGCCGCCGCCGATCTTGCCCGCAACAAGATCAGCGGCACTCCCGTGGTGATCCTGCGTGGTCTCGACCACCTCGTGACCGCCGACCACGGGCCCGGCTGCGCCGCCCAGCTTCGCCCGGTCGATCAGGACCTCTTTCGGTGAGAAGGACGCCCGAGGAGCCTCCCGTCTGCGGCTTCTTTCGCTAGACCTCGAGTACCAGCGACCCGTTCAGATCACCGGAACGCAGCCGGGCGAGGGCCTCGTTTGCCTCGGCCAGCGGGTGCACCGTCACCTCGGTCCTGACCGGCACCCGAGCCGCGATCTCGAGAAACTCCTCACCATCACGACGGGTCAGGTTGGCGACCGAGCGAAGCACACGTTCCTCCCAGAGAAGCTGATAGGGAAACGAGGGGATGTCACTCATGTGGATGCCGGCGCTGACCACGGTCGCGCCCCTGGCGCTGGCCTTGAGGGCGTCGACCATCAGGGGTCCGACGGGCGCGAAGATGATCGCCGCGTCCAGTTCCTCGGGCGGCAGCTCGTCCGAGCCGCCGGCCCACGCGGCGCCGAGGCTGCGGGCGAACTCCTGCCCGCGGATGTCGCCCGGCTGGGTGAACGCGAAGACCTCTCGCCCCTGGTGGATCGCCACCTGACAGAGGATGTGCGCCGAAGACCCGAAGCCGTAGAGGCCGAGCCGCTCCCCATCTCCAGCCAGGCGCAGGGCCCGGTAACCGATCAGCCCGGCGCAGAGCAGCGGGGCGGCCTGCTCGTCCGGGAAGCTCTCCGGGATCGGGAAACAGAACCGCTGGTCGGCAACCGCAAGCTCC
>JBBQZL010000150.1:0-6733 GCA_038207745.1 Solirubrobacterales bacterium
CCGTGATCGAGTTCGACCCGGATCTGATTCTGGTCGCATCCGGGTTCGACGCGAGCCCCCAGGATCCGCTTGCGCGACAGATGGTCCACAGCGAGGGATTCCGGATGATGACCGCCGCCGTGATGGAGACTGCGCGGGTCACCTGCGACGGCCGTCTGGTCGTCGTTCACGAGGGTGGTTATTCGAAGGCCTACGTTCCGTTTTGCGGCCTCGCCGTGGTCGAGCAGCTTTCGGGCTTCAACACAGGAGTCGAAGATCCATTTCTCGGCGGATATCGAACAATGCCCTACCAGGAATTGCAGCCACATCAGGACGCCGCCATCGCTGAGGCCGAGCAGAACCTTGCCGGCGTCGGAGCGCCCGGCCGATGAGCGCGGCCTTCGTCAACGATGATCGCGAGGCTCTGGTCGAGCTTGCGCGGGGCAAGCCGACACCGCCATACACGCTGGATGAGCAGCTGACCTTCTTCTGTCCTCAGGAGAATCTCGAGGCGCTATCGCTCCCGATCGTGCGTGAATTCCACGAGTGGGTCACCTCTGACCACATACCGGTCGAGGGAGACGAGCCGAAGATCCTCCTTCTCCTTCCCTGCGAGAAGGAGAAGCCATATTCGTTGTCTCCGGAGCATCGGGCCGTAAGCCTGGCTCTGGCGGGCGCGGAGTTCAAACCCACCGATCGCGGTGACTGGCCCGAGGAGCTCAAGGGTCTGGGCAGCCTGGCAGAACTTTCCAACGCGCCCCTGTCCGATGGCAGATTGAGAGTGGATCGCGCTGTGATCTCGGAGCCATTCGGAATCGTCCCCTACGAGGCGATCTACAAGTGGCGCGGCATGCCGACTCCGTGCGCGAGGTATGACGATCCGGGACTGTTCGAGCACCGGGGGATTGGTGCGATCTGGCGCAGCGACTGCACCTCGACGGTAAACAGCAGCGGCTCCTATTCATGGGGCGACTCGGAGCGACGGGCCTACGTTGAAGTCCATAATCGGTTGGCAGACCTGATCCGGAAAGTGCTCGAGCGGCTTGCCGAAGAGTATGAAGCGATCCTTGCCTATGTCGGTCACACGCTGACCCATCGGACATTTCTCGCTGACGATGCCCAGCGTCGCGATGCAGGTATCCCCAGGCAGCGGCGATTCGACGGTCGAAACGGCCGGCTGGTGGGTGTCAACGATCTTGTTCCGGGGCTGGTCGAGCTGATTCCGGACGCAGTCGGGCTCGATCAACTCCGAGCGGGAAACGGCGGGCGCCTACCCGCCTCGTTTCTTACTTCTCCGAAAACGCTGGCAATGCTCAACGAGAGGTTGCGGTAAGGCGAGGCATGTGTTAGCTTTCTTCACGATGCTGAACCAAGTTCAGCATCGTGAACTTTTTACGATTGTTTGCCAACCAGGAGGAGTAGGGAATGAGCGATGCACGCGAAGTCGATCTGGTCGTCACCGGTGGCACGGTCGTAAGCCCGAGTGGTCCCCGAAGGGTCGGCATCGCTGTCGACGGCGGCAAGATCGTCGCCGTCACCGAAGACCGCCTCCTCCCGCCGGCGCGCAGGACCGTCGACGCGAAGGGACTTCATGTGATCCCGGGTCTGGTCGACTCCGAGTCCCATCCCGGCTGCTATGTGCCGCTCAAGGACGACCTCGCCTCGGAGTCCCGCGCTGCGGTGACCGCCGGAGTTACGACCTGGGGCGTCCACTCGCCGTCGACGCGGATGGGGGATCCGGAGTTCGTCGAGTTCGTCCAGCCCGATGACGTGGTCTCCTTCCACCAGGGCTTCCCGCATTTCGAGAACCTGATCAAGACCGATTCGGCAGTCGACATCTTCCTCACCTACATGATCGAGACCGATCAGCAGGCAGGGGAGATCCCCGAGTACGCCAGGGAACACGGCGTCACCTCCTACAAGCTCTATCTCCAATCGATGAGCCCGGCCGCCGAACCAAACTGGCCCGGCCGGCGTGCCGGCCTCGGGCACGGCTTCGACGATGGAACCTGCTGGCTGACCATGGAGGCGGTCGCCGAGATCGGCCGCCCCGGCATCGTCTGCATGCACTGCGAGAACTGGGAGATCGCCCGGATCTTCGACCAGCGGCTTCGCAATGAAGGCCGGACGGACTGGGCAACCTGGTCGGATCGCTCGCCTCATTTCCTCGAGGCGACCCACATCCGAACATACGGTGACATGGCCGCGGAGATCGGTTGCCCGATCTACATCCAGCACGCGACCACTCCCGAGAGCTACAGGGAGATCCGCGAGTTGCGCGCCCGCGGCGTCACCGTGCACGCGCAGACCGGACCGCACTGGCTTCATTTCGGCAAGGAGGAACACAACGCCTGGCGGATCAACGTTCCGCTCCGGTCGCGTGAGAACAACCCGAACATCTGGAAGGCGATGCACGACGGCGTGATCAACTCGATCGGCTCCGACCACGTGGTCGCCTGGGAACCCGCCGACTATGAAAGCTCGTACAACGAGAACATCTGGGAGCTCAAGACCGGTTTCACCTCGCGGGTCGAGATGCTGCTCCCGGTGATGCTCGAGGGCATCCACCAGGGCAAGCTGACGCTCGAGCGGATGGTCGAGGTGGCATGTGAGAATCCCGCCCGGATCTTCGGCGTCTACCCGAAGAAGGGCAAGATCGACATCGGTGCGGACGCCGATCTCGTCCTGATCGACCTCGACAAGGAGGTCAAGGTCTCGAACCAGAACGTTCTGACCCGGTCCGGATGGACGGTTCTCGACGGTCACACGATGCACGGCTGGAATGTCGCCACCTTCCTGCGCGGCAAGCAGATGTCGAAGTGGGACGACGGTGCCCCGGGTCCCGAGTTCATCGGTGACGCCGACGGCGAGTACATCCGCCGCACACCGGGACAGGATCTGGTCCCGCTCGATGGTGAGATCGGAGCCTGAGGGTGGCGGTCTGGGATGACGTACTTCCGGAACAGGACCGAGAGGTCTTCGAGGCCGCCGGCTGGGGCAGGGACGTCGGGTTCGGCGAACGGCCGGTGTTGCTCGTCGTCGACGTGATCTACAATTTTGTCGGCGACACGCCGGAGCCGATCCTCGAGTCGATCAAGCGCTGGCGCTATAGCTGCGGCGAGCGCGGCTGGGAGGGGATCGCGCAACTGCAGCGGCTGATCGCCGCCGCCCGTGATCAGCATGTGCCGATCATCTACACCGGGATGGACCGCAGGCCTGACGGCTTTGACCAGGGAGCCTGGAACTGGAAGAGTCACAGAGCCGGCGAAGCATCTGACATCAAGGGCTCGCTCGGCAATCAGATCGTCAAGGAGATCGCGCCGGAGGATGCCGACATCTACTTCGTCAAGGACAAGCCCAGCGCCTTCCACGGCACCCATCTGCTCGACTACCTGATCTACCTGGGGGCGGACACCGTGATCACAACCGGCACCACGACCAGCGGCTGCGTCAGGGCCACCGCGGTCGATGCCGCGCAGTACAACTACCGCTCCATCGTGCCCGAGGAGTGCGTCTGGGACCGGGCGATGATCAGCCACAAGGTCAATCTCCTGGATATCCAGATGAAGTACGGCGACGTCAGGTCCACCGACGATGTGATCGCCTATCTCCGATCGCTGCCGGATCGGCCCTGCGGTCCGAATACACCGACCGGTG
Organism: Solirubrobacterales bacterium; assembly: GCA_038207745.1. Classification (GTDB taxonomy): domain Bacteria; phylum Actinomycetota; class Thermoleophilia; order Solirubrobacterales; family 70-9; genus JBBQZL01. The sequence continues at coordinate 3,637 of JBBQZL010000150.1, forward strand.
TGGCGAACACCAACCAGGAGGTCCCGAGATGAGCGTGGAGATCGAGATCCGGAAGATCGTCTCGGTGGTCGAGGAGGTCAACAGCGAGGGCGGTCGCACGGACGGCGCACCACTGCGCAAGGCCGCGGTTGCCGTCGTCTTCCGCAATCCCTACGCCGGCCGGCCCTTCACCGAGGATCTGACCGGGCTTGTCGACGCCAGCGCCGAGCTGGGCAGATTGATCGGCGAGCGCTGCACGGAGGTGCTCGCTGCGCCGGTCGAGAGCCACGGCAAGGGCGTGATGATCGGGATCGCGGGCGAGCAGGAGCACGGAAACGCGGCCAAGACGACGGCCTTCGGCAACCCGTTCCGCAAGGCCTTCGGTGGAGGCAGGGCCTGGTTGCCTTCGACCACCAAGCGATGCGCGACCGGTGCCCAGATCGACATCCCCCTCTGCTACAAGGACGAGATCTGGGTTCGCTCCCACTACGACACGATCACGATCGCGATCGCCGATGCGCCGGCACCCGACGAGATCGTCCTGATCGGCGCGGTTGCCTCACGCGGTCGTCTCAATGCCCGGGTCGGCGGCAAGACCGTGGAAGAGGTCGAGTGAGGCGAACGGCTGAAGATGAGGCGCGGGGGTGAGCCGCACTCTCGAGATCCGCAATCTCGGCGGCCTGGTCACGGGGAGGGTCGGCGAGGGCGTGCAGAATCCCGATCTGGTCCGGATCGAGGACGGCCTGATTGCCGGATACGAGTCGGGCCCCGAGCCGGACACCGTCCTCGATGCCGGCGGTGCCGTTGCAGCTCCGGGATTGATCGACTCCCACGCCCACGTCGTCTTCGGTGATTGGACCCCCCGGCAGAACGCGCTCGGCTGGATCGAGTCCTCGCTTCACGGTGGGGTGACGATGATGATGTCGGCGTCCGAGGTCCACCTTCCGGGCCGGCCGCATGACCGCGAGGGTGTGAAGGCGCTTGCGATCACCGCGCAGCGCGCCTATCAGACGTACAGGCCAGGCGGCGTCAAGGTTCTTGCCGGTGCGGTGATCATCGAACCAGACATGGTCGCGGAGGACTTCAGCGAGCTGGCAGGGCAGGGTGTCTGGCTTGCCAAGGTCGGGTTCGGCGCCTTCAGCCCCCAGTCGGACGCGGCGGAGCTCGCGCATGCGGCACAGGACGCCGGTTTTGTGGTCATGAACCACACCGGCGGCGCCTCGATCCCGGATTCCTCGCCGGTCACGATCGAGGATGTCCTGGCGCTCGGATGCGACATCATCGGCCACGCGAATGGCGGCACCACGGCACTTCCCGACCGGGACCTCGAGCAGCTTTTCGAGGCCCCCGGGGCGATTCAGCTCGTCCAGGCGGGGAATCTCCGCTCCAGCCTCAGGATCATCGAGATCGCAAAGAGGCTCGGCGCGCTCGACAGAATCGTCCTCGCGACCGACACACCGACCGGAACCGGCGTGATGCCGCTCGGGATGATCAAGACGGTCTGCGAGGTCTCGTCGCTCGGCGGGGTGGCGGCGACCGATGCGATCGCGATGGCGACCGGAAACAACGCGCAGGTGCTGAGGCGCGATGAGGGCATCCTCGATCTGGGCCGGCCGACCGATCTCTTCCTCAGCTTTGCGCCCCTGGGCTCCTCCTGCGAGGGGCCGCTCGAGGCGATCGAGTTCGGCGACATCCCCGGCATCGCCGCCGTACTGGTCGATGGAGAGGTCAAGGCGCTTCGCTCGCGCAACACCCCAGCCCCCGACGGCAGTTGTCATCTGACCGGGAAGACGAGGTGAGACGAGGATGAGCATCGTTCTGAAAGAGGTGGTCGTCCCGGCCAGTACGGCGGGAACGATCGAGGTCAAGGCCGGGCAGATCCTCGAGGTCGTCGATCTCGAGGGCCAGCAGGTCGGCGACCTGGCGGCATGGATGACAGCGGACCCGTCCGAGTACGTATCGCCGGGCCACACGCTCTCCTGCCTGACCAGGCTTGTCCCGGAGGTCGGGGATCAGATCTACTCGAACCACCGCAGGCCGTTGATGAAGATCCTCCGCGACGACGTCGGCAACCACGACATGATCGTGCCCTGCTGTGACCCCGAGCGTTACTCGCGTGACTACGGAATCCTCGACCACGGCTCCTGCCTGGCCTCCCTCGAGGCGGCTCTGGCGCGGGATGGCCGCGAGCTGGACCTTTCCGGTGAGCAGTGCTGGAACGTGTTCATGAACAATGTCCACGAGGACGGCCGGATCGTCACCCACGAGCCACCACATGGCGCAGGTTCGACGATCGCGCTCGATGTTCTCGAGGATCTCGTGGTCGCGCTCTCGGCATGCCCCCAGGATCTCTCGCCGTGCAACGCATTCAACCCGACCTCGATGGCCCTGAGGGTTCTCTCGGAGGGCTGACCGTGCCCCGCCGATTCGATCCGCTGGCTGGACCCGACGAGGTCGCCGAGGTGGCGCGGATTCTCTCCAGGGCGGGCCTGGTCGAGGCCTTCGGTCATGTCTCGGTACGGGTCGGCGAAGGGTTTCTGATCACCGCGACGACCCCACTGGCCGCCATGGACGCAAGCGGGATCCACCACATCGACGCTGGTGGGGCACCGTCACCATGGTCAGCCGACGTGCCGCTCGAAACGCCGATGCACGCTTCGATCTATGGCGCCCGCCCTGATGTGAATGCGATCTGCCGGACACACTCTCCCGCGGCGGTGATCGCCGGGGTGCGGGGAGTCGTGCCCCCGGTTGCGCATGGCCTCGGTGGGCTCAGCGGTGAGATCCGGACCTGCGGCCGAACCGACCTGGTCACCGACGCCGAGGCGGGTTTCGAGGTCGCCTCCGCACTCGGCGGCGCGGCATGCGTGCTGATTCGCGGGAATGGCTGCGTTGCGGTCGGCGAGAGCCTCGGAGAGGCAGCGGTCCGGGCCCGCTACCTCGAGGAGAGGTGCCACGTTGCCAACGAACTCGGCCTCGACTCCGCGACGGCGTTCGAGGCAGACGCGCTGGAGGAGCGCTCACGCCACTTCGCAACCGAGACGACCCGGGCATGGGCCTGGATGCGCCGGCAATACCGAGATTTGGAAGTCACCTGACGCTGTGAACGCAAGAGATT
>JBBQZL010000151.1:0-6638 GCA_038207745.1 Solirubrobacterales bacterium
GACGCCGCAGCCTGGGCTGCGTCAGCGGCGTTCATGCAGCGATGTCCCGATCATTCGTTGTCGTTGGGGTACCTAGCCCTTTACCTCGGTCCACGCCTGGACCCAATCGTTGTAGTCCTTGCAGACATCCCCACGATCGTCACCGCAATCCGAGACCGGTGTGGTCCAGAAGGCGATCTTCTTGTAGTAGTTCTGATCCCCCGCGTGGTAGGTCTTGCAGTGGTTCTTGTCTGCGGTCAACTCGCATGACTTGAGGTTGGACGGTGCCTCGCCAAACCACTCCGCCACCTCGGCGTTGACCTGCGGCGAGATGATCCAGTCCATCCACTTGTACATGCAGTTCGGGTTCTTGGCCTTGGAGCTGAGAACCCAGGTGTCCGACCATCCGGTCGTGCCCTCTGACGGCAGCACGGCCTTGACCGGGACCTTGTCGCCCTGCAGGGTGCTGACCTGGTACTGCCAGGTGGTCCCGACCACGGAGTCGCCGTTCGCGAACGACGAGATCTGCTTGCCGGCATCCGACCAATACTCGCCGATGTTCTTGCGCTGCTCCTTGAGCAGGTCGATCACGGCGTTGAACTGATCCGCATCGAGCTCATACGGATTGGTGATCCCGAGCTCGGGGTTGTGCGCCTTCAGGTAGACAGCCGCATCCGCGATGTAGATCGGTCCGTCATACGCGGTGACCTTGCCCTTGTACTTCGAGGCCTCTGCCGGATCGAATACGGCGGACCATGACGTCGGGCCCGGCTTGACCACGTCGGTGTTATACATCAGGACGTTTGCGCCCCAACCATGCGGCACGCCGTAGTTCTTTCCGTCGACCGTGTTGTGGGGCAGATCCTTGAGGCCCGGGTCAACATCGGCGTAGTTCGGAATCAGGTCCATGTTGACCGGGACGATGTCGCCGCCGTCAACCATCCGCAGCGTTGCGTCACCCGACGCCGACGCCCCGTCGTACTGGCCCGTCCTGATCAGCTTGACCATCTCATCCGAGGTGTTGCCCGTCTTGACATTGACCTGGCAGCCGGTCTTCTTCTCGAATGGGGTGACCCAATCAACAGCCGGGTCGGTGCTGCCATCCTCGGCGTACCCGGCCCAGGCGATCAGGTTCAACTCGCCCTCGCCCTTGCCGACCGTCGACGCGGCGGTTGTGCTGCCGCTGTCGCTGCTGCCCCCACAACCGGCCAGAATCACCATGAATGCCAATAGGCCCGCAATACACAGCCAGGCAACCTTGACAGGGCTTGCGCCCTGTCGTTTCTTGGACGTCCTCATACTCTCTCCTCCTCCATTGACTTCTTCTGGATGGCGATCGTGTGCTCCGGCCGCCATCCCACCAACACCTCCTGCCCGGCCGCCCCGAGGTCGTCAGACGACGTCGTCTCGAGGTTCTGCCGGACTATTTGCAGCTCTCCTCCTGCGTCAAGAGCGACCTGGAGCCGCGTCACCATCCCCACATATGAGGAGCTCGTGATCCGCCCCCGCTCCGCGTGCAGACCTTCGGCCGAGGCAGTCGGCGAAAGCAGCCTGATCTTTTCCGGCCGGATCGTGAATGTCCGGCCATCGCGTTCGATCAGGTTCGAGACGCCGACAAACCCGGCAACGAACTCATTTGCGGGCCGTTCATAGAGATCCATCGGCGAGCTGACCTGTTCGATCCGGCCGTTGTTGAAGACCGCGATCCGGTCGCTCATCGTCAGCGCCTCGTCCTGGTCATGGGTGACGTAGATGAAGGTGATGCCGACCTCGGACTGGATCTGCTTCAGCTCGATCTGCATCTGCTCGCGAAGTTTGAGGTCGAGGGCACCGAGTGGCTCATCGAGAAGCAGCACCCTGGGGTGGTTGACGATCGCCCTCGCCAGCGCGACACGCTGGCGCTGGCCGCCGGACAACTCGCTCGGCTTGCGCTCGTCGTACCCGACCAGGCGGACCATCTCGAGGGCCTCGGCGCGGCGTCTGACCCGGTCGGCCCTTCCCATCTTCGAGACCTCGAGCCCGTACTCGATGTTCCTCCCGACCGTCATGTGCGGGAAGAGAGCGTAGTCCTGGAAGACCGTGTTGACCGCCCTGGCATATGGGGCGAGTCCGTTGACCTTCTGCCCGCCGAGTTCGACCACCCCTGAGTCGGGGTCCTCGAAGCCCGCGATCATCCGCAGGGTTGTCGTCTTGCCCGAGCCTGATGGACCGAGCATCGTGAAGAACTCGCCGGCCCTGATCTCGAGGTCGATGCCGTCGACCGCGACGAAATCCCCGAAGCGCTTGGTCAGCCCGGTGAGCCGCACATCTGGCACCTCACCGGATGTCTGATTGGGACCGGGGACGGAGCCTTGGCTCCGTTCACCGGTGACTGGACTGGACGTGACCTTCCTCCTTGAATCGTTCGCGGCAGGCGCCCCTCGCGCCACCCCGCCTACTCAATCGGGACGATCATATGCGCACAGCCACCCTCCGCGAAAGGATTTCTCCCTTCGCGGCGGGGACTGGCGATGCAGGGTTCTAGAAGCGGGCGGGGTGACGCGCGACGAAGCCGCTGCTGGAGCGCTGTACCTTGCTCCACCTGGGACCGTTTCCGCCGGTCATCGAGGTGTCCCAGCGGAGGCCTGCGATTACCGCATACACATGTCCGCCGTTCGCGAAGACCGTGATCCACTTGCCGGCGCCACGCTTCTCCCAGCTCATCAGGCTGGATGAATCAAGCGGGCTCGAGAGGAACCTGCCGCCACGCAGGGCATAGCTGACGGCGCCGGAGCAGTCGTAGCCGGCCGAGTTCCAGTTGCGGTGGCCGCCGCCCCAGATGTAGGGCTTCTTGCGAATCTTGTTCGCAGCGGCGATCACCCGCCGGACCTTGGCCGGTGCACTCTTGGGCGCAACCGCATACCCATTGACGATCTTCGCCTTTGAAGAGGGCAGGCAGGCGACCGACATCTTGCCGATGCCGCCGGTGTTGCCGCCGGTGTCACACGTGCTTGACGCGGACGCTCCGGATGGCACGAGGGCTACGGCCATGAGCGCCGCTGAGGCCGCCACCACCGCTTTCAATCTCTTGTATTTGGAACTACTTGACAAACCGATCTCCTTGGTCGGCCTACGGGGTTAGCTGTCGGGCTGGCGCTCTAGGAGCTGCGCTCCCACCTAGGTGGATTCGCCCCATATGTCACCAGGTGCCGGTACACGCTCACCTGGCTGGTTCCCCCGCTCTCGGATTATTGGGCCCGAGATTCGGCATTACCGGTTACTTGCTTTGGGCACTGTAGAGCATTTCATGATGATTCGCTAACAAACGGCCGTGTTCCTGCCTGGGCCGGCCGCAAATAGGGGAGAAGATCCTCTCGGGAAGCGGCCTGCGATCCGCCCCCGGCCACGAGTATCGGTGTCGCCTGTCATCTTCGCCGCCGTTCATCTCCGGGTCTGTCGTGACGTCTCCTGAGCGATCACCGCCCGGTGGTAGGTTCCGGGAGTGGATATCTCCGGTCAAACCGCCCTCCTGACGGGCGCCACAGGTGGTCTGGGCCTCGCAATCGCGATCGACCTGGCCGAGCACGGAGCGAGGTTGGTCCTCAGCTCGCGCAAGGGAGCGGAACTGGAAGAGCTGGTGGCCAGGCTTCCCGGGTCCGGGCACAGCTTCATCGAGGCCGATCTCGCGGAGCCCGGCGGGGCCGGGCAACTCGCCGGGCAGGCAGGCGCCGTCGACATCCTGGTCGCCAATGCCGGCCTTCCGGCGACCGGACTTGTAGAGGAGATGAACATGGAGGAGATAGCAAGGTCCCTCCGGGTCAACCTCGAGGCGCCGATCCTGATGGCGCGGACGCTGATTCCGGGGATGCGGGAGCGCCGTCGCGGTCAGCTCGTCTTCGTCTCGTCATTGGCCGGGAAGACCGCCAGCCCCCGGTCCTCGATCTACAACGCGACCAAGTTTGGCCTGCGCGGATTCGCGCTTGCGCTCAGAACCGACCTCGCCGGATCCGGCGTCGGGTCATCGATCGTCGCACCGGGGTTCATCAGGGATGCCGGGATGTACGCGGACACCGGGGCGAAGATGCCCGCCGGCGTCGGGTCGTCGAACCCGGCAGAGGTTGCTGTCGGCGTTGTCTCGGCGATCGAGGGAAACAAGATCGAGGTCGCCGTCGCGCCACTGCAGCAACGCGCGTTGGCCCACGTCGGCCTCGCGATCCCCAGCTTTGCCGAGCGGGTCCAGAGCGGCAAGACCGGTCAGAGGGCGGCCAAGCAGGTGGCCGACGGCCACCTGCGCAGCGGCAAGGCCGGCCAATAATTGATTCCGATTCGAAAGGCGCAATGAGCAGCGATTCCTTTGGAGCCCGCGGCACCCTCGAGGTGGGCGGACGCGAATATGAGATCCACCGGCTGGATGCACTTCAGAAGCGCTTCGATGTTGCCCGGCTGCCCTACTCGATCAAGGTGCTGCTCGAAAACGTTCTCCGGCTGGAGGACGGCGTCTCGGTGACCGCGGCCGATGTCGAGGCGATTGCGACCTGGGACGCACAGGCCGAGCCGAGTGTTGAGATCCCATTTCAACCTGCCCGGGTACTGATGCAGGACTTCACGGGCGTGCCCGCCGTTGTCGATCTCGCCGCGATGCGCGACGCGATGGAGCAGATCGGAGGCGACCCCACCGCGATCAACCCCCTGGTCGATGTCGACCTGGTCATCGATCACTCGGTCCAGGTCGACGCCTTCGGCAACCCCACCGCCTTCGAGGTCAACGCCGAGCGTGAGTTCGAGCGAAACCAGGAGCGCTACGAGTTCCTCAAGTGGGGCCAGCGCTCATTCGACAACTTCCAGGTCGTCCCGCCCGCCACCGGGATCTGCCATCAGGTCAACCTCGAGTACATCTCGCAGGTCGTCTACGGGGGCGGCACCGAAGAACACCCGGTCGCCTACCCCGACACCCTGGTCGGCACCGACTCGCACACGACGATGGTCAACGGCCTCGGCGTGCTGGGTTGGGGCGTCGGCGGGATCGAGGCCGAGGCGGCAATGCTCGGCCAGCCGATCTCGATGCTGCTGCCCCAGGTCGTCGGCTTCAGGCTGAGCGGGCGCCTGCCGGAGGGCGCGACGGCGACGGATCTCGTCCTCACGGTCACCGAGATGCTCCGCGAGCGAGGCGTCGTCTCCAAGTTCGTCGAGTTCTTCGGACCCGGGATCTCCACGCTCGGTCTCGCCGACCGGGCCACGATCGGCAACATGTCGCCGGAGTTCGGCTCGACCTGCGCGATCTTCCCAGTCGATGAGGAGACGCTCCGTTATCTCGAGTTCACCGGGAGACCGACCAGAACGGTCGAGCTTGCGGACGCCTATTCGCGTGAGCAGGGCATGTTCCATGCGCCGGACGGCGAGGATCCCGTCTTCACCGAGACCCTCAGCCTCGATCTGGGTGATGTGGAGCCCAGCATCGCCGGGCCAAAGCGGCCGCAGGACCGGATCCCGCTTCGCGAGGCCAAGGAGGCGTTTGCCGAAGCCCTCGAGGAGTTCAATCCCGACACTCCTGACGAGGCGCAGAGCAGCTACGACGAGACCCTCGATGAGTCCTTCCCCGCCTCGGACCCTCCATCGAACGGTCAAAGTGAGGAGGCCGGCAAGCCGCATCCCGCGGTTCACGCTGACGAGTCGATCGTGAAGCGGGCGCCTTCGCGGGCGGTTCCGGTCACTCTCGAAGACGGCAGCAGCTTCGACCTCGACGACGGGATGGTGGTGATCGCGGCGATCACGAGCTGCACCAACACCTCCAACCCGAGCGTCATGGTCGGCGCGGGCCTCGTCGCCCGCAATGCCCTGGCGCGTGGCCTGACCCGCAGGCCATGGGTCAAGACCTCTCTGGCGCCAGGCTCGACCGTGGTCACCGAGTACCTCGACAGGGCCGGCCTGACCACCTACCTCGACCAATTGCAGTTCAACCTCGTCGGCTACGGATGCACCACCTGCATCGGCAACTCCGGTCCTCTCGATCCCGCGATCTCGGCCGCGGTCGAGAAGAACGACCTGGTCGTCTGCGCGGTGCTCTCGGGCAACCGCAACTTCGAGGGCAGGATCAACCAGGACACCAAGGCCAACTACCTCGCCTCGCCGCCGCTGGTCGTCGCCTATGCGCTCGCCGGCCGGATGGACATCGATATCCAAAACGATCCCCTCGGTGAGGGATCCGACGGGGAGCCCGTCTACCTTCGGGACATCTGGCCCGGTTCCGAGGAGATCAAGGAGGTGGTCGGAGCCTCGGTCGAGTCCTCGATGTTCTCGCGCAGCTATGGCGAGGTCTTCGAGGGTGACACGCGTTGGAACCAGATCCAGATACCCGAGGGGGATCGCTACACCTGGCCCGACTCGACCTACGTCCGTCGTCCCTCGTTCTTCGAGAACATGCCGGCGGAGCCGGTCCCGGTCGAGCCGATCACCGAGGCGCGAATCCTGGCCGTGCTCGGCGACAGCATCACCACCGACCACATCTCTCCGGCCGGTGCGATCAAGAAGTCAAGCCCGGCAGGCGAGTGGCTGATCGAGCAGGGCGTTGACCCGAGGGACTTCAACTCATACGGCTCGAGGCGCGGCAATCACGAGGTGATGATCCGCGGCACCTTCGCCAACATCCGCCTGCGCAACCAGCTGGTGGAGAAGTCGGGTGG
>JBBQZL010000152.1:0-6606 GCA_038207745.1 Solirubrobacterales bacterium
GGCTCCGGCGATGTTTCCGAGTGCCATCCCGGTCAGTGTGCTCTTGCCGATCCCGGGGGAACCGCCGAGCAATACGAGCGAGCCCGGAACCAACCCTCCTCCGAGGACCCGATCGAGCTCGCCGATCCCCGTCCGGACTCTGGAAACCGAGCTCGCCTCGACATCGCGAAGTGCCACGGGTTTCGGCGCAGCGACAGCGGAAACGACCCTGCCGCGCCGCTTTGAGACCTCGATGGGCCTCGTCTCGACCAGCGTGTTCCACTCTGAACATCCCGGGCATTGGCCAGCCCACGACAGCGTGTCCTGGCCGCATTCCTGGCATGTGTATCGGGGGTGTGTCCGGGCGATCTCACCACGATAAGCACCAGCCCCGACGGTCTTCGCCCCACGCATGGCCGGCCGGGCGGACGGCCGACGGTTGCAGGCTTCACCATCGTCTGCCATTTCGCCGGCCGGGGATCGAATTGAACGCTAAACAGGATTGAGTCTCATCTTTGCGATAGGGTTGCGGCAATGCCCCCAAAGCACCGTCCCCGCGGTCGGATCCCAAGAGTTCGCTGCCCCCGCTCTCTGAGCATCCCATTCACGATGGCAACGGTCTGCGCCGCCCTCTTGCTGCCGGCGGGATGTGGACACCCGGGCAGCAGCGACAACGCCGGCAAGCTGGACGTCATCGCGACCACGACCCAGCTCGGTGACATCGTCGGGCAGATCGGCGGCGATGCGGTTGATGTCCACCAGCTTCTCCAGCCCAACACCGACCCCCACGAGTACGAACCGCGGCCCGACGACGTGACCGCAACCGCAAACGCGAAGATCGTCTTCGAGAGCGGCGACGGCCTCGACAACTGGATGGACACCGTCGTCTCCGAGTCCGGCGGCGACCCCCAGACCGTCGTGGTCGGTGACTCCGTCCCGACCCGGCTCGCGGGCGAGGGCGACCAGGCATCCAACTTCGATCCGCATTGGTGGCATGACCCGCAGAACGTGGAGGCGGCGATCGCGGTGATCCGAGACTCCCTGATCAAGGCGGAACCGGCCCGCAAGGCCGCACTTGAGAAGAACGCGACGTCCTACATCTCGAAGGTCAGGGCGCTGGACGCCGGTATCCGCAGATGCTTCTCGAAGATCCCGGCGAGGGATCGCAAGCTGGTCACCAGCCACGACGCCTTCGGCTACTTCGCAAACCGCTACGACGTCAAGGTGATCGGCGCCGTGATCCCGTCGCAAACCACCCAGGCGCAGCCCTCCGCCGGAGAGCTGTCTGACCTCAGCGCACTGGTCAAGAAGGAGGGTGTAAAGGCGATCTTTCCCGAGAGCTCGATCAACCCGAAGCTCGAGGAGGCGCTGGCCGCGCAGACCGGGGCAGAAGCGGGCCACTCGCTGTACGGGGACACGCTTGGTGCAAGCGGCTCATCCGGCGACACCTATCTGAAGATGGAGGCGGCCAACGCGGACTCGATGCTCCGGGGATTCAGCGGCGGCAGGCTTCGCTGCCCGATCGCCGGGATCTGATCATCAGCCGGTCGCAGGAGGCCCGCTGAGAATTCCACCACTCGCGGCGTCGATGCCCCATCTTGCCGCGACCCCTTCGAGGTCTTCGCCCAGCGCCCACTGATCGGCGGTCTCCTCGCCCTCGAACTCGGGGCTGGCGCCCTTCAGCTTCATCGATCCGGTGTTGTCACCGATCGCCCGGATCTCAGCCACCTCGGCGTCGCTGAGCCGCTGCTCGAGAGGCAATGCCTCAAGCTCGGCCCGCTTCTGCTCGACGGTCCTGGCACCGTCGCCGATCTCCTGGACAAGGGTGGGCACGACGCACTCGACCGGGCCGTGGGCGAGGTTCCAATCGCAGGAGAGCTGCATCGGGGTGAGGTCGTGGCGGTCTGCGATCGGCCGGATCAGCTCCAATCGCCTGCGACCCTCTGCGACCCAGCCCTCTGGCCTGAAGGCCCGATGATCCCTGGGCCCCAGATCATCCTCCGAGGCGAGGTCATCCCAGAAGATCCCTCCGTAGTCGGCAACGCGGGTGATCACGCTGACATCGGCCCGCCCCGCGGCATCGAGCATCAACTCGCCCGGCCATGGCTCAAATGGATTGAGGATGATCATCGTCCAATCGATCCGATCTCCAAAGCGCTCGAGACAGGAGATCAGGTCAAGCGTGAAGCCGTTGGCGGGGCCGGGTGCAACACCGATCTGCCCGGTCAGGCCGCTGTTCCGCAGCTCCGACATTGCGTCCCAGACGACCTCGCTGGTGTAGCCGATGCGGTCCGGGTTGTGCAGCATCAGGAGGTCGAAGGAGTCAACACCCAGCCGTTCGAGGCTTCGCTCGGTGGCGCGCCTGAGGTAGTCGGCGTATTCCCCGGCTCCGCGGAGCTCCGGGTTGGTGAAGCGCGGAAAGCCCTTGGCGCCCTGGCGCTCGCCCTCGTAGAAGTCGTGTCCGATCGCTCCGGCCAGGCAGAAGGAGTCCCGAGGTTGATCGCTGATCGCCTCACCGAGAAGCCGATCTGCCTCGCCCTGGCCGTAGGTATCTGCGGTCAGCACCGTGTCGATGCCGCCGGGGGTGATCAGCGCGCGGAAACGCTCTTCGCTTATCTGCTCACCGAAGTGCATGAAGCGGCCGCCGCTCCAGGTTCCGATTGCGGTTCTGCCAGGGGCTTTCATCGCAACCACGCTAGCGATCCGTCGATGTCCGGGTCGCCCCCATTGACCCCCTGGTAGCGTCAGTTTCCGTGCCTGAAGCCACCGCGACAATGGATCCCGCCGATATCGAGGCAAGGAAGCGCTCGCTCGACTGGATCGCGTGGGTCGCCCTGATCGACTTCCTGCTCCTGATCCCGCTTATCTGGGCGTCTTCGTTCGTCGCCGACAGGCACTCCATCGTCTCGATCCTCGGTCCGATCCACGGAATCGGATTCCTGGCCCTGGTCGTCCTGGTCATCCAGGGAAGACTGAGCATGTGGTGGGGCTGGTGGTTCCCGCTGATCGTCGTGATCACCGGCGGCCCGCCCGGCGCCTTGATCGGTGACTACATCGTCCGCCGCCGGTTGCGCGATCAGACATCGACCACGCCGCCGACATCCTCACCGGGTTGAGGGCGGAGCAGGACCGTTGCCGACCCTGGGCAACCGGTTCTGCGAGAAGGCGAGCCGGCGTTGAGCCTCTGCTAGTTTGGCCGCAATATGACCTCAACCGCCGACCAGGAGTCCGTCAACGCCGCCCGAACAGATCTGGACGCCGCTGCCTGGGATCTCTCCCATCTGCTGGCGCGAGACGGCACCCCCGGACCTGACGCCGAGAGCCCGGCCGCCGAGGTGGAGGTCAGGGCATTCCTCAACCGGGCGGACGTGATTGCCGAGGCCTTCGCCGAGCGCCACGAGGGCAAGGTCAAGGAGATCGACGGCGCTGCGCTGATCGAGGCGATGAACTCGCTTGCCGAGCTCTCCGATCTGGTCGGCCGCGCCGCCAACTTCGCCCATCTGCGATTTGCAGCCGACACGGAGGCGCCGGCCAACGGCGCTCTGGTCCAGATGGTCACCGAACGCGGAACCGCGATCAACACGAAGCTGCTCTTCTTCGACCTCGAGTGGGTGGCGCTCTGCGATGACCACGCCAAGGCATTGCTCGCAACCGAGGGTCTCGACTTCGCCCGCCATCACCTCGAACTTGAACGCCGTTATCGGCCGCATGTTCTGACAGCACCGGAGGAGCGGATCGTCTCCGAGCTTTCGGTGACCGGGGCAGGTGCCTGGGACAGGCTCTTTGACGAGCTCAGCTCGGCGATCCGGGTCGACCTGCCTTCGCAGCCGGAGCCCGTCGCACTCGATCTCGCGCTCTCCCAGTTGGTGGACCCCGACCAGGAGGTCCGCAGGACAACCGCAGAGGCGGTCACCGAGGCACTCGAGCCGGGCCTGCGGACCCGTGGCTACATCTTCAACACGCTGCTCCAGAACAAGTCGATCGGCGACCGTCTGCGCTCGTATCCAACCTGGATCTCGACCCGAAACCTGTCCAACGAGGCGACCGATGACTCGGTGCAGGCCCTGGTCGAGGCGGTCCGCGGCCGCTACGAACTTGCCCGTCGCTGGTATCGGGTCAAGGCGCGGCTGCTCGGGATCGAGCGCCTTGCGGACTACGACAGGATGGCCGCGATCACGCCCGATGCCGAGGAGATCCCCTGGGCCGAAGCGGTGGAGATCGTCCAGGATGCATTCGACTCGCTCTCGCCGGAGGCGGGCGATGTGATCGCGCGGTTCTTCGACGAGCACTGGATCGATGCCCCGCCCCGGCCCGGCAAGCGCGGCGGCGCCTTCAGCGCCTCCGCGGTCCCTGGAGTCCACCCCTACGTGATGCTCAACTACACAGGCAAGCGCCGGGACGTGCTGACCGTTGCCCACGAACTCGGCCACGGCATCCACCAGTATCTCGGGGGGCGAAAGCAGGGGATCTTCCATCAGAGCACGCCGCTGACCGTCGCCGAGACCGCATCGGTCTTCGGTGAGCAGCTCGTCTTCGGGCGCCTGCTGGGCCGGGCGGAGGACCCCGCCTCACGTCTGGCGCTGCTTGCCGAGGCCGTCGAGGGCCAGATTGCGACCGTCTTCCGGCAGATCGCGATGAATCAGTTCGAGGACCGCGTCCACACCACCCGACGGCAGGACGGTGAGCTCTCGGTCGAGCGCTTCGGTGAACTCTGGTTCGAGACCCAGACGGAGATGCTCGGCGACTCGGTTGAGATCACCGAGGGATACCGCTCCTGGTGGTCTTACGTTCCCCACTTCATCGGATCACCCGGCTACGTCTATGCATATGCCTACGGGCAGCTTCTGGCGCTTTCCGTCTATCGCCTTTACACCGAGAAGGGCGATGAGGTTGTCCCCGCCTACCTGGAGATGCTGGCCGCGGGTGGGTCGAGGTCGCCGGAGGAACTGGGCAGGATCGTCGGTATCGATCTCGCCGACCCGTCCTTCTGGGACAACGGTCTCGACCTGGTCGAGGAACAGATCACAGAAGCGGAGACCGCCGCCGAAGCCGTGCTCGGCGGCAACGCCTGAAGCCGCGTGCAGCGCAGGCGCCGCTCGCGTACTCCAGCCGCCGGCTACTCGTCGGTCTTTGAATCTCCGGACTCGGAGGACGGCTCCACCCGGGGTGCCTCATCCTCGACGCGCTTCTTGTTGCCGGCGCCGACTCCGACCGGCTCCTTCTTGGGCTTCGAGACGCGCTTCTTCGGCTTGGTGATCGTCAGCTTGAGCGGGTTTTCCTCGGCGTCATCGCCCTTGTTGACGCTGACCGTGACCAGGGACCCGGTCACCGATTCGCCGCCACCGGCACGCAGAACCTCGTCGGCTAGCGGGTCTTCGATGTAGCGCTGGATCGCGCGACGAAGGGGTCGGGCACCCATCGATGGATCCCAGCCCTTCTCGACCAGAACATCCTTGGCACCGTCATCGAGCTCGAGCAGGAGGTCGTGATCCGCAATCTGGACGCGCACCCGGGCGATCAGGAGATCGACGATCTCCTTGACCTCGGGCTTGGTCAGCTTGTGGAAGACGATGACCTCGTCGATCCGGTTGAGGAACTCGGGCCTGAAGACCTTCTTGAGCTCACTCGTGATCCGGCCCTTCATCTCATCGTGGCTGATCCCGGTATCGTCGGAGGAAACCGTGAAGCCGATGCCCGTGTTGCGGGCGATCTCGGCAGCACCGATGTTTGAGGTCATGATCACGATCGCGTTGCGGAAATCAACTGTCCGCCCCTGAGAGTCGGTCAGGCGACCGTCCTCGAGAATCTGCAGGAGAATGTTGAAGACGTCGGGGTGGGCCTTCTCGATCTCATCGAGCAGCAGCACCGAGTAAGGCTTACGCCGAACGGCTTCGGTGAGCTGCCCGCCCTCGTCATACCCGACGTACCCGGGAGGTGAGCCGACCAGTCTCGAGACGGCGTGCTTCTCCATGTACTCGGACATGTCGATCCGGATCATCGACTCTTCATCACCGAAGAGGAAGTCCGCGAGCGTGCGGGCCAACTCGGTCTTTCCGACACCTGACGGTCCCAGGAAGATGAACGAGCCCTGCGGCCGCTTCGGATCCTTGATCCCGGCTCTGGAGCGACGGATCGCCTTCGAGACGGCGGTGATCGCGACCTCCTGGCCGATCACGCGTTTGTGGAGTTCCTCCTCCATCCGGATCAGCTTCTTGGTCTCGGCCTCGGTCAGCTTGAAGACCGGGATGCCGGTCCACATCGCGACGATGTCGGCAACCTCTTCTTCGCCGACCTCGGGACGATCGGCGTCGTTGCCCTTGGCCCACTCCTCTTCGAGTTCGCGCTTCTTGGTGGTGAGCTGGCGCTCCTTGTCACGAAGGTTGGCCGCCTTCTCGAACTCCTGGTCCTCGATCGCGGCTTCCTTCTCGCGACGCGTGGTCTCGATCTCCTCCTCGAGGTCACGATGGACGGGCGGAGCGGTCATCGACTTGATCCGCATCCTCGATGCGGCCTCATCGATCACATCGATCGCCTTGTCCGGCAGGAAGCGCTAGCTGATGTAGCGATCGGCAAGCTCGGCGGCCGCGGAAAGCGCATCGTCGGTGATCGTCACCTTGTGGTGATCCT